>CALGZX010000131.1 GCA_937934165.1 uncultured Collinsella sp.
CTGGTGATCTCCGCCTTGAGAGGGCGGCGTCCTAAACCGCTAGACGAACGGGCCACATGACATCTGCACTACCGTGCTGCGTAGAAATATATTACGGGACAAAAAACGTCAGCGCAAGAAGAAATTCCAAATTGCCGAAAAATTGTCGGCAGGTTATGGAACACGCAGGTAAACTGGGTAGCTAATTCAAGTTGAGATGGACCAAAAGAGCTTCGCGCTCGTTGGGAAAATCGTCTTCGATCACGGCGTCGAGGACGGAGTTGAGAAGCTGCCCCAGTTCCGGCCCGGGCTTGACTCCGGCACGGATCAGGTCGCCGCCGTTGATGGCGAGCATCTTGAGCGTATAGGGCTCCCCCGCCCTCAGCAGCTCGTGCGCCATCGCGCGCATCTCCTCAATCGTCTCAACGTAATAGAAGCACGACGGGGCCTTGCCAAGTGTGTCGGCACGCTTAAGGTCCATGAGCTCGTCAATCAGGCGGGCCGTGTCGACGCCCTCACCCGAAAGCGCGCGCATCATATTGAGCAGACAGGAGCGCTCGGGGCGCAGCGGCTTATCATGGTATTTGATGAGCAGACACACGTCGCGCACCAAGTCGTGCGAGAGCGCCAGGCGATCCATAATGACGCGCGCCTTCTTGGCGCCGAGCTCGGGATGACCGTAGAAGTGTCCGCTACCGGCATGGTCGACCGTGAAGCACTCGGGCTTGGACACATCGTGCAAAAACGCCGCCCACATAAGGCTCGACGAGGGCGCGACGCCGTCACACAGCGCGAGCTCCCCCGCCACCGTCAGCACACGGGCGATATGCACGTAGACGTTAAACGCATGATAGACACTGCGCTGGTCAAAGCCCCTACCCGCAGCGAGCTCGGGCACGGCGGCGCAAATAAGCTCGGGGTAGCGCAGCATCGCGTCTCCCCCATGACCGGTCGAAAGGATGCCCTCAAGCTCAATACCCACGCGCTCGCGCGCCACGGCATTGAGCAGCGGCGCACATTCGGCCAGCGCCTGTTTGGTCGCGGGTTCAATCATAAAATCCAGACGGCAGGCAAAACGCACCGCGCGCAGCATGCGAAGCGCGTCCTCGTTAAAACGACGTTTGGGATCGCCGACAGCGCGAATCAGCTTGCGCTCCAAGTCACCCTGGCCGTCGTAGCGGTCGACAAGCCCGCGCTCGGGATGCCAGGCCATGGCATTGACGGTAAAGTCGCGGCGCGCCAGATCGTCCTCGAGCGAGGCGGCACGCTCCACACTCTGGGGATGGCGCCCATCGGTATAGAAGCCATCCAGACGGTACGTGGTGACCTCGATACGCTCGCCATCGGAAATAGCCGTGATTCCGCCAAATTTAATGCCCGACTCCACAACCGCGATGCCGGCGGCCTCGAGCGCCGCTTTGGACTCCTGCCACAGGCCGCTACAGCACATATCAACATCGTGGCTGGGGTACCCCATCAGGGCGTCGCGTACCCAACCGCCTACGTACCAAGCCTCAAGACCAGCCGCCTCAAGCGCGCGCAGGACGCGCAGGGACGCATCGGACGGTTGAGTACCGTTGAGCGAAACATTGCACATGCCTATGGCCTCCTGCACTTGTGAGCGTTAATCGATGGTTCTCAAGAAGTCTAACAAGAAACGAGAAAGCGCGCACACGCAATCGCGTCGTCGATTCGATAAAGCGAGACAGCAGACGCCACATACGTTCAGCGCGCAAAAAACACCCGCCTTGGTAATCCAAAGCGGGTGTTCGGCAACGACGTATCGATGCTGCTAGCAGACCTGGCGAACCTCGATGTGCTTCTTATATTCGTCCACCTTGGCAAAATCACCCAGACCGGGGCACTCGACCACGTTGGCGCCAGTGGCCATCGAAAGGCGCAGGGCGTCCTCGACGCGCTCGGGGGCGTCGTGCCACAAGGACAGGAAGGCAGCGAGCGAGGAATCGCCGGCGCACACAGTCGACAGCAGCTTGACGTCGAAGGTGCGGTTGGCAAACCAGATGTGCTCGCCGTTGGAGAAGTACGCGCCGGCGCCACCGAGGGTCAGCAGCACGTTCTTGGCGCCCTTGGCATGCAGCTCGGCCATAGCGCCCTTGACGGACTCGTCGTCGCCACCGCTCACCTTGATGCCAAAGATGTCGAGCAGCTCGTCGTCATTGGGCTTGATCAGCAGCGGCTCCATGGCAATGAGGTCTGCCAGCTGATGGCTCGAGATATCGAGCACGAACTCGGCCCCCTTGGCCTTTACACGGCGCAGGACCTCGGCCAAGAAGCCCTCGGAAGTGTTAGGAGGCAGCGAGCCGCTAATGACCAAGCAGGTCATGTCATCGAGCGAATCGATAAGCTCAAACATCTCCTGCTCGTTAGCCTCGTTGATGGCGGCACCGGCGTTGACCATGTTGTACTCGGTGTCGGGGCCGGCATTGAGGAACACGTTGACGCGCGTGATGCCGTCGGTCCACACGGGCTTGACGGGCACGCCCAGGGCCTCGGCGCCCTTGACGATAAACTCGCCCGAGAAGCCAGCGAAGAAGCCCAGAATCGTGGTGTCGACACCGTAGTGATCGAGAGTGAACGAGACGTTAAGACCCTTGCCGTTGGGCGTGTAGACCGCGTTGCGGGTACGCGTGACAGTGTTGGCAGCAAGGCCGTCGCAGGCGATGTTGTAGTCAATGGCGGGATTTGCAGTGAGCGTGTAAATCATGAATGTTCCTTTCACGAAGCAACGTGTTAATGAAAGTATATTCCACGCATCGGTAAAAGGCTAGGACAACTCGGTGAACGGTGTGGAAGCGATGAAGTACGGCAGGACATCTCCACCCCCATGAAGAAACAAAAAAGGCGCCCCGGCCGAAACCGGGGCGCCGCATGCGCACGAATATGTCGCGTTTCGATTACTGACGATCGAGCTTGCGGACAGCAACGCGCTTGCTGTACTCGTCGACGTGACCAAAGTCGCCAATGCCGACGGACTCGGCAACGTTGGCGCCGGTGGCCATAGCGAGCTTCATGGCCTCCTCGACGTTGTCGCGATCCCTGTACCACTTGTGCAGGAACGCAGCGAGGGTGCAGTCGCCGGCGCAGACGGAAGAAACCAGCTTGATGTTGAACTCACGCTTGGCGTACCAGATGTCCTCGCCGTTGGAGAAGTAAGCGTCGCCGCGGCTACCACGGGTGAGCAGCACGTTCTGAACGCCAGCGTCGTGAGCCATCTTCATGGCAACGCGAACCTCGTCGTCGGTGTCGACCGGCACGCCGAAGATGGCCTTCATCTCGTGATGGTTCGGCTTGATGAGCAGCGGCTTCTTGTGAGCGAGCTCCTTGAGCTTGTCGGAGGACAGGTCCAGGACGACGTCGGCGCCACGAGCCTGAGCGTGCTCCATGACCTGAGCCAGGAAGTCAGGCGTAGCTTTGGGAGGCACGGAGCCGGAAACGATCAGGCACTCGAGATCGCCCGCGGTGTCCAGGATGTTGTAGAGCTCCTCCTGGTGCTGCGGCGTGATCGGAGCACCCGGGTTCAGGATGCCGTACTCGTGCTGGCCATCGTTGACGTAGGTGTTAATGCGCGTGATACCGTCGGTCCAGACCGGGCGGCAGAGGCAACCCAGGTTCATGACCTCCTCGACGATGAACTTGCCCGTGAAGCCAGCGAAGAAGCCGAGCGCGACGGTGTCGACGCCCATCTTCTTAAAGGCGAAGGACACGTCGAGGCCCTTGCCGTTAGCCGTGTAGCTGGCCGAGCCGGTGCGGACGTTCTCGTCGGGCTCGAGCGGAGAGCTCGAAACCGTCATGTCGACAGCCGGGTTAGCGGTTAGCGTGTAGAACATTTACAGTACCCCCTGTATATGTGAGGGCCGCGTGGCCGGCCCATTCCGACCACGCGGTTACCTCTGATACCAAATTAGCGAGCTGCGGACTCGAGCAGTGCCTTGACCTCGGCGGCGGTGTTGCAGGCGAGCGCCTTCTCGGCGAGCTCGTCGCACTCGGCCTTGGTCCACTGGCTGATGGTCTTGCGGGCGCGCAGGATCGACGGAGCGCTCATCGAGAACTCCTCCAGGCCCCAGCTGATCAGCAGCGGCTCGAGCAGCGGATCGGCAGCGGCCTCGCCGCACATACCGACCATGATGCCGGCCTTCACGCCGCTCTCGATGATGTTCTTGAGCGAGCGGAGCACGGCGGGATAGTACACCTGGTACAGGTTGGAGATGGTGTCGTTGCCACGGTCGGCGCACATGGTGTAGCCGATCAGGTCGTTGGTGCCGATGGAGAAGAAGTCGGCGACCTCGGCAAGACGGTCTGCGAGCAGCGAAGCGGCGGGCGTCTCGACCATAATGCCGACCTCGATGTTCTCGTTGAACTTTCGACCCTCTTCGGTCAGCTCGGCCTTGCACTGCTCGACGAGCTCCTTGACAGCCAAGACCTCCTCGACGCAGGTGACGAGCGGGATCATGATCTTGACGTCACCGAAGGCGCTAGCGCGCAGCAGAGCGCGGAGCTGGACCTTGTACTGGTCGGGATTGGCCAGGCAGTAACGCACGGCGCGGAAGCCCATGAAGGGGTTATCTTCCTTGACCATGTGCAGATACGGAATCTCCTTGTCGCCGCCCACATCGAGCGTGCGGATGATGACCGGAGCACCCTTGAGCGCGCTGGCGACCTTACGGTAGGCGTTGAACTGCTCCTCCTCGGAAGGAAGCTCAGCAGAGTCCATGAACAGGAACTCGGAGCGGAACAGACCGATGGCCTCGGCGTCGTGATCGAGCGCGTTGGGCACGTCATCGGGGTTACCGATGTTGCAGGCGATGATCTTCTTGATGCCATCGGCAGTCACGGACGGCTTGCCACGGAAGGCCTCGAGGGCTGCCTTCTCGGCAGCGAAGGCCTCGGCCTTGGCGGTGTAGGCAGCGAGCGTCTCCTCGTCGGGATCGGCCTCAACGATACCCTTGCCACCGTCGACGACAACGGTCATACCGTTGCGCAGCGCGGTGCAGCTGTTGGAAACCGAAAGGACAGCCGGGATCTCAAGGGCGCGCGCAATAATCGCGGAATGCGACGTGCGGCCACCGGTCTCGGTGACGATACCGGCAACGTGGGCCTTATCGATCGTGGCGGTCATGGACGGCGTGAGGTCGTGCACGACAACGACAGTGTTCTCGGGCAGGACGGAGAGGTCGACGACCTCCTTGCCCAGCAGCTCGGCCAGAATACCGGTGCGGATGTCGGCGATGTCGGCCGCGCGCAGACGGAACATCTCGTCGTCCATAGACAGGAACATGTTCTCGAACATGGTCGAGGTGTCCATGAGCGCCTGCTCGGCGCAGGTACCGCCGTCAATGGCGGCGTTGATGGCGTCGGTCATGCCCGGGTCCTGAGCCAAGACAATGTGTCCGCTCATGATCTCGGCCTCGGCCTCGCCCACCGTCTCCTTCATGTGGTCGGCCTGAGCCTGGGTCTTCTCGCAGAAGACCGAAAGAGCGGACTGATAGCGCTCCTTCTCTGCTGCCGAATCAGCAACCTCGTGCGGCTCAAACGTCAAGTCGGGATCGACGGCAACCATGACGGTACCGATACCGATGCCCTCGGAAGCGTTGACTCCCTGATACATTCCCATTCCTCTCTCCGTGTCATGTGATAAAGCGTTTTGCCATATCCATGACAAAAGAGCGCAGCTACCTTACAACAGGTCACTGCGCCCCCAAATATGAACTTAGATGTTCAACATGCGACCCGTTTGAGTTCTACTCGCCAAGACCGCTCTTGATGAGCTCGATGGCAGCAGCCAGAGCCTCGGCCTCGTCAGCGCCGTCGCACTTGACCTCGACCTCGGTGCCGCAGGGGATACCAGCAGCCATGAGGGCCATCGGGGACTTGCCGTTGACCTCCTTCTCGGGGGTAACGACCGTCACGTCACAGGCATACTTGCCCATGGTGGAGGCGAACAGACCAGCCGGACGCATGTGCAGACCCTGAGGATTAACGAGGGTAGCCTTCTCAGAAACCATAATTGACTCCTTTTTGTGTTTAACCCCTGTCATGCATGTGGCAGGAGTCAGATTCACGACGTTCTTTATATTAACTCACATCAAACGGTTTTTCATTATGTTTCAGACGAATTATTGGACAGATGTGTTTGTCGTCCGCTTGCTCGCCCACAGAGGGCCGGGCGCGGCCTGTGAGATTTCCTGCTCTACAGTCCTGCTCGCACGAAGAGCACATTAAGTGCTCTTCGGCTCGTGCGGAACTCGCGATAAATCTCACAGGCCGCGCCC
>CALGZX010000132.1 GCA_937934165.1 uncultured Collinsella sp.
GAAGTGCGCAGCGGGGGCTTCCGACATGTCCGAGGACGATTGTGGGGCTAACGGGCAGGGGCCCGCCGAACCAAGTTAGGCAGCCGGGCAGATCTTCTTGAAGAGCTCGATGACGTCGTCGAGCGTTGCCTCGCGCGGGTTACCCGGGAAGCAGGCGTCGGCCATGGCGTCCTTGGCCAGGACCTCGATCTCATCAGCCTTCATGGCCTCGCAGACGTGCGGGATGTTCACGTCGGCGGAAAGCTGCTTGACGGCGGCGATAGCGGCGTCGGCAGCCTCGTCGGTGCTCATGTCCGTGGTGTCAACGCCCATAGCGACGGCGACCTTGGCCAGGCGCTCGGCGCAAACCGGCTTATTGAACTCCATGGCGATCGGCAGCAGCATGGCGCAAGCGACGCCGTGCGGGGTGTCGTAGTGAGCGGACAGGGTGTGAGCCATTGCGTGGTCGATGCCCAGGCCAACGTTGGAGAAGCCCATGCCGGCGACATACTGGCCAAGGGCCATGCCCTCGCGGCCGGAGCCGGGCTGGCCGGACTTGGCCTCGGCGACGGAGTCACGCAGGTTCTCGCTGATCAGCTTAATAGCCTCAAAGTGGAACATGTCAGAGAGCTCCCAAGCACCCTTGGTAGTGTAGCCCTCGATGGCGTGGGTCAGAGCGTCCATACCAGTGGAAGCGGTCAGGCCGGCGGGCATGGAAGCCATCATGTCGGGGTCGACGACGGCGACCTCGGGGGCGTCGTTGGTGTCGACGCACACGAACTTGCGGACCTTCTCGGGGTCGGTGATGACGTAGTTGATGGTCACCTCGGCAGCGGTACCGGCGGTCGTCGGCACGGCGATGGTGAACACGGCGTGGTTCTTAGTCGGAGCAACGCCCTCGAGGCTGCGGACATCGGCGAACTCGGGGTTATTGATGATGATGCCAATAGCCTTGGCAGTGTCCATGGAGGAGCCACCACCGATGGTCACGATAGCGTCAGCCTCGGCGGCCTTGAAGGCCTCGACGCCGTCCTTGACGTTCTGGATAGTGGGGTTGGGCTTGATCTCGGAGTAGAGGCTCCAAGCGATGCCGGCAGCGTCGAGCTCGTCGGTCACCTTAGCGGTAACGCCAAACTTGACCAGATCGGGGTCGGAGCAGACGAAGATCTTCTTGTAGCCGCGACGCTGGAGCTCGCCGGGGATCTCCTTGATGGCGCCGGAACCATGATAAGAGATGGTATTGAGAACGAAACGATTAGCCATTGATAGCCTCCCATCGTGTGCGGGGCATCCATTACGCCCCACGCTATGAGTCCCATCCTAACGCTTTTGAAACAAAAAACGCGTGAGAACGTCAATAGTGTTAAAGCGTTTCAACAGATGATGAAAAATATTGCGGCAAAGGGACAACCCCTTTGCCGCATTCGGTTACTTTCGGCAGCCCTCTTTCCAAGCCTCGGCCGCAACCTTCCAGCGTAAGCGCAAGTCGCGCTCGCGGTCGATGAACATGATGGCAAACGCGACAAACAGCAGCAAGCTCGCCACGACGATGGCATGCAGGCCCATGCGCTCAATACACCAGTTGCCCAACACGGCGCCAAACACAAAGATAAAGATCACGCCAAAGTACAGCAGGCCGTTTTCCAAAAAGCCGCGCCTGTGGGTGATGATGTAATCGTCCACGTTTTGCAGCGCGTTGCGCAAGTTGCCGATGCACATGGTCGTAGCGATACCGTGACCGTGAATCTTGCGGAAGCTCTCGACCTGCATACCGCAGGCAAACGAAGTGAGGCAGTTGGCGAGCAGGTTGTAACCGCCACCGGGGATAAAGCTCACGCCCAGCAAGATGACGGCTTCAAAAAACACCGTCACCTGGCGCCAGTGAATCACGCTGCCGAACCGCTCGTGAACCAGGTCGGCAAGCATAATGCCCACGGCAAACGACACCACGGGGAAGAAATAGCGTCCCGCCAGCTGCCAGTTGCCCTCCGAGATGCTTACACCCACGAGCAGGATGTTGCCCGTCTGCGCGTTGGCGAAAACATGGTCGCGCCCAATGTACGAATACACGTCCATAAAGCCACCGGCGAGCGCCAAGATGATGCCCAGCTCAATAGACTCCGATATCTGTTTGGCACGCTGCATCGTCGTGCATCCTCCTTGTTGACGACCCTCTCGTGCGTTGGCGGAAACATAACCGCCGTTCATACTGTAACCCATTGACAACATGGCGTGCGCGCGAGACGGGTTCTCCAACGCGCAGATACACAGTCTGGAAACAAACGACTGGCTCAGCGACGCTCTCACTCACCAGCTCATGTACTCCCCCAGTCTTTTTAGCCCCGCCCCAAAAAGACTGGTTACAATTACGTGCAGCATACAAACACCGGGAGGGATCGTGGCAAAAAAGCCTCAGCACGCTCAGAACAACCAGCGCAGTCAGCAGGGCAAACAGGGCCAGCAGCAAAAGCGTAGCGGCAAGGCCCAGGGCGGCCACGCCGCTCATACCCCGGCAGCGCCCGCCCGCCCCTGGCGCCCGGGCCGCGACAAATTTCTCCCCGTCAGTCGCGCCGATATGAATGCGCGCGGCTGGGACCAGTGCGACTTTGTCTACATCTGCGGCGACGCCTACGTGGACCATCCCAGCTTTGGCATGGCCATCATCAGCCGCGTCCTCGACGCGCACGGCTACAAAGTGGGCATCATCTGCCAACCCGACTGGACCGACCCCGCCAGCATCACCGTGCTCGGCGAGCCGCGCCTAGGCTTTCTCGTCAGTGCCGGCAACATGGACTCCATGGTCAACCATTATTCGGTGACCAAGCATCGCCGCCACACCGACGCCTATACCCCCGGTGGCGAGGAGGGGCGCCGTCCCAATCGCGCCGTCACGGTCTACGGCAACCTCATCCGCCAGACGTTTAAGGACGCCCCCATCATCATCGGCGGCATCGAGGCGAGCCTGCGCCGCCTGGCCCACTACGACTACTGGCAGGATAAGCTCAAGCGCTCGGTGCTGCTCGACTCGGGCGCCGACATCCTCATCTACGGCATGGGCGAGCACGCGATTGTCGAGATCGCCGACGCGCTCGACGCGGGGCTGCCCGTCGATCAGATCACCTATATCAACGGCACCGTTTACCGCACGGGTTCGCTCGACGAGGTCTACGACTACGACCTGCTGCCCAGCTGGGACGACCTTGCCGCTGACAAGCTCAACTACGCCCACAGCTTTAACGTGCAGCAGCAGAATATGGACCCCATCACCGGGCATCGCCTGGTAGAGCCCTACCCCAATAGCGTCTATGTGGTGCAGAACCCGCCGTCGGCGACACTCACCACCGACGAGATGGACGAGGTGGCCGAACTCCCCTACGCACGCGA
>CALGZX010000133.1 GCA_937934165.1 uncultured Collinsella sp.
GGGCAAATCCACAATCCTAAACGTTATGCAAGCGCTCTTCGGAGAGTATTGTGTGGCATTCGATTCTGAGTCGCTAGCCCAGCGAAGTAATTCTTTCGCACTATCGTCGTTTGCGACAGACCCCTTGGTAGCTATAGAGCACGACGGCGATCTGAGTAGAATCGAGACAAATACTCGTCTGAATTCGATCATCTCGAACGAGATTCAGCTTATCAACGAGAAGTTCAAGAAGCCACGCTCTATGCGTATCTCGACTATGCTGGTTATGGCGTCCAATAATCCGGTCAAGATTACAGACGCGAACTCGGGTATTCCCAGGCGTTTACTTGATGTGTATCCATCGGGTAACCGCTTGCCAGTGAACGAGTATCGGATTGTTGTAGACGGCGTGTATCAGGAACTCGGGGTTATTGCTAAGCATTGCATCGATGTGTATCATAATCTGGGGACTGATTACTATCGTGATTATAGATCTCGGACCATGATTTCAGAAACTAATCCGGTGTATAACTTCGTCATGGAGATGTATTCCGGTTGGGGAACCGAAGATAAAATCACGCTCGCAAAGGCATATTCCGACTATAAGGATTATGTCGAAGAAACAGGCATTCAATATAAGATGCCACGATACAGGTTCAAGACTGAGCTTTCTCGGTATTTTAGGGAATACCATGATCGAATCATGGTTGACGGTGTGCCTTACAGGAGTCTTTTCATCGGATTTATGGGTGATAAGTTCGACACACATGAATGTGTTCCGTCGCCGATTAAAAGTGAACCATGGCTCGAATTGAAGCAAGGGTTACCATCTGTATTTGATAACCACTTTGCTGGATGCAAGGCACAGTACTCATCTGAAAATGGAACACCTCGAAAATCTTGGGCATATGTCGATTCTACACTTCGCGATATCGCTCCGACCACCGAGCACTACGTACTCATGCCTGAAGAGTATATATGCATTGACTTCGACCTGAAAGGAGAAAACGGTGAAAAAGATCTCGATGCTAATTTGCGTGCTGCTTCTGCTTGGCCTCCGACGTATGCGGAGACGTCAAAAAGTGGGGGCGGCCTCCACCTCATCTATCGATATCCTGTCAATGAGGATACCTTGGCTGAATATTCACCTGGAATTGAAATCAAGCGATTCCGAGGGAAGGCGTCTCTACGGAGACGATTGTCCCTTCACAACGACAGAGGTATCGAGGATTATCCGGGAGACCTCCCAGCAAAGGCCCCCAAGATGATCAACGAGCAGCATGTCAAGGACGAGAATCATCTCAGATCTCTCATAGCGAAGGCGCTTCGTAAAGAGGTGCACGCGAATACGGCGCCAAATGTTGACTTCATCAAGAAGATCTTGGACGAGGCTTACGAGTCTGGGATTACCTATGATGTAACGGACGCTCGGAATGCCGTAACTGCATTCGCGATGAAATCGACGAATCAGTCGGAGCGCTGTCTCAAGATGGTCCAGCAGATGCACTTCATGTCTGAGGACAAGATGGAGGTTCAGGAGGACGGAGATGGACGCATCGCGTTTTACGATGTCGAAGTGTTTCCAAATCTCTTCGTTATCTGCTACAAGTTCCCAGGTGAAGACGTTGTCCATTTCCGGACTAATCCTTCAGCTAAGGAGGTGAAGTCGCTATTTGATCTTCGGTTGATCGGCTTCAACAACCGAAAGTACGATAACCACATCATGTATGCAGCGAGTCTTGGATATTCCAATGCTGAGTTGTATGAGGTGTCTAAGCGAATCATCAACAACGAGAAGAACGCTACGTTTAGGGAGGCGTACAACCTCTCCTACACGGATATTTACGACTTCTCGACAAAGAAACAGAGCCTCAAGAAGTGGGAGATCGAGCTCGGGATTAAGCACCTCGAGTCCGATTTTCCTTGGGACGAACCGGTTCCAGAGT
>CALGZX010000134.1 GCA_937934165.1 uncultured Collinsella sp.
GATTCTCGACGCACGGATCTATCTCGTCCAGCGCGCTCACAAAGTTCTCGCAGCTCTGAGGGTTATGGCAGGCGTCGATCAGCTTGAGCGGATCGGTCCCCAGCACATCAAAACGACCCGGCGTGGGGCAGCCCATAAGCGATGCATCCAGCGCATCGTGGTCGAGCTCGCGGCCCAAATACCCCTCGCACAGCATAATCGCGCACGCAGCATTCTGCGGCTGGTAGGCCGGCTTAACCATGCTTGACGTATAGATCGCACGCGGCGTGGTGCAGCTAAACTCAACCGTGTCGCCCACGTGTGCCGGAACCTTGGTTGTGGCATGGTTCACCACGAGCGGCACCACACCGCACTCACGGCAACGGGCATCCATCACGCGCTGAACGCTCGCCTCATGCGTACCCTCGCCCAAAACAACAAAGCGCCCAGGCTTAATAACCGCAGCCTTCTCCCCCGCAATGGCCTCGAGCGTGTTGCCCAAAATACGTGTATGATCGAGCCCAATGCCCGTAATGGCAACGGCGACGGGATCGGTCGCACTCGTGGCGTCCCAACGGCCGCCCATGCCAACCTCGAGCACGGCAACATCCACCGCGGCCTCAGCAAACACTACAAGTGCGGCAGCCGTCAGCAGGTCAAAGGGCGTGATGGTATAGGCACGCTCCCCCGCCGCCACACGACGGGCATTCACTCGATGTCCCGCCTCAACAGCGGCAGAAACGCCACGGGCAAAGGCCTCATCGCTCACAACGCGCCCGTCAACCTCCATGCGCTCGGGATAGCGTACCAGCTGCGGCGAAGTATACAGCGCAGTCTTGAGTCCCTCGCCGCGAAGGATAGCAGCCGAAAAGCGCGTAGTCGAAGTCTTGCCATTGGTACCGGCAACCTGAATGCAATCGAAATACTCATCGGGACGCCCCAACTCATCGAGCATATCGACAACCGTCTCAAGCAGAGGCCCAGCATCCCCAGAAATCCGCCCCGTATCAGCAGCAAGTCCCACAGCCTCATCAAACGAAAGCAACTCAAACGAAAAAGGAACGACATACGACCCAGAACGCTTAGCCATAACCCAAAGTCCCCTCAACATAAAAAGAGGCCCGAATCGACAACGAGCCCCTCCCATTCAAAATATCAGCCAAACACCGCTTTGCAGCGACCTCAAGGCCACAACCCAGTGGCACCAACTAACCAGTTGCAAACGACCACGTAACCGCACTAGGAGCGGCCCGATGCTTTGCTCGCCGCAAGTTCCGCACGCAAAGGACAGCACTTAATGTGCTGTCCGTCTTGCGCAGGACTGTCCGCAGCGGAGAGCAAAGCATCGGGACGCGTCCCCAAGTTAGACCTACGAGAAGTCAGCAACCTGCGAGGTCAGCGCCGCCAGGATCTCCTTGAGCTCAGCTGCACGGTCCCTCTTCTTCTGGACCACGGCAGGCGCGGCCTTGGCCACAAAGCCCTCGTTGGCCAGCGTCTTCTCGCAGCCGGCGAGCTCCTTCTGGGCCGTGGCGATCTCCTTCTCCAGGCGCGTCTTCTCGGCCGAAAGGTCGACCTTGCCCTCGAGCACCACAAAGACCTCGACGCCGCTATCGACCATGGCAATGCTCGCGGCCGGCTTCTCAACGTCGGTACCCATGACCAGCGAAGCCGTGTTGGCCAGCGGCTCAATCGTCGAGCGCAGGCTCTCGAGCTTCTCGATATCCTCGGCACCGGCGCGCACGACCACGTCGAGCTCGGCCTTGGGGCTCAAGCGATAGCGCGAACGCGTGGCGCGGGCGGCAGACACGACGGCGCGGCACAGCTCAAACGCGCGCTCGGCGTTCTCGTCGACATACTTGGCGTAGTCGGCGGGCTCGGGCCACTTGGCAATCATGAGTGCCTCGGCACGGTTCACGTTGCCCTCCGCATCCAGGTCGAGCACGCTCGCCGGCATGTTGTCCCAGATCTCCTCGGTGACAAACGGCATGAGCGGATGCATCAGGCGAATGGAGGTGTCGAGAACAAAGATCAGGTTGCGCTGAGCCTGCAGACGGCCCTCGCCCTTCAGGCGGGCCTTGGTGACCTCGACGTACCAGTCGCAAACCTCGTTCCAGAAGAACTGCTGCACGCCGCGGGCCATATCGCCAAAGGTGTAGTTCTCAATACCCTCGGTGACCATCTTCACGGCCTTGGCCAGGCGGCTGAACATCCAGGCGTCGGCCGGCGTCTCAACGACGGGCTCGCCGGGCGTGTAGCCCTCCATGTTCATGAGTAGGAAGCGGCTGGCGTTCCAGATCTTGGTCACAAACGACTTGGCCTGGTCGGTACGCGGGCTGTCGATGAGCTTCTTGGTCTTCTTATCGATGTTCGCGTCGAACTTGACGTCCTGGTTGTTGGTGCACAGCGTCAGCAGGTTGAAGCGCATGGCGTCGGCGCCGTACATGCCAATGAGGTCCATGGGGTCAACGCCGTTGCCCTTGGACTTGGACATGCGGCTGCCGTCCTTGGCAAGGATCGTCGGGTAGATGACGACGTCCTTAAACGGCACCTCGTCCAGGAAGTACAGCGAACTCATGACCATGCGGGCGACCCACAGCGCGATGATGTCGCGCGCGGTGACGAGCGCCGTCGTGGGGTGATGTCCCTCGAGCAGCTCCGGCTTTTGCGGCCAGCCCTGCGTGGCGAAAGTCCACAGCTGCGAGCTGAACCAGGTGTCTAGTACGTTCTCGTCCTGATGCACGTGATGACCGCCGCACTTGGGGCACACATCGGTGTCCTCGGTAAGGGCGTCCTCCCAGCCGCAGTCCTCGCAGTAGAACACGGGAATGCGGTGGCCCCACCACAGCTGGCGGCTGATGCACCAGTCCTTAAGATTCTCCATCCAAGTGGTGTAGGTCTGCGTCCAGCGCGCGGGGTGGAAGGTGACCTTGCCGGAATTGACGGCGTCGAGCGCCGGCCCCTTGAGCTTGTCGACGGCCACAAACCACTGCTCAGAAAGCCACGGCTCAAGCGCGGCGTCGCATCGGTAGCAGTGCATGACGGAGTGATCGAGGTCCTCGACGTGATCGAGCAGGTCGTGCTCCTCGAACCACTTGATGACCGCCTCGCGGCACTCATCGCGGTTCATGCCGGTAAACTCGCCATAGCCCTCGACGACCACCGCGTGCTCATCGAAGATATTGATTTGCGGCAGGTCGTGGGCCTGACCCATGGCATAGTCGTTGGGGTCGTGAGCCGGGGTGACCTTGACAAAGCCAGAGCCAAAGTTGGCGTCGACGTGGTAGTCGGAGAAGATGGGGATCTCGCGGTTAACGATCGGCAGCATGACGGTCTTGCCCACGAAGGCGGCCTTCTCGGGGTCCTTCGGGGAAACGGCGACGCCCGTGTCGCCGAGCATGGTCTCGGGGCGCGTAGTGGCGACGACGATGTAGTCCTGGCCGTTGACCGGCTCGGTCAGCGGGTAGCGCAGGTGCCACAGGTGGCCCTTCTCGTCCTTGTACTCGGCCTCGTCGTCCGAGATGGCGGTGGTGCAGTTGGGGCACCAGTTGACGATGCGCTTGCCACGGTAGATCAGGCCGTCGTGGTACCAGTCGCAGAAGACCTTGCGCACGGCCTGCGCGTAGTCCTCGTCCATGGTAAAGCGCTCGTTATCGAAGTCGACGGAACAGCCCATGCGCTTGATCTGCTCGACGATGATGCCGCCGTACTCGTGGGTCCAGTCCCAGCAGGCGTCGACAAACTTGTCACGGCCAATCTCCAGGCGGCTGATGCCCTCG
>CALGZX010000135.1 GCA_937934165.1 uncultured Collinsella sp.
TCCTTCTATAGGGCGCTGCGGGCAGGCAAACCATCACAACATTCGACGTTTTTTGCCAAAAACGGGAAAAGCATCGAATGTTGTGATGGTCTGTGTTGAGGATGGGCTTGGAAGGTCCGTTTTGTTCGAGGTGACCTGTCCTGTCGTACGGGTGTCGGCATGATTCTCTCGTGGGGTATTATGTTTTCCGAAGAATAAAACGCCGCGTGAGGGGAGGGCTGCGTGGACGGGTACGTGCAACATGACGGTTTTGGCCGCGATATCAACTACCTGCGCATTGCCGTTACCGACAAGTGCAATTTCCGCTGCATCTATTGCATGCCGGCCGATGGCGTGGCGCCCCGCGCGCACGACGAGCTGCTCAGCGCTGAGGAAATCGTCCGCTTTGTGCGCTTGGTGGCGGGGGAGGGCATTCGCCGCGTGCGTCTGACGGGCGAGCCGCTGGTCAGACGCCGTATTATTCCGCTCATTCGTGATATCCGCGCGATTCCGCAGATCGAGGACATTTCGCTCACCACCAATGGCGCCCTGCTGCCCAAGCTGGCGCCGCAGCTCAAAGACGCCGGTCTTAACCGCGTCAACATTTCGCTCGACACGCTCGACCCTACGCTCTTTGGAAAGATCACGCGCCTGGGTCGACTCGAGCAGACCATGGCCGGCATCGACGCGGCGCTGGCTTGGGGCTTTGAGCCCGTTAAGGTCAACTGCGTTGTGGTGCGCCGACTCAACCAGGATGTGGCGGCCCTTGCGCGGCTCACGCTCGACCGACCCATCCACCTGCGCTTTATCGAATACATGCCCATCGGTGACGAGCGCACGAGCTCGCATTGCGCCGTAGACCCTCACGCGCCCACGCTCAATCCCGAGCTGTGGGACGCGAGCGACACCGTGCCGAGCGACGAGCTGCGGGCGCGCATCAATGCCGGGGCCGCGGCGGCGGGACTGGGCGAGCTCGAGCTCGAGCCGCTCGACATCAACGACGCTCCTGCCGGCGCGGGCCCTGCGCGCTATTGGCACTTTTCGGGCGCGGCGGGAACGGTCGGCTTCATTAGCGCCATGTCCAATCATTTTTGCGCGAATTGCAACCGTTTGCGCCTGACGGCCGATGGCAGCGTGCGTCCGTGCCTGTTCAGCGATGCCGAGTATTCGGTGCGCGACGCCCTGCGCCGTGGTGATGATATGCAGGTACTTTCGATTTGGCGCGATGCCGTGGCCCACAAACCGCAGGAACACGCGATAATTGAGGGCACGCAACGATTTATGTCCCAAATCGGAGGATGATCATATGGCCAAGAGCAGGTACGCCGATGCCACCAAGGCCGCTCGCAGGGCCGCGATGTCTGCCCACAAAGACACGGCTGCGGCCGGCGATGCCGTTGCAGGCGCGCAGCCGTCTGCCAGCGCTGTCACCAAGCCCGCCCGCGACGCCCGCCGCGACGAGCTGACGCACGTGGACGCCAAGGGCGAGGTGCGCATGGTTGACGTGTCCGACAAGGCCGAGACTCATCGCATCGCCATCGCCGAGGGCACCATCCTCATGCACCCCGAGACGCAGGCCATGGTGCTGCAGGACCGCGCCAAAAAGGGCGACGTGCTTGCCTGCGCACGCGTGGCGGGCATTATGGCCATCAAGCGCACGAGCGATATCATTCCCATGTGCCATCCTCTGCTCATTACCAAGAGCAAGTGCGATATTGAGCCCATCGCTCCGGCGGGGACGCCGGCCGAGGACGTGCCCGAGGGCTGGGCGCCGGCGCGCGTTGACGGGCAGGTTGGCTTTCATGTATTGGTTACGGCCGGCGTGACGGGTAAGACGGGTATCGAGATGGAGGCCCTGACTGGAGCGAGTGCTGCGTGCTTAACAATCTATGACATGTGCAAGGCGGTCGATCGCGGCATGGAGATCGTCGACGTGCGCCTGCTGCACAAGGAGGGCGGCCGCTCGGGCGTGTGGGATCGTGCCGAGCGTCAGGTCGCTGCTGTTGAGTCCGTGGCCGCTGACGGTGCCGCGTCCGCGAGCGCACCCGTCGCCGTCGCGCCCGCAGCTCCGACACCGGCCGTCCCCGCGATCGCGTTTATCGGCTACCAAAACTCGGGCAAGACAACGCTCGTCGAGAAGGTTATCGCCGAGCTCACTCGCCGCGGCCTGCGCGTGGGTTCGCTCAAGCATCATGGGCATCATGGCTTTGATATCGACGTGCCCGCTAAGGACACCTGGCGCCATCACCAAGCCGGATCCAAGCACGTGGGCCTTATCTGCGCCACGCGCTGGGCGGAGTACGCCGACACGCGCGAGGAGGACGAGATGCCCGCGCGTGAGCTGCTGTCGCGTTACAGCGATGTCGATGTGGTGATCATCGAGGGCTACAAGACCGAGGGCTTCGACAACATCGTGGTCGCGCGCTCCGGTGTCGACCGTCTGCGCGGCAAGAGCTCGCTCGACCTGGTTGACGGTCGCACGCTGGCGCTTGCCTGCAACGAGGCCCTGGCGCGTCAGGCCTTCGACGCCGGCTTTGCGACCCGAGCCATCAACATCAACGACGCCCGAGCCATCTGCGATCTTATCCAAGATCACCTTCAGGCTTGACGCTGCGCCGGCCCCAAGCACCCCATCTCGCCCCTCAAGCCGTCGCTCGCGTACCAAAGTACGCGTCGCTCCTCTTTCGGGGCGACCTGGGGCACTTGGAACCGGCTCGCTGCGCTGCCATAACCTGTCAAAAAGGGACAGGTTTATTATGGCAGGTTTTATCTGGGCAAACGCCATTTCCACCATAGAGGGGCCAGGCACCTTTGTGGTGGTTTTTGCTTTAGTAGATGTGTGGGACATGCCTTACAATCTACCAAGTAGTTCATGACGGGCGAAAAACGGAGAGAAGGGGCTTGATGCGTTCTTAATGTTTCATGCGGATAGATTGATTTGACAGACGGTGGCGACTGCCCGCCGTCCGCATTCGTATGAAACAAGGAGTTTCCATGCTCGCCTCTCTTTTCTCAAAGCCTCAATCATCGCTGTCCGTGCAGGCCAAGCGCCTGGTGGCGATGCGCTTTCTCATCTACACCGGTTTTCAGACCAGCTACTTTATCGGCGTCATCGGAACGCTCACCTATGCAGACGATGCCTCGGTCGTGGCGACATCGCTGGCCGTCCTGTTTATGAACGTATTCGTGATCTTGGGATCCTTTGCGGGTGGCGCGGCGCTCGACGCCTGGGGCCCGCGCCGTCATTTCTTGCTGAGCATCGTGGGCACGCTGGCAACCGGCGCGGCGATCCTCGTTTTTGGCAGCGCGACCGGCATCGTCCTGCTCGGCGCGGTGCTCCTGGGCTTCGTGATGGGGTTTGCCCAGCCCATCGCCACGTCCTATCCGGCATATCTCACCGATGATCCCGTCGAGCTCAAAGACATCAACTCCGCCATCGCCATGTTCTCAAACGTGAGTATCATCGTTGGCCCCACGCTGGGCGGCTTTGTCGCAGCTGCTGCGTCGTCGCGTGCGGTGTTCGTGCTCATGATGATTTTTACCGTACTGGCGCTCGTCGCCGGTTGGGGCTTTAGACCGCAGACCAGCCATGTCGCCGGAGATGCGGATGCCGATTCGGCAGAGGAAGGGGGGCGTGCGGGACAAAGCTCCAACCCCAGCACATCCACCCGTGCAACCTTCGCGACCAGCATCAAGACAGTCTTTACCAACAGCGTCCTCGCCCTACTGTTCTGCATCATCTTTCTTTCGAACTTTGGCTACGGTGCCTTCGATCCGCTGGAGTCGTTCTTCTACCGCGATGTCCTGCATGTCGGTGTTGAGTGGATGGGCTGGCTCTCATCGGCCAGCGGTGTGGGCGCGGTGCTGGGCGCCGTGGTCGCGCTCCGCTTGCCGTCGCGCCTGGTTAACCTTAAAACGCTGCTCGGGGCGCTTATGTCCGTGGGCGTGGGAAGTCTGATTTACGTGGGAACACCGTACGTAGGCGTGGCCCTCGTCGGCCAGATTGCCTTGGGCGTGGCCTGGGGCGTCGTCAACCCGCTTCATAACACCATCGCGCAAACGACGGCTCCGCTCGAGCAGCTCGGTCGCGTCAACTCGGTCATGGGCTTTGGCAACATGTTTGCCGGTGTGGCCCCGCTGGCGATTGCCCCGTGGCTGGCGGCGACGTTTGGTGTGCAGCAGACGCTCATCGGGGCGGGCATGGTCGTGACGGCGGTTCCCGCGGCGTTGCTGCTGTTTGGTCGCTGGCACTTGGATCGTGCCGCAAAGCAGTAAAAAACCATCACAACATTCGATGAAAATCGCGATTTTGCGGAAAAGCGTCGAATGTTGTGATGGTTTGCGCCCCGGGCCAGGCCATCCTGCGAGTCCGGCCACCACAAAGGGGCCAGGCACCTTTGTGGTGGTTTTTGCTTTGACGGGCCGCGCCCGCGCTTTGGTATACCATGAACGCCACATCCAGATACACCCCACACCGCCGCACAACCCAGAAAGGCCCCCATGGACGCCACCTTCAGCCACATCAAAGCCGTGTTCTGCGATATCGACGGCACGCTGCTCACGAGCCAGCACACGGTGTCCCCGCGTACCGTGGCGGCGATCCGCGCCTTGCGCGAGCGTGGCGTGCTCTTTGGCCTGTGCACCGGGCGCGACGCCCACGCGACCGAGGCCATGTACGAGCTCTGGGGTATCGAAGGCCTGGTGGACGTGCTCGTGGGCTGCGGTGGCGCCGAGGTCATCGATCGCGCGCACGGCATCAACGAGCTGAGCTATCCGCTGCCGGGCGAGACCATCGCGCGCATTTGCGAGCACATGGCAGACCTGCCGGCAACGCCCGTTTGCCCTCGGGACGGCGTGCTCTATGTGCCCGAGAGCAATGCGTGCGTCGAGCACTTGTCGCGTGTCGACGGCGTGCCCTACAAGGTGGTCGACTTTTCCGAGTTTTTGCGCGAGCCGCAGGCCAAGGTGATGTTTACCATGGTGCCCGAGGCGATGCCGCAGGTCATCGAGCGGGCGTCGATGCTCGCCGACGACACTGTTAAGGCTGCGGCTCTGCAGACCACGCAACGGCTCTACGAGTTCATGGATCCGCGCGTGTCCAAGACGCGCGGCCTTGTGCGCGTGGCGGAGCTCAACGGCATGGAGCTCCAGAACATCTGCGTGTTTGGCGATGCCGATAACGACACCTGCATGGTGGCCGACGCCGGCGTGGGCGTGGCCATGGCAAACGGCAGCGATGCCACCCGCTCCGCCTCCGACTTTGTAACCGCGAGCAACGACAAAGACGGCATCGCGATCTTTATCGAGGAGCATCTGCTGTAGCGCCGGGGGAGAACCGCCACAATGGGGATAGGCACCTTTGTGGTGGCCTCAGGCGATTTGGGCGAGTTGATGCCTGCAATCTGCGCGCAAATACCAATATGGTTGTCTGAACATTACGCTTCTGACTACCGATGAGTTAAAGATATTCTCATCAGTTTGGTAGGGTATTTCTCCCGGTAAATGACCTACAGCTCATGGTCAATTTTCGACTGTTTACAGGATGTTTACTCTTGAGCAAAATGTTGTGCAAATAAATCTAATGCCATTAAAAAATGATGGGCAACTAAATTACCAGTAGAAACAAAAAATAGATAGCGAATAAACGAAGGTAAATCTGAGCAATTGTCAAGAGAATTGACAATTCGCTACAAAACTATCGGTTTATTTGCCCAGATGTTCAAACAATCGTTAGAATAGTCATTACTAAGCGTGCGCAATTACAGATTGCGCAGATACGTTTGATAGTGAAAGAGCAAGATCGCGGTCTCTTGGGGAGGAGACATCGATGAAAGCAAATTCAGACAAATCTAAGCAGAGTAATAAAGCGACGCGCCGTGTGCTGGCAGGCGTTTTGTGCGGAGCCTCCGTGTTGAGCCTGGTACTGTCGCTCGTCATGCCTCCAATCTCGCAGGCCATTGCCAACGATGTCCAGGCGGGTGCAGCCGAGGAGACCATTGCGGACGGGGCGACTGGTGTAGACGGTACCAACGTAAATGGCGAAAACCAGAATAGTGGCGCTATCGAAGGTGGCGAGGACGACCTCTCAAATGGTGTTGAGCAGGGTCACTCTGGGGATCAACCTGAGGGTAAGCTGCAGGTCGAAGATAACGAGCCGGCGGATGGCAACGCTGTGATGGCGGCCGCGGAAGGTGGGCAGACTGAAACGGCATCCGACGAGATAGATAGCGCGGAAAAGCTGAAATCTGAACTGGAGAAGGCAAGCGGCGCTGCCAACTTTACGCTTACGACAGATATTGCTACCAGTACGACAATTCAGCTCGGCAAAGACGGTAGCAATATCACGCTGAATCTAAACGGCCATAAGATTAAGCATACGAGTCCGAATCAACCCCTGTTTAATATCACCGGCGGTGCGACGTTAACCGTTAAGGATTCAAGACCTGTGGATGAACAGCCTGTTGGAAGTTCTCAAACGCTGAATGACCAGGGCGAGAATCTGAAGGCCGATAATTACGGCAAAAAAGCCGAGCTGGTTTACGACAACGATGGCATTCCGACTAGCCTCACCTACTACGTAACTGAATCGGTCGCAAGCGGAACCGGTACAACCGAGACTCTTAAAGCGTGTAAGGCTGATATCTGTAAGGCTGATGTCAATGGTGCCATTGTGGCTTGCGGTGGTACTGGTGATTTGAAGCTCATCAATCTTTACAACAACGGTCACCTCAAGCTTGAGGGCGGTACTCTTACCCAGAAACAGGGCGATCACGTCGGTAATCTGATCTATGCCGAGAACGGTTCAACTGTTATCATGAACGGTGGCTACATTTGCGGCGCCGATACGGGAGACTCGGGTGCTGGCGCCGGCATTAAGGTGTCAAATTGTAATGGCAGACGGTCAACTTTTAAAATGACCAATGGTGTAATCGCCGACAATACTGCTCCTAGCGGTGCTGGCGTTTTTGCAGAGGACTACGTTAATGCCTCCGAGGCGAATAATGATAACGAATCTACTAAGGGTCATCCTACAGTCGAGATGACTGGTGGCATAATTACCGGCAACTACACACGCGATTCTGTCGACGGCCTTGGCGGTGGCATCTTGGCTTCGGGCGGTAGTGTGACCGTTTCTGGTGGCTATATCACTAACAACAAATACGCTAAATTCTGCGGTAAGGATGGCAACGGTGACCATGGCGGCGCTGGGCTTGCTGCCAAGAACGGCACCCATGTCACTATTTCTGATGGTCAGATTACCGGCAACTACTCCGAGGAAGCCGGCGGCGGCGTTTACGTTACCGATGTCGAACGGAATGGCCAAACGTCTCGCTCGGGAATGGCGTGGCTGAATATCACGGGAGGAATTATTGCCTCTAACGTGAGCTACCGATCTGAAGGTGCCGGCATCCGAGTGGGCCAGATGGTTGACGCGATGATTAACGGCACTGAAGACAATAAAGTCTATATCACTAACAATCACTGCATGTCTCGCTTTGACTGGGGTGGCGGCGGCATCTTTGTTCAGGGAAACTCAAACCAAGGCAAGGAATATACTGCTGGTAGGCTATTCATATATAACTCGTACATTAGCGCCAATACAGCTGGCGGCTACGGCGGCGGCGTTGCAGTCTGCCCCACGGGCAAGACGTTGGTAACGAACACTGAGGGCACGGCAATCTTTGGCAATTCGTCTGCCGGCGATCAGTATGATGGCGAAGATCGTTTTAAAAGCGATTATAAATATGCTTACAACTCACAGAACAATACCGGCAATGAAGCTAAACCCCATCTTTCAGGTGGTGGTAGTGGTAAGAATCAAGATAAAGATGCATACAAATCGGAGGTGTTTCGCACGAGCGGTCATGCCGATTTCTTCCTTGCGGCAGAGGCTGGCCATCAGGAACCGCTTGCGGCAGTAATCGGCAAGATGCTCGGTGACGGAGACGCCAAGTATTCGGGAAGCAAAGAACGCAGTGATAACAAAGAACTCGGTGATAACGAAGAACTCTATGAGGCTATCAAGATCCCTGCCAATGGCGGCGTGAAGATTTATCGGAGCGTCGGTCTGACTTCGGCTGTCCAAGTTGGAAGTAATGAAGCGAATAATGCGCAGAAAGCTGCCAGAACTTTCATCACGGGCAACTATTCCTGGGACCATGGTGGCGGCATCATGTCGAATGGCGACTTGTACCTAGGCGTGCCTGCGGATACGTACGTCTACCCGAGCCTTAAGCTGAAGGCAACCAAGAAGTTGGCCGGCCGTGAGCTTAAGGCTGGGGATTTCACCTTTACGGTCTACCGCAAGGATTCGGGCGATCCTATCGCTCGCGGGGTATTCAATCCTGACGCTTGCACTGAGGTTGGAACTGCGAGCAATGATGAAAGAGGCAACATCAAGTTTGACCTTGGTGAGCAGTTCACAGCGAACGGTACGACTGGCACGATTACATACTATTTGGTTGAAAATGCTGGCACTGATTCCGACATCACGTACGACCCGGCCGTGTACGAGATTACGGTTGAACTCGAAGAAGGCAAGAAAGATGTGCTCATGTCTGTTCCGATTCGGGATAATGCGACCGCGACCAAAGAGCTTGCAGTCCATAACTACACGATCAAAAAATTGAGTTGGACTAAACACTCCGGAGATTCAACTAACTCGCTGAGCAATCTGCAAAAGGACGAACAAGGCTATTATTCGATTGACGGCCCCGGCGGGGGAAAGACCTTCACCAACGCGTACACTCCGTACGCCTCCAGCGGCTTCTGGACTCCTAAGGCGACTAAGGTCGTTGAGGGCGGCGAGATGAAGGAGTTTACGCTTCAACTTGCGACCGACAAAGAGTTCACGAAGATCGTTCAGAATAAGTCGACCAAGACCGACGCTGGTAAGTCCCAGACCTTAAGCTTCGACGAGATTAAGTACGAACTAAAAGACCTCGAAAAACTCGCGTCCGACTCCACGGGCCGCGGTGCAAGCAATACCTTTACTTATTACGTTCGCGAACAGCTGCCAACCACGCCGTTTACGAACTACACATACGACCAGTCGGTTTATCAGATTACGGTCAATGCGGTTGACGACTCTAACCACAAGATCAACATCTCTGCGACCTACAAGCAGATTCAGGATCGTGATGGCAAGCCAGTGACCACCGACACGCCCCACGACCTCACCGAGTCCACCCCCACCTTCACCAACACCTACTCCACCTCTTTGCCCCTTTCTGGTATGTCGGGCGTCACTCTGACGTACCTTGCCGGCGCGGCGGTGCTTTGCGCTGCTGCGGCCTGGATGCACATTCGTCGCAAGGCGAATGCGAAGGGAGGCGAGCGTCGTGAATAAGAAAGTTTGCTCCTTCCCGATCTTGTTTGCGCTGCTTGCCCTCCTGATCGGCACCTGCGCGGTTGTGTTCCCCGCATCCGCGCAGGCCGCGCCGACCTCGACCGGTTCCATCACGGTGAGCGGCACCGTGGCGAGCAGCTACGACGCCTACCAGATCTTTAGCGCCAACGTCGTCGACGGCGACAACGACGCCAAGATCGCCACCGACCTCGCCTGGGCAAGCGACGCCGTGCGCGACGCCGCGCTGCCTGTGCTGCACAGCGCCGGCATGCCCAATTCCCAGACCACCGCGCAGGAAGCTGCCGAGTGGCTCAACGCCGATTCCCACCTTACGAGCGCGCTGAGCGCACAGCTCGCTCGTTCCCTCCAGAGCTCTGGCGCCGTGCCCGTGGCCCTTAACGCGGGCACGGCGGCCGAGCTGCCCTGTGGCTACTGGTTCATCGTCGCCGACGACGACGCCATTTCCCAGAACGAGGCAGGCACCGCGCCGATCATGGCCCTGGTGGGCGGCAGCGCCGTCACCGTCAAGCCCAAGGCCGCGACCCCCAAGGTCGCCAAGCATGTGTTGGAGGACAGCGCCGCCGCCTGGCAGAAGGCCGCCGACGCCACGGTCGCCGACGACCTGTACTGGCGCCTCTCTGCCACGGTCCCCGCGGGCCTCGCGGCCTACGACACCTATACGGTGCGGTTCGTCGACACCATGAGCGCGGGACTCGACCCCTCCAAGGTCGCCGCGAGCATGCATGTTTACGTGGCGGCGGGCGCGGACGGCGGCTTTGACGCGGTCCAGACCGGCAAGGACGGCCGCGCCGGCACCGAGCCCGCGAAGGGCTGGACCGATATCACGGCCCAGTGCGCCACCAAGGTGGCGGCCGACGGTAAGACCTTCACCGTGCGCACCGGCGACCTGATCGCCGCGCTCGGCGGGGCCGACGCCTTCACCGCGGGCGCCCGCGTGGTCGCCGTGTACAACGCGCCGCTCAACAGCGCGTGCAACCACGGCATCGCGAAGGGCAACCCCAACGAGGTCTACCTGCGCTATCCGCGCTCTCCCTTTGCCGACCAGTCCGGCGACGCCGGCTTCACTTGCACGCCGAGCGACGATGCGTGCGCCTACACCTGGGATCTCGCGCTCACCAAGCGCGGCAGTGACGGCGACAAGCCGCTTGCCGGGGCGGTCCTGAGCATCGCCGACGACCGCGGTCGCACACTGGCGGCCGATGGCACGTGGGATGCAGAGGGCAAGGCCACCGTCACCACGGGCGAGGACGGCCGCGTGACCTTCTCGGGCGTGGACTCGGGCAAGCTGGAGGTCCGCGAGCTCAAGGCGCCCAAGGGCTACACCGCCTTTGAGGGCACGCGCTCCGTGACGGTCAAGGCCGAGGGTCTGGACGTCGACCAGGTGGTCGCCGCCAAGCCCAAGCTCACCATCACGGCCGAGTCGCCCCTGCGCGCCGACAGCGCGGACGGGTCGACGGGCAGCCTGGAGGCGTCGCTCATTAACACGCCCACCGGCACACCCCCTAGCATTACCACCGGAGGCTTTATGCCCTCGACTGGCGATATGGCAATGTACGCCGCGGCCGCCGCAGCGGTCGCCGGAGCCGCGCTCATCGTGGTCGCGCTCCTGGTCAAGCGGGGAGGTGGCAGCCATAAAGAGTAGCTGGCAGCCCCGCAGAGAGCGGGGCGAGACGTAACGAAGCAGATGCTAAGACACAGACAGATGATGATCGATCGAATGAGAACCAACCGGAAAACGGAGGAAAAGAAGATGAGCATGAGCAAGAACATCGCACGCCTGGCAGTAACGGCAGGCCTCACGGCGGCGTTGAGCTTCGGTGGCGTGATGGCCCCGGTCACGATGGCGTTTGCTGAGGGCAACACGACCGTGACGTTCAATGATCCTGATTATGCAGCGTCCACGACCTATAAGGGTATCCAAATCTTCAAAGCGAAAGTGACAAAGGACAACGGGACCACGTCAGTGAGCGGCATCGAGTGGGCTGGCACTGGCACTGAAATCCAGACGGCTGTCGTTAATGCCATCAAGAAAAAGGACAATACTTATTCCAGCGACAACGCGCAGGATGCAGCCGATTGGTTGAGCGCCAACGCTGAGGGTACTGGAACCGGCTCGAAGGTCGAGAGCGACAACGTCTTCAGCTTAATCGCCGCTAACCTGAAGGACAGCACGGCTTGGCAGAAGACAACCAAGGGCGACGCATCCCTTTCTAAGCTCGACGCCGGCTACTGGCTCTTCCTTACTGATAACGCTGGCAAGCCTGACGGTAAGTCGACCGATGCGTTCACCTCTCCTGTGTACGCCGTGATTGACGGTACGAATACGACGGTGACAATTACCCCCAAGAAGAGCATCCCCACGGTCGTGAAGAAGATCCTTGATGACAATAAAGCGAAGGACATCATTACAACTGTGCCTGCGGCGGATTGGGATGACGTCGCCGATTCCCAGATTGGACAGAAGGTCAACTACAAACTCACCGGCACCGTTGCAAGCAACTATGCCACCTTTGATACGTATGCTTACAAGTTCACCGATAAGCTTTCGACGGGTCTGGATTATATTGCCGATTCTGCAAAGGTATTTGCTTTGAAGGACGGCACCTATACTGAAATTAGCAGTGAGAACTACACGGTTACCCCTGCCGATAGTTCTAATGAAAACACCCTGACGGTGGAGTTCAAGGTCGGTGACGGCGACAAGGGCCTCAAGGACGTTCAGGGCATTGACGCAAGCACGCGGATTGTCGTCTTCTACAAGGCCAAGCTTAACAAGGATGTCGTGATTGGTAACAAGGATGGCGACTTTGGTGGCAACCCCAACACCGTTACGCTCACGTACTCCAACAACCCGTATGGTGAGGACAAGGGCGAGACGATCAAGGACACCGCCGCCGACTTCGCCTTCAAGCTTAACCTCAAGAAGGTCGACCAGGGCACCGAGAAGGGTCTTGGAGGTGCTGTGTTCACTATCCAGTCCGATGATACAAACACGAAGGGCCAGTACGTTGCCTCGGAGGACAATGAGGCTAAAAATGTTGTTGCTGGTCAACTCGTGACCGTCGATCCCGGCAACCTTCCCGACTACGTGAAGTTCACGTCTAGCAGGGTCAGCGGTAAAGAAGGAACGATTGAGGTCAAGGGCCTCGACGCCGGCTCCTACAAGGTGACCGAGATCAAGCCCCCCGACCCTGCCAAGTACCCAACCACGGCCGACCCCTTCACCTTCACCATCGACGCGACCTATGACAAAACGAACATGAAGGTGAAAAATCTTGCGGCGACGGTTCCCGAAACGGGTCGTACTGATATTGCCGTTGGCGAGCTTGACAACTCTGCCGGCGACAACAAGCTGACCGGAACTCAAAACGGCATCGATGGTGCCACCGGTTTGGTCACCATCACCGTCGGCAATACCAAACAGATTGGCCTCCCGCTCACCGGCCTTAACGGCGTGACCTTCACTTGGATCGCTGGTGGCGCGGTGCTGTGCATCGGCGTGGCGCACCTCATCCGCAGCCGTAAGCAGGCTGAGGAGTCCGAGCAGGAGTAACGCTCACTCACCCATCCCTTTGGCAGGTGGGATGTGATGGCCATGAGACTTGCGGACACTTTTCTCGTCCATCCACGTTCTTGCTTTGCCATTCTCTTTTCGGGGCAGACTCCGCACTGGAGTCTGCCCCGTTCTTTTTGGGATAACGCAGCCAGGCTCCATTGCCCGATGTATCAAGCGTATGAATATCGAACAGATGTTTGCAAATATTGCGTTTACCAGCTGTAAGTGCGAGTGCTCGCAGTAAAATACCCTTGCGACGCATCCCGTGCGCGGGCGGCCGACGACTCGATCGGAGGTCCCCAAATGCTGAAATTCCTTAACGCGCTCGCCGCCCTCGCGGCGGTGGGCTCGTTCGTCATCGCGTTTCTTGACTCGTATGAGGTTCGGTTTAAGGTCCGTAGGCGCACGCGCGGTGCGGACGGTAGAAGGCATTTGCGCCGTAACAAGCGCAAATAAGAATGCCCGGGGTTAGAGGCCCGGGCATTTAACAAAACCTGAAAACTAGGCCGCCCGCGCTCTCGTACACTTACGCGGGATGCGTCGTTTCCTATTGACATTGTATCCCGAATCACCCCGCCGATTCGGGACATTTTGAAAACTCAAATGCGGGCTTATCCTCGACTGGACGGTGCAGTCTGGCTGCGTTGTCTGGCGCGGAAGCTCGCTAATCGGCTATTATTTGTTTAGACAACCTGAGCTGTAGAGGAGTGACCGGCGATGGTGCAGGGCGCCAAACATATGAAGAGCAATAACGCCGCGGACAACGGCGGCTCAAGCCCGCAGCCCAAACCTCAACCAAAGCCCAAGCGCCGTCGCAAGCGGCTGCCGCGCTGGGCCGACCGGCTCATCACCATCGTCATCATCCTTATTGGCGTGGGCCTTATGACCTGGCCGTGGATCTTGGACCGGCTCGAGGCCTCGGGCGTGTTCAACCAGATCGGCACGGTGTCCAGCACCGTGGACGCGCTGTCTGCCGAGGAGCGCGAGCGCATCCTGCTCCAGGCGCGCTCCTTTAACGAGCAACTGGCGGGCGAGGCCACCGAGCTCCCTGCCGACCAAATCGAGCCCTACGCTCAGCAACTTATCTTTGACCGCGACCCCATGATGAGCTGGGTCGAAATCCCTTCCATCGACGTGAGCATGCCCATCTACCACGGCACGAGCGAAGAAGTCCTTATGGCGGGCGTCGGCCATCTGGAGGGCACGAGCCTGCCGGTGGGCGGCACCTCGACGCATTGCGTGCTCACCGCGCACTCGGGCATGCGCAACCTGAGCATGTTCGACGACATCCACTCGCTGGAGCCCGGCGACCTGGTGCTGCTGCACACCATGAACAAGACGCTCGCCTACAAGATGGTGGACTCCGAGGTGGTGCTGCCCGAGGAGATGGAGTCGCTGACCATCGAGCCCGGCGCCGACAAGGTGACGCTCGTCACCTGCACGCCCTACGGCGTGAACGACCATCGCCTGCTGGTGCATTGCGTGCGCACCAAGTACAGCAAGAAGGACGTCGACAAGCAAAAGTCGCTGGCCGGCCGCCACTGGGGCAAGCGCGAGTTTGCCGTGCTCATCGTGGTCGTGGCCATTGTGCTGTTGCTGCTGGACATCGTGATCCACGCGGTCCGCAAGCGCCGCAAGGCCAAGGCCTCGGCATAGGGCATCGTCCGGAACCACTACAATGGGGACAGGCACCTTTGTGGTGGTCGGGACTTCCAAACCATCACAACATTCGATGAAAATCGCGATTTTGGCGAAAAACGTCGAATGTTGTGATGCTTTTCGTTGTGGTCGAGACCGTTTTCGCTATGGACGGTGCGGTTTCGCTGCAGAACCGCCAGCCCGTTGCCTGCCAGCCCGCCTTCCTCGTTACGTTTTCGCTGCATTTGGGTAAAGCACCTGCTCCAAGCGGCGTTGCCTTGTATACTAGAGCGGTTTATCTGTTATGCGGAAGGGAGCGCCTATGGCACTCAGCGAGAAAGACGTGCGCGGCATCGCCGAGTACGCAAAGATCGCACTGACCGATGACGAGCTCACCCAGATGACGTCCTACCTGAACGACGCCGTCCAGATGCTCGAGCCCGTCTTGCAATATGACTTGCCCGACGTGGAGCCCACGTTCCATCCTATCGGAAGCCTGTCTAACGTGATGGGCGATGACCTGCGCGAGTCCGAGCGCGACCTGCCGCTCGACGTCGCGCTCGAAAACGCCGGCAGCGCGCGCGACCGCTACTTCCGCGTGCCGTCCATTTTGGGAGAGGGGGAGAGCGAGTAATGGCGCTAAGCTTCGATTCCCTTACCGCCGCCCAGATTGCCGCGGGCGTTGCCGTCGGCGACTTTACCGCTACCGAGGTGGCCAAGGCCTCCCTTGCCGCCATCGAGGCGCGCGAGGGCGGGGTCCAGGCATTCCTGCAGGTAGCGCCCGAGCTCGCGCTCGAGGCCGCCGCGCGCGTGGATGCCGACCGTGCCGCAGGCAAGCCGCTGCCCCCGCTCGCGGGCGTGCCGCTGGCCATCAAGGACAACATGAACCTCGTGGGCACGCGCACCACCTGTGCTTCCCGCATGCTCGAGGACTACCAGAGCGTCTACACCGCCACCTGCGTCCAGCGCATGCTCGACGCCGGCTGCCTGCCCATGGGCAAGGCCAACATGGACGAGTTTGCCTTTGGCAGCTCCACCGAGAGCTCGGCGTTCCACCGCACCAACAACCCTTGGGATACCGAGCGCGTGCCCGGCGGCTCCTCGGGCGGCTCCGCTGCCGCCGTCGCCGCGGGCGAGGTCGCGCTCTCGCTGGGCTCGGACACCGGTGGCTCCATTCGCCAGCCGGCGTCACTGTGCGGCGTGGTGGGCTTTAAGCCCACGTATGGCGCCGTGAGCCGTTACGGCGTGGTTGCCTTTGGCTCGTCGCTCGACCAGGTGGGCCCCTTTGGCCGCACGGTCGAGGATGTCGCGCTGGCCATGAACGCGCTTACCGGCGCAGGCCACGATCCGTACGACTGCACCAGCCAGGATTGCGCCGTCGACTTTACCGAGCATCTCAACGACAGCATCGAGGGCAAGCGCGTGGGCATCATCCCCGCGTTTATGGAGGCCGAGGGCCTGACGCCCGAGGTCAAGGTCGCTGTTCAGCGCGCCGCCCAGGAGCTGCAGAACCAGGGCGCCGAACTGGTCGAGGTCGACCTGCCGCACCTGGACGCCGCCATCGCCGCCTACTACGTCATCGGCCCGGCCGAGGCATTCTCCAACCTGGCCCGCTTCGACGGCATTCGCTACGGCTACCAGGAGGAGGGCTGCGCCAACCTGTCCGACCAGAGCTCGCTTTCGCGCGCCCATGGCTTTGGCGCCGAGGCTAAGCGCCGTCAGATGCTCGGCGCCTACCTGCTGAGCTCGGGCGTGTACGACAAGTACTACTACGCTGCGCAAAAGGCTCGCACGCTCATCACGCAGGACTACGACGCCGCGTATGCCAAGGTGGACACCATCCTCATGCCCGCCTCGCCGCGTACGGCCTTTAAGTTTGGCGAGATCAGCGACCCCACGCAGATGTACCTTTCGGACCTGTACACCATCTCGCTCAACATTTGCGGCAACGGTGGCATCTCGGTGCCGCTGGGCCTGGGCGAGGACAGCAAGCTGCCCGTTTCTGCCCAGCTGGTGGGTCCGGCGTTTAAGGACCGTCAGCTGCTCACGTTTGCCCGCGCCCTGGAGCGCGGCTTTGCCGATGCCGCCACGGGTGCGCCCTCGCTTTCCGTCGCGCCCGATTTTGCTGGGAAGGGAGGCGAGCTGTAATGAAGGAGCTTTCCGAGGTCCTGCAGGATTGGGAGGCCGTGATCGGCCTGGAGATCCATACCGAGCTCACCGCACTCGATACCAAGATGTTCTGCAACTGCAAGCTCAGCCACGATGACGAGCCCAACGCCAACGTGTGCCCGGTGTGCCTGGGCCTGCCCGGCGCCCTGCCGGTTCCCAACAAGCGCGCCATCGAGAGCATCGTCAAGGCCGGCCTCGCCACCAACTGCGAGATCCAGCGCCACTCGATGTTCTACCGCAAGCACTACTTCTATCCCGATATGGCCAAGAACTTCCAGACTACGCAGGGTCCGGTCGCCTTTGCCATGTACGGTCACCTGGATCTGGACGTGACCGGTCGCGGTGCCGCCGAGCGCCCCGACTGCGCGTTTGGCGAGGCCGAGGCTCAGAGCCTGGCGAGCGCCTCGGCCAACGCCGAGGGCCTGTCCACGTCCATGACGTCGACCATGCGCGAGGGTAACCAGCGCGCCGGTCACCTGGCCAGCTACGACGCGTCCAACCTGCAGATGCCCGAGCGTCGCGAGGACGGTTCCTACACGGTGCCCATCCGCATCCTGCGCATCCATATGGAGGAGGACGCCGCCAAGATGGTCCATGTGGGCGGCGCCGAGGGCCGCATTACCGCCGCGGCCGAGTCGCTCGTCGACTACAACCGCTGCGGCACGCCGCTCATTGAGCTCGTCACCGAGCCCGATCTGCGCACGCCCGAGGAGGCGCGCCTGTTTATGGAGAAGCTCCGTCGCATCTTTGTGACGCTGGGCATTTCGGACTGCTCCATGGAGAAGGGCTCCATGCGCTGCGACGGCAACGTGTCGCTGCGTCGCCGCGGCGAGACCAAGCTGGGCACCAAGACCGAGCTCAAGAACCTCAACTCGTTTAAGAGCCTGCACGACGGCCTTGCTTACGAGATCTGCCGTCAGGCCGAGGTGCTCGAGGAGGGCGGCATTATCTACCAGGAGACCCGTCACTGGGAGCCCAGCCGCAAGCGTACCGTGGTCATGCGTGTGAAGGAAACGGCAGACGACTATCGTCTGTTCCCCGATCCCGACCTGGCGCCGTTCGACCTTGACGACGAGTTTATCGACCGTTGCCGTGGCGAGATCCCCGAGCTGCCCGATGCCAAGCGCGCCCGCTTTGAAGCCGACTTTGGTATTAAGGCGGCCGACGCCGAGCAGATTGCCGGCGACCCCGAGTTTGCCGACTTCTTTGAGGCCGCCGCTGCCGGTATGGCCGGCAAGGAGGCCCAGACGGTCGCAAACCTGCTGGTCAACGAGATGATCGCCTACCTTAAGGGCGCAGGCGTGTCGCTTGCCGAGTCCGGCATCGCGCCGGCTCAGGTAGCAGCGCTGGCTAAGCTGCTGGCGACCGATGCCATCAGCTCCAACCAGGCTCACGAGGTCTTTGAGACCATGGCCCAGACCGGCGACGACCCCAACAAGATCGTCGACGAGCGCGGTATGCGTCAGGTGAGCGATGCCGGCGCGCTGCAGCCGATCGTGGACGAGGTGCTGGCAAACTGTGCCGATCAGGCGCAGCAATATCGTGACGGCAACCAGAAGGTTATCGGCTTTTTGGTGGGCCAGTGCATGAAGGCGAGCCGCGGCAAGGGCAATCCGAAGCTCTTCAACGAGTTGCTGAGAACGTCGCTCTCGTAAACGGGAACCCGGGAGCCCCGGCAGGGCGGGTGCTTCCTCAAAATTTCGAACAGTCCTGCGCAAGACGAAGGCCACATTAAGTGGCCTTCTTTGCGTGCGGAACTCATTTTGAGCAAGCACCCGCCCTGCCGGGGCTCCCGGGTTCTGCAACGACTCGGCCGTTCGGGTCAGGTGGGGCTGAATTGAATTTGGTGAATGAGGGCGCCAACGGCGCCCTCATTCTTTATATATGTTGGGAGCGCCAGGTGGTGGGGGTGGTGCCGGTGTGTTGCTTGAAGGCTTGGGCGAAGGCGGCCTGCTGAGGGTAGCCTAGGCGCTCAGCCACCTGCGCTATCGTGAGCGAGCTATTGGCCAAAAGGTCCTGTGCCCGCTCCATACGGCGTCTGCGAATGTAGGCGCCCAGGGACTCGCCAGTTTGGGCCTTAAAGGTGGCGCATAGTTTGGAGCGGCTTGTGTAGAGCCTCTCGGCCACCTCGTTGATACCCACACGTCTGCCTTTGTCGAGCGCGCGCTCAATCATTGCCGTTGCTTCTTCGGCAATGGTTATGCTGACGCGTGTGTCTGCCGCCTGCCGCGCCTGCTTGTGGGCCGCGCGCGAACAGGCGAGCTCCGCGACCATGGTCTCCACGATGCCCTGCATATAGACGTGTCCGCCTACGGTGCGGGCGCGGTCCTCGTTAATCCGGCGCAGCGTGTGGCAGATGGCAGACGTCGCTTCCTCGTGCCATGACTCGGCAAACGCCTCAAAGATTCCCGCGAACTCGGTGGGATAGCGGTGCTCCAGTTCGTCAAAATATCCAGGCAAAAAGAGCACCGAGCGCGAGTGATAAAGCTCCCCCGCAAACAGCGGGCTTAATTCCTCGCCACAGCTATCTTGGATAAAGCTGCAAACGGCATTGTTTGGCCACGGTCCATGCAATGGTTTGAGGTTCGCGGGCGTTATGCCAGCCTCGGGCATGCATGTAAGTGTGGGCGCGCTGACTTCGCTCACGCAGGCGTATGGCTCGGGTGTATATTCGGCCAGGTACATATCGTGCGTCGGGGTGATGGAATGCTCCATGACGATGCAGGCAGGGGAGAGAGGCATGATCCATGCGCGGCCGTGCGCCCGGTCGTTTGCCACCTCGCCGGTAAAGACGGCGCCCTTGCCGGTAAGCTCCAGGCCAAACTGCTCAAATTGCGGTGCGTAGAGCTCGGTTATGTCGGTCGCTGCCCGCTGTATTTGCAAAAGCGTCCCTTTCCTTTGCAGAAACGTCCACGCCTGGCTTGATTGTGAGCCATGGCTAACACATCAATGATAAGTTCATTACGGTTAACTCTCAAGCCGTTAGAAAGGAATCTCATGGCAAAGGAATCAAAAAGGGAAGGTGGAGGCATCGGCGAGTTGCTTGCGTATGCCGGTGACCGCAAATTCCTAACGTATTTGGGCATGGCGCTCTCGGCGCTCTCGCAGCTGCTGAGCTTTGGTCCGTACGTGTGCATTTGGCTTGTCGCGCGCGATCTGATCGCCGTGGCGCCCAACTGGAGCGAAGCCACTAACATCGCGATGTACGGTTGGTGGGCCGTGGGTTTTGCCCTGGCAAGCATCGTAGCTTATTTCGTGGGGCTCATGTGCACGCATCTGTCCGCGTTTCGCTGCGCGTCCAATATCCGTAAGGCTACGAGCGAGCACCTGCTTAAGTTGCCGCTCGGCTACTTCGACACGCATGCCACCGGCGAGCTGCGCCGCATTGTAGACGGGTGTGCCGCCTCCACCGAGACTTTGCTCGCACACATGCTGCCCGATATCGCAGGCGCCGTCGCCATGGTCGTGGGCTTGCTCGTGCTGCTTTTCGCCCTCGATTGGCGCTTGGGCGCGGCATGCCTCATCTCGGTGGCCATTTCGTTTGGCGCCATGGCCACCATGATGAGCGGCAAAGGCACCGAGTTCATGAAGGCCTACATGGGAGCGCTGGTCAAGATGAACAAGACCGGCACCGAATACGTACGAGGCATCCCCGTGGTCAAGGTGTTTCAGCAGACGGTCTACTCCTTTAAGGCCTTCCACGATGCGATTGCCGAATACGCCGACATGGCGCAAAACTATGCGGGCACGTTCTGCCGAGGTCCGCAAGTGCTCAACCTTACCGCGCTCAATGGCCTTGTGACATTCCTGCTGCCCGTGGCGTTGCTGTTGGCGCCGGGCGAGACGGACTTCGCGCATTTTATGGCCAACTTCACGTTTTACGCGATATTTTCGGCCGTGGTGCCGACGGCCATGACCAAGCTCATGTTTGTGGGCGAGGCCTCTCAGATGAGTGCCGATTCGCTGGCTCGTATTCGAAGCGTCATGGATTCCAAGCAACTCTCCGTGCCCGCCCAACCCAAGCACCCTGCCGGTGGCGACGTGCGATTTGAGGACGTGAGTTTTACCTACGAGGGTGCCGAAACACCTGCCGTTAGCCATGTGAGTTTCAGCGTTTCCGCGGGTAGCACTCTCGCCCTGGTGGGTCCCTCGGGTGGCGGCAAGTCAACCTGCGCAAGCCTGATCCCGCGTTTTTGGGACGTTTCCTCGGGTCGAGTGCTCGTGGGCGGTGTGGACGTTCGCGATATGGATCCGCACGAGCTTATGGGCCAGGTCGCCTTCGTGTTCCAGACCAACCAGCTGTTCCGGCAAACACTTGCCGATAACGTGCGCGCCTCCAAGCCTACGGCCACTGACGACGAAGTGCGTGCGGCCCTCTCCGCAGCTCAGTGCGACGACATTGTGGCCAAGCTTCCACAGGGCATCAATACCATGCTCGGTGCCGGCGGAGCATATCTTTCGGGCGGCGAGGTCCAGCGCGTGGCACTCGCCCGCGCGATCCTTAAAGACGCGCCTATCGTGGTGCTCGATGAGGCCACGGCGTTTGCCGATCCCGAGAACGAGGCGCTCATCCAGCGCGCCTTTAGCAAGCTGGCGGCTGGTCGCACAGTCATTATGATTGCGCACCGACTCTCGACTGTAGTGGGCGCAGACCAAATCGTGGTGCTCAACCAGGGCAGCGTGCAGGAGTCGGGTACCCATGCCGAGTTGCTGTCCCAAGAGGGTCTGTATGCCAGGATGTGGGCCGAATACGAACAGGCCGCGAGCTGGAAGATTACTGCTACGACCGCGGATACCGCCGTCGCGAAGGGAGGCGAGGCCTAAATGTTCGCCTCATTCCAAAAGAAGTATTTCCTATCCGATAAAGGCATCGCCGGCGTAAAACGCGGCATCTTCTGGACCACGCTCACCAATCTCATTACCATGGCCGGCATGGGCTTTTTATTCCTGGTTATGGCCGGCTTTGTCGAGCATCTCGCCAGCGGGGCTGACCTGCCGGATGCCCTGCCGATCGTGGGCGGCCTCCTGGTCTTTTTCGTGTTGCTCTTTGCCTCTAACTGGCAGCAGTATTACTACACCTACTGCATCTTTTACGAGGAGTGCGGCAAGCAGCGTATGGAGATCGCCGAGCGCTTGCGCAAACTGCCGCTGTCGTTTTTTGGTCGTCGTGATCTGGCCGATTTAACCGAGACTATCATGGGTGACGTCCAGGCCATGGAGCACGCCTACAGCCACGTGCTGGGAGAGCTTTGGGGTGCCATCATCGCAAGCGCCATTGTCTTCGTGGCGTCGCTGTTCTTTTGCTGGCAGCTGGCGATCGCGGCGTTTTGGAGCGTTCCCGTGGCCTTTGCCGTGCTGTATCTAACACGCGGCCCCATGACTCCGGTGTTCGATCGCGTGCGCGCCGAGAAGGTCAAGGTTACCGAGGCAATTCAAGAGACGCTCGACTGCGTTCGCGAGATCCGCGCCACCAACCAGGAGGCCCATTATCTTGAGGGGCTCAACGTTGTGATCGATGCCGAGGAGCGCGAGACCACCAAGGGCGAGCTCTCTAACGGGCTTTTGGTCAACTCCGCCTTTGCCATCCTGCGTCTGGGCATTGCCACCACGCTGGTCACGGGCGCCGCGATGGTCGCCTCCGGGCAGGTCGACTTTTTGGTGATGTTTGCCTTCCTGCTTATGGTGAGCCGTATCTATGCGCCCTTTGACCAGGCGTTAATGTTAATGTCCGAGCTGTTTGTCGCCGAGTCGTCTGCCAAGCGCATGCGTTCCATCATGGAAGAGCCTGTGGCGCGGGGCAGCGAGAAATTCGAGCCCGCGGGCCACGATGTGGTGTTCGATCACGTGGCATTTGGCTATGGTGCGGGCGAGGACGGCCGCGCCGGCGAGAAAGTTCTTACCGATGTGAGCTTTACCGCCAAGGAAGGCGAGGTCACGGCACTAGTCGGTCCTTCGGGCTCTGGCAAGTCTACGGTGAGCCGCCTGGCCGCGCGCTTTTGGGATGCCACCGCGGGCAAGGTTACCGTGGGTGGCGTGGATGTTGCGAGCGTTGATCCCGAGGTACTGCTGCGTGATTACGCCATTGTGTTCCAAGACGTGCTGCTCTTTGACGACACGGTGATGGGAAACATCCGCCTCGGTCGTCGTGATGCCACCGACGAGGAAGTGCTTGCGGCCGCGCGTGCCGCCAACTGCGACGAGTTCGTGAACCGCATGCCGCAGGGCTACGACACCATGATCGGTGAGAACGGCTCCAAACTCTCCGGCGGCGAGCGCCAGCGCATCTCTATCGCCCGTGCGCTGCTCAAAGACGCGCCTATCGTACTGTTGGACGAGGCGACGGCGAGCTTGGATGTGGAGAACGAGACCGTGGTGCAACAGGCACTCTCCCGTCTGCTTACAGGTAAGACGGTTATCGTTATTGCCCACCGTATGCGTACGGTGGAAAATGCCGACAAAATCGTTGTGCTCAAGGATGGCGTGGTTGCCGAGCAGGGCACTCCGGCGCAGCTCAAGGCGGCAGGTGGAGAATTCGCCCGCATGGTTGCGCTGCAAAAGGAAGCGGCTGCCTGGCAGCTGTAGGACTGTGGCAAAGGGACTGTCCCTAATGTGACAAAGGGACAGTCCCTTTGTCACATTGTGGGGAGGTGGAAATCGAAGGTGAATACTTTTCCGCGAAGTGAACGACCTTATTTGGACCCTCGGAGCATCGACACTTTTAGGAGCTGGTTTCCTGCGGTTTTGCCAAGTTTTTCCCGCGGTTTTGTTGGCGAAAAATGCGGATGTTTCAGGGGTTCGATTTGACTCGTTCACTTCGCGAAAAAGTATTCACCTTTGATTCGCAAGGGCGGGGGCGGATACCCGTGGGGGTGCGGATTTGCATCGTGGTGAGTGAACCGCCGAGTACCGGGCGGTCTGGACCGCATGTTTTCAAAAAGTTAGCCATTGTTGACCAAATAGTTATACTAAACTGTTCTCAAAAGCGTGCTCGAGCAAACTAATGAACTCGGGTGCTAAGGCACCATGCCGCGCTTGTGCGGCAAAAGGGAGAAGCAACATGAAGAAGTCGACGTTCAATACCCTGCTTGTCGGTGGCGGTTTTCTGCTTGGCACGGCCGGCATCAAGCTGCTTACCAGCGCTCCGGTCAAGAATGCCTGCGTGCAGGGTATCGCGTGCGGCATGCGCATCAAGAACGGCTACCAGGACATGGTCGAGCAGGCCAAGGCCAATGTCGATGACATGGTTGCCGAGGCTGCCTACATCACCCAGAGCGAGGCCGCTGCTGACGAGGCAGCCGAGTAACGCTCCCAGGCACAAACTATGAGATTCTCGATTATTAGCGAGATCCCCGGCAGGACCCGTCTTCAATTGGCGGGTCCTGTGCCAGAGAGCGATCTCGACGCACTTCTTAAGCTCAGCGGCGATATCGACGGCGTGCACAAGGTGCGCGTTTATGGCCGTATTGGCCAGATGGCGCTGGAGTACGACGAGCCGCGCCGCGCAAGCGTGCTCGACGCCTTGGGCGCACTCGATGCCCAGGCCATTGCCGACGCAAAGACGGGTTACGTGATGCAGCTTGAGCCACGCAAGCACAAGCTCGTCATGGATCTTGCCACACTTATCGGCGCCCACTACGCGCGCCGCTGGTTCTTGCCGACGCCCCTGCGTGCGGTGTTTGTCGTGGCCGGTTACATGGCATTTTTGCGCGCTGCCCTTCATGAGCTGGCGCAGCCGCGCCTGACCGTTCCTGTGCTCGACGCTTCGGCCATCGGCATTTCGTTCGTCAAACGTGATGTCGACACCGCGGGCCAGACGATGTTCCTGCTCAACGTGGGCGAGCTGCTCGAGGACTACACCCGCGCCATGAGCGAAAACGAGCTCATCAACTCGCTGCTCGACGTGCCCGACAAGGCGCAAAAAGTGGTCGGCGACACCGAGGTGAGCGTTGCCGCGACCGAGCTTGAGCCCGGCGACTTGGTAGCCGTGCGCACCGGCATGTCCATCTGCATTGACGGTGTGGTCGAGCGGGGAAGCGCCATGGTCAACCAGGCGACCCTGACCGGCGAGCCGCTGGCCGTCGAGCGCAGCGCGGGCGATGACGTGTTCGCCGGCACCGTCGTGGAAGACGGCAGCATCTTGGTGCGCGTGCGCGCCAACACGGCACAGACCAAGCTGCGCTCGATCGTCTCGCTCGTGCAGACGGCCGACTCGCTCAAGTCCGAGGGCCAGTCGCACATGGAAGACCTCGCCAACAAGATCGTCCCGTGGAACTTCCTGCTTGCGGGCTTGGTTGCACTCACCACGCGTAGCCTCATCAAGACCTCGGCGGCGCTGATGGTCGACTACTCGTGCGCACTCAAGCTTACGGGCTCCGTCGCCGTCATGACCGCTATGAGCGATGCTGCCAAGATGGGCGTCATGGTCAAGGGCGCGAAGTACTTTGAGTCGTTTGCCAAGGCCGATACCATTGTCTTTGACAAGACCGGTACGCTGACCGAGGCCCAGCCGCGCCTAGCTTGCGTGCTCACGACCGACGGCTGGAGCGAGGATGAGGTCCTGCGCCTTTCCGCTTGCTTGGAGGAGCATTTCCCGCATCCGGTGGCGCGTGCCGTGGTCAACGCCGCCCGCGAGCGCGGGCTCGAGCATCGCGAGCGCCATGCTGCCGTCGAGTACATCGTGGCACACGGCATCGCTTCGTCCATCGAAGGACGTCGCGCGATTATCGGCTCGGCACACTTTGTGTTTGAGGATGAGGGCGCGCAGCTCGAGTCCGACATAAAGGAGCGCATCGAGTCCCAGATGCAGGGCCTGTCGCCGCTGTATCTGGCGGTCGACGGCACCGTTGTGGGCGTGCTCGGTATCGAGGACCCGCTTAAGCCCGGGGTCCGCGAGGCCATCGCCGACTTGCACGCGTTGGGCGTTAAGCACGTGGTCATGCTCACGGGCGACTCGGAGCGCACGGCCGAGCGCATTGCTCGCGAGGCAGGTGTCGACGAGTTTAAGGCCGAGCTGCTGCCCGAGGACAAGTACGCGTATGTGGAGCGCATTAAGTGCGAGGGGCGCCACGTTGCCATGGTGGGCGACGGCGTCAACGACTCACCGGCGCTGGGTCTGGCCGATGTGGGTCTGGCCATGGGCGGTGGAAGCGACATCGCCAAGGAGGTCGCCGATATCATCCTGACCGATACAGATCTGGCCGCAATCGTGCGCCTGCGCCGCATGAGTCAGGGGCTTATCGACCGTCTGTCGAGTTCGTATTCCAAGGTGATGCTCACCAACTCGGCGCTGTTGGCATTGGGTATTACCGGCATGATCACTCCGCAGACGTCGTCACTGCTGCACAACGGCTCAACGATTGCCTACAGCCTGGGCAACGCAAAGGCGTACCTGCGCTAGCGCTTTTACTTAAGTTTTTGGCCTGCATTTGGGCGGTGTTGCAGCCGCCAGAATGCAGGCCTTTTGCGTTTGACCATGTGCTAGCAGAAATATATAGTTGTGCTAGCTCAGATAGCAAAAGTCGAAGGTGAGGTTGAGATGGGTGCTGTTAGCGGCGTGGCGCAGGTGAACGTTCGCGTGGATCGCCAGGTCAAGAACCGTGCCGAGGAGGCGCTGCGGCTTTCGGGCGGGTCGCTGCCCGAGCTCATCAAAAAGGTGGTGGCCAAGGTCGCGCAGGGTGGCGGGCAGTGCGAGGAAGTGCTTGCGGCCGTCGACGACCGGCAGCAGGCCGTCGCGCCCGATAATCCGTTCGCCGCGTCGTGGGCAGCGGCAGACCGGCTTTATGCAGATATGGGCATCGCTGCGTCGCCTGTATCCGACGATCGCGATTGGGACACAATCTATTCCGAAGCCATGGACGAGCGCTATCGCCAAAAGGGGATGATCCTGTGAGCGGGGCTCCCCTCAAAATAATGGTGGATGCCAACGTATGGGTCGATTCGTTTTGCGCCGACCATGCCGAGTCGCTTGCCGCACGCGCGTTTATTGGGCAGGCGACGGAGGCGGGGGCATTGCTGTTCTTTCCGGTGCATATCGCCAAGGACGTGCTGTACGTTGTCCAACACGAACTGAAGCGCAGCGTTCTTGCCAGCGGGGGAGCGCTCGACGAGGCATCTGCCCGTGCAATTGGCGATGCGGCGTTGGCGTTTGTTCGGAACATGACCGAAAACGCCACGGCCGTGGGCGCAGATGCGTCGGACCTTTGGCTGGCCGACAAATACTTAGCGCTCCATCGCGATTACGAGGACAACTTGGTACTCGCCGCGTGCAAGCGCGCGCAGGTCGATTACTTGGTGACCAACGATCGTAAGCTGCTCGAACATGCCGATCTTGCAGCAAAGACACCTCGTCAAATGATGCCGATTCTTGCTTTGGCCGAACGTGGTGGCGTGGCTATCGGTTGACGCGAACTGTTTGCGGGCCTCTTGGACGACGATGCGCCAAGGGACCCGCGTCTGCTATTTACAAAAGCTCGGCCTTGATGGCGGGACTTTCTGCGAGCTTTTCGGCGGCCTTTTCGTCGGAGCTGTCGAGTGCTGCCAGACTGCGGTAGACCCACTCATTGGCCTGGGTGTTCTTGACGCCTGCGGTCTGCATAAGGGCGCCTACCTCGCGGATTGCTGCGAACAGATCGGCTTTGGGACCCGCGAGCTCGACCTCGATGCCGTGGTAGGCGGCCACGCCGCGGTTCTCACTCACGTGGTCGATAAAGCCCTCGACGGTCTCAAGCTGCTGGGCGAGAGCTGCATCATCGTCAGCGTCCAGCGCAACAAGGGCGTTCGAAACCGTGAGGGCGGGATGTCCGCAGGGGACAAAGCCTTCGATGACATCCATAGCTTCGGTAATGGTTGAGCCCAGGCCTGCGAGGGCATTGACGAGTTGCTGCTTGGTATCCATAACGGTCCTTTCGACGGGTCAATTTTGCTTGGCGAAAATATACGTGACGCGATCGGTAGCAAAAGTGCGAAGTGCGGAGCACATTGGGGTCTTCACAGCTCGTGCATAGAACAGCTGTCCGCTTTCAGAACGTGGTAAGATAACACTCCACAAGCGGGGCCCGCCCCACATGTTCCTTGAAAAGTCGACGGGTGTTGGGTACTCGTGCCCAATGCCATCCAGACTTTCCCGACATTCGGGGGCGACTGGTTTCGACACGATAGCTCTGAGAGAGGAAGCAAGCCGAGGTCTCCTCGCCTCGTTAAACAGGGGTACCGTCAAATTGAATTGACAACAACTCTTCTTTTGAGCCTATGGCTCTCGCTGCTTAGTTTATAGCGGCGCGTCAACCCGGTGATTTCCCCGACACCGGCGCGACGTCATTTTAGGGGAATGCTCCTGCGCACGTAATCGGTATGGCGCAGGCTAAGACCGAACCGGTTAGGACGCCGCGAGCGTGTCGCTGCGCGCAAAGCGTCCGAGACAAAATCAGCGACTGAGCTTGGAGATGCCAATCAGGGGGCTTTCGTGGACCGGAGTTCGATTCTCCGCGCCTCCACCATAAGTAACAGGCAGGTAGATACTCATATCTACCTGCCTTTTTATTTATTGTCCGTACCGCGGAGAATCGAACTCTATGCAGGGCGCGGGCGTAAAGAAAACGCGTAAGCGTTTTTAGCCCGCGGGCGAGGACGCCGACAGGCGGCCGAAGCCGGTGCGGATTTGCGAAGCAAATACGCGGATTCTCCGCGCAACGCCCCAGCCCAATATAGATGCGATGCCGATCGGGCGTCTTGCCCCGGTCTCGCCCCATCAACGGATCCACCGTACCGCGGAGAATCGAACTCTGTGCAGGGCGCGGGCGTTAAGCAAACGCTACGGCAACGCAGGGTGGGACGCGCTTTCCCAATGGCGGCCCAGGCGGAAAGCACGTCCCGGAATCCGCATTCAGACTGGGACGTAGTTTCCGGATGGCACATCAAGCGGAAACTGCATCCCGGAATCCTCATTCGGAATGGGATTCATCTTCCTGATGACGGGCTCAGCGGAAAATGCGACCCGGAATTTGCTCTGAGACCGGGACGCGCTTTCCCGTCGACTGCCCCGACCCCTTAACTCCAAAACCTGCGCGCTTGCCATCCCAAAACTGGGTAGAAGAAAGCCAAAACGCAATCGCAGGAGGTCAATATGACTGCAGAAGATAAGGCAAAGAACGCCGGCAAGGTCGCGCTCGTTCTGGAGGGCGGCAGCTTCCGCGGGCAATTTACCGCCGGCGTGCTCGACGTTCTCATGGAGGCTGGCGTCGAGATTCCGGCTGTCTACGGTGTATCGGCCGGTGCTCTCAACGGCGTGAACTACAAGTCGCACCAGATCGGCCGTGCCAACCGCATCAACCTGGCTTTCTGCAACGACAGCCGTTTCATGGGCGCCGCATCGTTTGCGTCCACGGGTTCCATTGTGGGTTACGACTTTATCTTCAATGATGTCCAGGACCGCCTGGATCCCTTTGACAACGAGACGTTCGATGCGAGCCCCATCGAGATGTACGCCGTCGCGACGGACATGCTCTTTGGAACCGCCACGTACCTGCCGGTCAAAAGCGCCGTGCTCGATCTCGATGCCGTGCGCGCATCGACCTCGTTGCCGCTGGTGACGCCGCCGGTCGAGATTGACGGGCACAAATACGTCGACGGCGGCGTGGCCGATTCGGTCCCCATCGAGCACGTGCTGGAGGAGGCGGGCTTCGATCGTGCGGTCGTCATTGTCACGCAGGACCGCTCGTACGAGAAAAAGCCCTACGAGTTTATGCCCGCCGCGCGCGCTCGCTATGCCGACTACCCTTATCTGCTCGAGGCTATCGAGACGCGCCACGACCGCTATAACATCCAGCGCATGCATCTGTGGAAGTATGAGCGCGAGGGCCGCGCACTGGTCGTTGCTCCGCAAAAGCCGGTCGAGGTCGGCCACGTTGAGCACGATCCGGCAAAGCTCCTCGACTTGTATATTCAGGGCCGCCAGGAGGCAAAGCGCTTGCTCGGAGATATCGAGGCGTTTGTCGAGCGCTAGCGTCGCGACGTCATGACCCATGGACGACATGTGCAGAAACTCTGGTCGGAGCCAAAATACCTGTTGACTCGGGCGGCGAGCGGGGTAATATGGACGGGTTACTTGCAGAGCCCCGTGAATCTCTGTAACAACACGTACTGTACATGGAGGAGTCTAAGTGATTTCGAAATCGACTCACTACGCCAAGCAGGGCGAGGTCCAGCGCAACTGGGTTCTCGTCGACGCCGATGGTGCTGTCCTGGGCCGTCTTGCCACCCAGATCGCAATGATCCTGCGCGGTAAGAACAAGCCCCAGTTCACGCCCAACAGCGACTGCGGCGACTTCGTTGTCGTCATCAACGCCGATAAGGTCCAGCTTACCGGTAACAAGGCCGACACGAAGACCTATTATCGCCACAGCGGCTACAACGGCGGCCTCAAGGCTGAGAGCTTCCGCCAGGCTATGGAGAAGCACCCGGAGAAGGTCATCGAGCGCGCCGTTCGCGGCATGCTGCCCAAGACCACCCTCGGCCGTGCCCAGATGACCAAGCTTAAGGTCTACGCTGGTGCCGAGCATCCGCACGCTGCCCAGAACCCCACGAAGATTGAGCTGGAGGCTTAAAGATGGCTGAGAACACCGTTGTCTACCAGGGTACCGGCCGTCGTAAGAACGCCGTCGCCCGCGTCCGTCTCGTCCCCGGCACCGGCAAGGTGACCATCAACAAGCGTGATGCCGAGCAGTATTTCGGCCGTCATCAGCTCGTTGAGAACGCCCTTGCTCCCTTCAAGGTGACCGACACCGCCGGTCAGTTCGACGTTATCGCTTTGTGCGATGGCGGCGGCATCTCCGGTCAGTCCGGCGCTCTGCGCCTGGGCATCGCTCGTGCTCTTCTGAACGCTGGCGATTACCGTGCTGACCTCAAGAAGGCCGGTTTCCTTACGCGCGATGCTCGCGTGGTCGAGCGCAAGAAGTACGGCCTCAAGAAGGCCCGCCGCGCTCCCCAGTTCTCCAAGCGCTAAGGTTTTATCTCCTTACGAGATACAATGTACAAGCGGGGCCTGCCGATTGCTCGGCGGGTCCCGCTTTTCTTTTTCGACTAGGGTGGGCGACTGCGTTTTGCCCACTTGGGAAGGAGCGATCCTATGCCCCAGAACATCTTCGGTACCGATGGCGTCCGTGGCGTTGCCAACGCCGACCTCTCGTGCGACCTCGCGTTTCGCCTGGGTCGCGCGGCGACCAAGTTCCTTGGTCCGGACATCTGCATCGGCCGCGATACGCGTCTTTCGGGCACCATGCTCGAGAGCGCGCTGACCGCCGGCATTATGGCCGAGGGCGGCCGCCCGCACTGCTGCGGCGTTATCCCTACGCCGGCCGTGGCGCTGCTCACCGTCCAAAATGAGCTCGACGGCGGCATCGTCATCTCCGCTTCGCACAATCCTCCGGAGTTCAACGGCATCAAGTTCTTTAGCCGCAAGGGCATGAAGCTTCCCGATGCTGTCGAGGAAGAGATCAGCGCCTGGGTCATGTCCGAGGAGGCCATGGCTGCCGACACGTTGCCGACCGGTGCCGGCGTGGGCCACATCATCAAGATGAAGGATGCCCGCAAGGCCTATGTCGATCATGCCATCAGCACGCTCGACGGCCTTAAGCTCGATGGCCTGGTTGTTGCCGTCGACTGCGGTCACGGCGCTTCGTGCCAGACCACGCCCGCCGCATTGCAGCGCCTGGGCGCCACGGTCCACGCCATCAACACTGACTACTGTGGCACCGACATTAACGTCGAGTGCGGCTCCACGCACCTTGAGCCCCTGCGCGAGCTCGTGCTGCGCACTCACGCCGATATCGGCCTGGCCCACGACGGCGACGCCGATCGCGTGCTGTTCGTGGACAGTGAGGGCAACGAGATTGATGGTGACTACATCCTGGCCATCTGCGGCTCCGATCTGGCCGCTCGCGGCAAGCTCGCCAATTCTGAGATCGTCTCGACCGTTATGTGCAACCTGGGCTTCTCCATCGCCATGAAGGAGCAGGGCTTCGAGATGGTCCAGACCGCCGTGGGCGACCGCTATGTTCTTGAGCGTATGCTCGAGGACGGTGCCGTCATCGGTGGCGAGCAGTCCGGCCACATCATCTTTCTGGAGCACAACACCACCGGTGACGGTCTGGTGACGGCTCTGCAGCTTCTGGCCGTGCTCAAGCGCACCGGCCGCACCCTCACCGACCTTGCCGGCATCATGAAGAAGTACCCGCAGGTGCTCGTCAACGTGCATTCGGACAACAAGGCCGGCCTGGACGATTGCCAGCCCATTTGGGACGCCGTCGCTGCCGCCGAGAAGGAGCTCAACGGTCGCGGCCGCATCTTGGTGCGCCCGAGCGGTACCGAGCCACTGGTTCGCGTTATGGCCGAGGCGGAGACGCACGAGCTGACCCAGCGCGTTGTTGACGATATCGTCGAGGTTGTCAAGCGCGAACTTCCCTAATGGCCAAAAACGGGTGCCAAGTGGTAAACTGACAAGGTTATTTTGATTGATTGGTATGTCCGAGGGGGAGCATGTTCACTAAAGTCCTAAGGTCTTTTGGTATGCGTGGTCGAGTCCTTACGCTGGATGCTCCCATCTCGGGCGATGTCATTCCGTTGTCCGAGGTCAATGACCAGACGTTTGCCACCGGCCTTTTGGGCCAGGGCGTGGCGATTCAGCCTACTGGCACGCGCGTGATTGCGCCGGCAGACGCCAAGGTCGAGGCCATTTTTCCCACGGGACACGCCGTTGCGCTTAACACGGTCGATGGTCTGGACGTGCTCATCCACGTTGGTTTGGACACTGTTCAGCTCGAGGGCAAGCACTTTACCGTACATGCGCAAGTGGGCGACATCGTCCATAAGGGCGATGTGCTCATCGAGTTCGATCGCGAGGCAATTGCTGCTGAGGGCTACGATGTGACGGTTCCCATCTTGGTGTGCAACTCCGTTGAGTTCTCGAGCATCAAGGGTTCCGTTGGCGAGCATGTCGAGGAGATGGACCAACTCATCGTTGCTCGCGAGCGCTAGTGAGCGTCCTCAGCCTTTAGCCTACAATTCAAACACGTTTACGGAGGGCGCCCTTGAAAGAGGGCGCCCTCCGTGGCAATATGAGAAACGTCCGAAGCTAAACAGCTTTGGGTCACCGTGGACGGGCAGGGGCCTCGACGCGGCTAGACACGAGACACATACATTACGCGACCTCGCCCTGGTGGCCGCACACGTTGGTTGCGGCCGACGCGGGCCGCGGGCAAGTGCTTGTAAGGGGAGCCTTGCCTCTCTTGTACGAGAAAGGACGCGTAATGAAGATCATTAAAGCTAAAGACTACGAGGATATGAGCCGCAAGGCCGCCAATATCATCTCGGCCCAGGTTATCCTCAAGCCCGATTGCGTGCTGGGTCTTGCCACCGGCTCCACCCCGATTGGTGCCTACAAGCAGCTCGCCGCTTGGTACGAGAAGGGTGACGTCGACTTTGCCGAGGTCAGCACCTACAACCTCGACGAGTATCGTGGCCTTTCGCACGACGATCCCCAGAGCTACCACTACTTTATGCGTGAGAACTTCTTCGATCACATTAACATCGACCTGAACAACACGCATGTGCCCGATGGCTCCAATCCCGACGCTGCCGCTGCCTGCTCTGAGTACGACAAGATCGTCGCTGCTGCCGGTTACCCTGATTTGCAGCTGCTCGGCATCGGTAACAACGGTCACATTGGCTTCAACGAGCCCGATGACCACTTCTCCAAGGGTACGCACTGCGTCGACCTTACCGAGAGCACTATTCAGGCCAACAGCCGCCTGTTCGACAGCATCGACGACGTGCCCCGTCAGGCCTACACCATGGGCACTCAGACCATCATGTATGCCCGCATGATCCTGGTCGTCGCCAACGGCGAGGCCAAGGCGCAGGCCGTACATGACATGTGCTATGGTCCGGTTGCCCCCCAGTGCCCTGCCTCGATCCTGCAACTGCACACCAACTGCGTAGTCGTTGCCGACGAGGCCGCCCTTTCGCTCTGCAAGTAGCGATAGCCTATCACCTCGACATAGCTTTGCCGAAGGCCTCCGCTTTGCGGGGGCCTTTTTGCTGAGCGCGCGCCGTGTGCTTGACGAAAATCTTGCCGCGAACTTGACGGGTGCGTCAGGTGCAGCATGATTCATTCCATAACAGATACTATGCATAAATGCTATGAAAAGGTCGTAGACGGTAGCTGGCGTTAGGTGAGTTGCGCAACACAATTGAACAGCGCTCATTTGAGGTACACTGCCAAAGGATGGGACAAGCTGGCAAGCGCATTGACCTGCGCAAAGACTGATTGGTTGGGGGATAAGTTTCAATCGGACCACGCTGAACAAAAACTTGCCATTTGCGTACCAACAAACATCCTAAACCGTAGTATCGCTCTATTCATCTAGCGATACGTATGGTCTAGCGTTACGGTGTCCATGTGGTCGAGTTGAGGAGCGGGCATGGTTAACGATTTGGGCAATATGGACGACCTCGAGCTTATGCCGCTGGGCAGTAGTTATACGGTGCGGCGCGATCGCTTGATGAACGAACTTATCGCCAAGGGCCGAAAGGCCGGCATCGTAGTCCTCTACGCGCCTGATGGCTTTGGGAAAACCTCGGTGCTGCTGCAGTATGCTCAAGAGGTTAAAAACGATCCGACGCGAGGTCCCGTGCGGATCATTGAGGCAGACCGCGCCATTGGGCGCGAGGTGTTTATGCAGCTCGAGGTCGTTACCGAAGAGCTTAAGGACAAGCCGCACTCCCTGATTGCAATCGATAACGTGCCTAACCTCAGCCAGGGCGAGACCGAGGAGCTGATCGACCGAATCCGAAGCCTGCGTGCTATGGGGGTTGGGGTCTTTATGAGCTGCCGTCCTTCGAATCGCCAGCTGATTCATGGACTAGGCGATTCGATTAAAGTCAACGCGCAGATGCTCAAGGTGCATGCCTATGAGTATTCGGCGTGGGCATCTGCGTTTTCGATCAGCACATCGCTCGACTTCTATCAGCTTACGCAGGGCGTGCCCGAGCTCGTCTCGGCTATGCAGTCGGGACTATACGGGCAGGGAGACGTTGCCCAGATGCTCGAAAACGAGATCGTCAATATCTACGGTGCGGCACTTGTTGATCTGGCGTCGCTCGAGAACAACGCCCTGTTTAGTGTGGCGTGCTTGATGGTCTTAATGGGTGAGGGCAATATTTCGGAGCTCGAGGCTTGCGGCGTTAGACTTTCGGCGATTGACCAGTCCTATCTTGTCCGCGATTATCCCATTTTTGGCGTTGATCCGGTAGACCGGAGCTTTACCTGCTTGGGTACCGAGGACAACGCGCGCCTGCGATTGCGCAAGCTGGTCGCCGAAATTCGTCCCGAACTCGTTGTGCGGGCGGCGCGTATATTGATTAAAGCGGGGCGCTGCGATACCGCGATGGACCTCGCCGACGCGTTTTTGGACCGCAGTGCGGTGTTGGAACTTGCCGGGCAGTATGGGGTCGATCTGGCCCTGACGGGGCATGGAGGGGATATCTGCCGCGCGGCGCTGGGAAAGACCGAGGCAGATGGCCGGGCATCGGAGCCGACGCCTGACGAGGCGCTCGGCATCTATCTGGCGGCGGTGAGCGTCTCCAATACAAAGCTCGCGCGGTATATGGCCTCAATTATCGAGCGTGCGGGCGAGCAAGCGATTTGCGAGCTCGATCCCGTGTCGTGGAAGGTGGCGCACGCGTTTACGGCCGCTTGTTATGGAGATAGTGGTCTGGGGCTTCCGGCAAGCCATACGGCGTTGGAAAGTGAGGTGTCTTGTGCCGCACTCGACATGCTGTCCGCACATGTCGAGATAAAGCATGGGCTGACCGAGCGGGCGAAGGGTGGCGAGATCCTCGCGGGACTCAAAACGGATAAGGCCTACGATTGCGAGCTCGATATCGCGGGGACGTTTGTGCGAGCTGACCGCATGTTGACGGAGCTGTTTGATGGGTCGTATGCAGGGACTGACGAGCGTGATGACGAGATGGCCCTGACGCTCGAGGCGCTCGAAGCGCGTGGAATCCGAGCACTCGCCATCTGGGTGCGCATGGTATTATCGGCGCGGCGCCTGCTTGCTGGCATGCCGGTGACCGACGAGCAGGCATTCAATGAGCTCGACCGTTTTGCCGTGCGCGTGCGCGACAATCAAGTCCAGTTGTTTGGCTTGATACTGGAAGGCTGGCAGTCGCTGGCTGAGGGGCGTCCGGTCAATGCCAAATTCCGTGCGGTGCAGGTGCTCAGGCTTGCCGAGGAATCGACTGGATACATACGCGACAACGCATTGCTGCTAGAGCGCGCGGCGTACTTACGCAATACATCGATGGTATCGGTGCGCGAAGAGGCAGAGCTGCTCGATTTGAGTCGAACGCAGGTCGGTGGTGCCGAGGCATGGATGGTGGCGCTGCATTTGGCCTCCGCGGGCCGCGATAGCGACCTTGCAGCCTGGATGTCCATGAACCGCCTAGGGATTTTGGATCCGTCGTATCGGCTGTTTGCGCGCCTTGCGATGCATTGTCTGGGTGAGCCGGCCGCTAGAATTCGAAAGAAGCTCCCGGTGCGCGAGCTGTCGCGGTATTCGCTGCGTGACGACTTTGAGGGCGAAGGCGAGCGTCTGTTCCAGGCTGGCGATGCCGAGGGTGTCGATGTGATTGGCCATATCGAGATCCGCATGTTTGGGGCGTTTCGCGCCGAGCGCGACGGGTTTCCCATCACGGATAAGATGTGGCGCCGCAAGAAAGCGGCGACGCTTGCCGAGCGGCTTGCGCTGGGCATGGATGCACTGGTCGACCGCGAGACGCTGGCTATGGAGCTGTGGCCCCATGCCGAGTTCAATAGCGCTCGTAACAATCTGTACTCGACGATATCGCGCCTGCGTTCGGCCTTGGGGCCGACACCGGACGGCAAGTCGTGCGTGCTGATCCAAAACGAGTGCATTGGGCTTAACGGCGATTACGTCAAGACCGACGTGCGATTGTTTGATCAGATAAGCCGCGAAGTTTTGGGAAATCGCACGGGTGCGCGCGGACCCCATCTGATCGAGCTGTGCCTTAAGATCGAGCAGCTCTACGCCGGCCCGTTGTATGTTCCCAATGGCTGTAATCCCACCTACTTTTTGCGTATGCGGCGCATTATGGAATCGAAGTATATCGACTGCATGATTCGGGGCGCGAATGCCGCCCTAGAAGAAAACGACCTGCAGTCGGCGGTATGGCTGGTGGAGTCGGGGCTGCGGCAAGAGACGGCGCGCGAGGACATGGTGCGTTGCGCTATGCGCGTCTACGGTGCGGCGGGGCGACGACGCGATATCGTCGAGCTGTACAGTGGGCATATGCATCACCTGAGGGAGCAGGTCAATGGCGTGCCCGAGCCCGAGACGCGGCGTCTATACGAGCGCTTGGTGGAGGGCAGGCTTAACCGCGTGCTCGTCGAGCGATAAAAAAGAGCGTCCGAATTGCTCGGACGCTCGCAAGCTTGATGTATATTGGCTCGTCGGATCGTTGGCTCTTAGACGAGCTTAATCTTCTCGATGTCCTTGCGCGAGGACTCGCGATACAGCGAGAACTTGCGGCCGATAACCTGGACGACCTCGGCATGGCAGCGGTCGGCGAGCTCTTCGGCGGCCTCGCGGGCGGAAAGGCTGGAACCATCGAGTACGGAGCACTTAACGAGCTCGTGCTTCTCCAGGTAGGCGACCGTCTGCTCGACGGTGCCCTCGTTGATGTCGGACTTGCCGATGATGATGGCGGGGTTGAGGTGATGGGCCATGCTGCGAAGCTGCTTGACCTGGGCTCCTGTCAGTGCCATGGGTTCTCGCTTTCTATGTTATGGGGCGCCCCACGATGGGGCCTTAATCTACGTGAGCTGTCCCACGATAGCGCAGGAACGGCGCGGTGTGGGGCGTGTTTGCCCAGTTCAAAAAGAATGCGGATGCCGAGCGGGAGAACAGCGCGGGTTACAGGCGGACGTGTACGGCGGCCGAAAGCGGTCTATGGACGGACCGAAGAGACCGGCTCCCATGCAATAAACGCCCAACGGACCTTGCGGACGTGGTCGAGCATGTAGCGCCCCTGCGGCACGCCCTTGGACCCTGGCTCGCCGGCATGGGGATTCTCAATCATATGCTGAGCGACGTAGTCGCGCAGACGGTCAATCTTATCCTCGTTACCGTGCTCGAGCATGCGGGAGAAGTCCGCCACGCCCGCCTCAAGGCTATCGAAGGTATCGCGACGAGGCGATTCAAAGTACGTAACCTGCGGCAGGGCACCCATCTGAATGAGGATATTGAAGGCATACACAAAGCCATTACTGCAGGTAACCGAGGCACCGATGGCGTTCATCAGGTGCAGGTCATAGCGCGGGCTGGAGTTGGCGACCATCGTGACAGCACAACGCCGACGAGCCGTTCGATCAAGCTTGGCAAGCGCGCCTTTTAGGTTGGTCGTGGTGACAGAGCGACTGGCAAAGGCAACATCTACCGCTTTCGCGACCGGCCCAACCAAATCCCAGTCATCATCCCAAGCAAGCTCAAGCGGTGTAATGCAATCCTCGAGCCCATAGTACTCAATGCCAGCATCAAGCGTGCCCAACATAGCAGGGGAGAAGTCGGCAGCAATCACAGGATGCCCAGCCTGAGCAAGCGGAATAGCAATCGACCCAGCCCCACACCCCATATCCAGCACGGATTCACCAGGCTTTAACGCCAACAGCTTCATAAAGTCCCGGGCATACGGAGCAGTCTCAAGCGGCCGAAAATGCCGAGCCCGCTTATCCCACTCAAAAGAATCATCAGCCCGCCGCCGACCAGCCTGCAAGCGCATCCATTCCTCATTCCAATCCGCAGAAAGCAGCTCAGAACGAATCAAATCATCAGCCACGGGCCATCCTCCTCACAACAAAAAAGCGACTCCTCCCAAAAGAAGAGCCGCAACCAGCATATATCAGAAAGAACCGATCCAACGCCAAACCGTCATACCAGCAAAGTAGGGCAGAAGCGAAGCGACTGCCAAAGGGATAGAACTCAACCGAGGTCCCGTTGTGCGGGAGCCCCGGGGAGGGCAAATATATAAGGTCGATCGCGAGTTCCGCACGAGCCGGAGAGCACTTAATGTGCTCTCCGTGCGAGTCAGGACTGTCCGAGCAGGCGACCTTATATATTTGCCCTCCCCGGGGCTCCTCGTCAGTCCCCCTCAGCTAGTTCTTGAGCGAGTTCAGCGGTGCCGGGAAGCGTCCGCCGCGGTGGGCAAGCACGGTGCCGGCGTTGGGGTTCACCGGCATGATGGGTGCACGGCCAAACAGGCCGCCGTATTCAACGCAGTCGCCCACGCCCTTGCCGATGGCGGGAATCACGCGCACGGCCGTGGTCTTGTTGTTGATGACGCCGATAGCCATCTCGTCGGCGATGATGCCGGCGATGGTCTCGACCGGGGTGTCGCCGGGGATGGCGATCATGTCCAGGCCGACGGAGCACACGCAGGTCATAGCCTCGAGCTTCTCGAGCGAAAGCGCGCCGGCCTCGACGGCGGCAATCATGCCGGCATCCTCGGACACGGGGATAAAGGCGCCGGAGAGACCGCCCACGCTGGAGCTGGCCATGACGCCGCCCTTCTTGACGGCATCGTTGAGCATGGCGAGTGCGCAGGTCGTGCCGGGGCCTCCGCAGGTGCCCACGCCGATAATCTCGAGGATGCGCGCGACGGAGTCGCCGATGGCAGGCGTGGGAGCCAGCGACAGGTCGACAATGCCCTTCTCGACACCCAGGCGATGGGCGGCCTCGCGGCTCATGAGCTCGCCGGCACGGGTGATCTTAAAGGCGGTCTGCTTGATCTTTTCGGCGACTTCCATCATCGATGCAGAATCGGGCAGCGTCTCCAGGGCTGCGGCCATAACGCCGGGGCCCGAAACGCCTACGTTGATGACGGCGTCGGCCTCGCCACCGCCGTGGACGGCGCCCGCCATAAACGGGGAGTCCTCGACCATATTGGCAAAGCAGACAAACTTGGAAGCGCCGACGGAGTCCTGGTCGGCCGTAAGCTTGGCGGCGTCGATGATGGTCTGAGCCGCCATGAGCACGGCATCCATGTTGATGCCGGCGCGCAGGCTGGCGACGTTGACGCTGGAGCAGACGCGGCTGGTGGTGGCGAGCGCCTGGGGGATGGACTGGATGACGCGGCGGTCGGCGTCGCCGATGCCCTTCTGAACGAGTGCGGAGAAGCCACCCAGGTAATCGATGCCGAGCGTCTCGGCCGCGCGGTCGAGGGCATGCGCGATGGGGGTGAGGTCCTCATCCTTGCAGCACGCGGCGATCTGCGCCACCGGGGTGACGGAGACGCGCTTGTTGACGATGGGGATACCGTACTCGCGCTCGAGGTTCTCGGCGGTCTCGACCAGGTGCTCAGCCGTGTGCGTCACGTGGTCGTAGATCTTCGTGCACATGCGGTCGAGGTTCTCGTCGCCGCAACCCATGAGCGAAACACCCATGGTGATGGTCCTGATGTCGAGGTTCTGCTCCTCAACCATGCCGCGGGTTTCCGCGATTTCTGCGGGCGTGATCGCCATCCTTGCGCTCCTATCTGCCAAAACGAGCATAGTCTTGTCTATTCTAACGTGCCGCACGTGCCAAGTGGCGCGTGCGGCACGTTTTGGTGCTCGGTTGTTTCCGTTGTGTTACTGCCCAAAGACCTCTTCGGCGATACGAGCACTTTCGGCGGCGTCCTTGGCGTAGTAGTCAGCGCCGATCTGCTTGGCGTATTCGGGGGTGAGCACGGCGCCGCCCACGATGATCTTGACGCCCGGCACCTCGGCATGAAGCAGCTTGATGGTTTCCTCCATGGCGACGACCGTGGTGGTCATAAGCGCCGAGAGGCCGACGAGCTTAATGTCACGCTCCTTGACGGTCTTGAGCACCTCCTGCGGATCGACGTCGCGACCCAGATCAAAGACGGTATAGCCGTAGTTATCGAGCAGCATCTTAACGATGTTCTTACCGATATCGTGGATGTCACCTTTAACGGTGGCCACGCAGATCTTACCCTTGTCGGCAATCTCGCCGGCGGGCATCAGGCGCTTGATGGTGTCGAAGCCCACGCGTGCGGCTTCGGCCGAGGCCATGAGCTGCGGCAAGAAGAACTTGCCCTGGTCAAAGAGGACGCCAACCTCGTCGAGGGCGGGGATAAAGTGGTTGTTGATGAGGTCCATGGCGTCGTGATCTGCCAGCAGACGCTCGGTCTCGGCCGCGATTTCGCCCTTGCGGCCCGAGACGACCATGTGGCGGATGGGGTCGTCGTTGCCGTCGGTGCCAGCAGCGGGCACAGTGTCGGTCGATACTGCCTGAGCCGCCGCCGGGTTCGCGGCGATCTTGTACGGATCGGTCCAGCCGGCGTAGCGCTCGATGTATCCGGTCGAGCCCTCGTCCTCAACGCTCAGGACGCGATAGCTGTAGACGGTATCCATAAAGCGCTTGGAACCCGGGTTCATGATGGGGGCATCCAGACCTGCACCAAAGGCGGCGGCCAAAAAGACCGAGCCCAGCAGCGGCCGCGCGGGCAGGCCAAAGCTGATGTTCGATACGCCGAGTGCGCACTTGACGCCCAGGCGCTCCTTGCACAGAGACATGGCACGTAGAATCTGCTCAGCCTGGCGCTGGTTGGTCGAGGCGGTCATGACCAGGCAGTCGATGAGGATGCGGTCCGGGCCGATGCCGTAATGGGCGGCCTCGGCCACGATGCGCTCGGCGATGGCGAAGCGGGCCTCGGCGGTATCGGGGATGCCGCCCTCGTCGAGCGTAAGGCCGACGACGTTGGTGCCGTAGTGGGCCACCAGCGGAAAGATCTCATCCATGATCTGTTGTTTGCCATTGACCGAGTTGATGATGGGCTTGCCGGCGTAGCGGCGCACGGCGGCCTCGACGGCTGCGGGGTCGGTGGAGTCGATCTGCAGCGGCAGCAGCGTGGAGCCCTGGAGCTGCTCGGTGGCCTGCTGGATGACCTTGACCTCGTCGATCTCGGGCAGGCCCACGTTGACGTCCAGGATGTCGGCGCCCTGCTCCTGCTGGCTGATGCCCTGACTCACGACGTAGTCCAGGTCGCCGTCGCGCAGGGCCTGCTGCAGGCGCTTTTTGCCGGTGGGGTTGATGCGCTCGCCGATGACGGCGATCTTGTGGCCGTCGCAGGGGAGGTCCACGACCGTCTGGGCGCTCGTGACCGACATGCTGGGCTTGCGGTGGCGCGGGCTGGGCGTGTGGTTGTCGATAAGCGTGCGCAAGGCCGCCATGTGCGCCGGCGTGGTGCCGCAGCAACCGCCCACGACGCTCACGCCGTCCTCGATCATGCCGGCGACGGCCTCGGCGTACTCGGGTGCCTGGATATCAAAGACGGTATTGCCGTCATCGTCCACGCGGGGCAGTCCCGCATTGGCCTGCACCATAACGGGCTTGTCGGTGACGGTGAGCATGCGCGCGGCGAGCCCTCGGAGCTCGGCCGGGCCCTGGCTGCAGTTGATGCCCAGGACGTCGGCGCCGATGGCGTCGAGGGTGATGGCGGCGACCTCGGGGCTCGTGCCCAAGAAGGTGCGGCCGTCTTCCTCAAAGGTCATAGTGGCAAAGACGGGCAGGTCGGAGTTCTCGCGGCAGGCGAGGACGGCCGCCTTGATCTCGGCCAGGTCGGTCATGGTCTCGATAATAAAGAGGTCGACGCCCGCAGCGACGCCGGCGCGCACCTCCTCGGCAAAGAGGTCGTAGGCCTCGTCAAAGCTGAGGGTGCCCAGGGGGCGCAGCAGGGCGCCGATGGGGCCGATGTCGCCGGCGACGTAGCGGGCGCCGGCCTCGCGGGCGCAGGTGACTGCCGCGGCAAAGACGTCTGCCACGGTGGCGGCGCCGTCGAGCTTGTGGGCGTTGGCGCCAAAGGTGTTGGCGGTGATCACGTCGCAGCCGGCCTCGACGTACTGACGCTGAATGTCGGTAATGACCTGGGGCTCCTCAAAGTTGAGCAGCTCGGGCAGGGCGCCGGCCTTCATGCCGGACGCCTGCAGCATGGTGCCCATGCCGCCGTCAAACAGCAGGTGTCCCGTGCCCTCGATGGCGGCACGCAGGCGGTCATCCTTAATGCGAAGGTCGTCGATCGTGCGCGTCTTGTATGCAGCGCCATTACGGCGTGCGGCATCAACGGGTGCCGCCAGCGCGGCGCCGTCCAGATCATGAGTGATAAGCGGAGTAAACATCGATGGCTCCTAATGGCTGGAATAGCAGGTGGTGTGGGCGGCGCGGAAGCGGCAGTGCTCGCGCATGCGGCAGATATTGCAGGTGGGGCGGCTCTGGGCGTCGTGGACTTCGCCGTCGAACAGACCAATCACAGCGGTCACGCTCTTGGTGGGCATGAGCAGGCTGGTGGGGGTGACGGTAAGTCCAATGAGGCGCGTGGCATTGAGTGCATCCACGATCGAGCGCTGGGCAGAGAGCGGGCAGTCGCCATAGCCGGGACTGAAGCGCCAGTTGCCGGCGAGCCCGTGTGCAGCGGCTGCAGCCTTGACCCGCTGGTCCATCTGCTCGACGGCGGCCTCCACATAGGCAGAGCATGCGGCGTCGAGCACGGCGCCTTCCAGGGGTTGCTGGGCTCCCGTGGTGCGCAGACGGCGTTCGGCAGACATCCCGAGGGTGCAGGCCATGAGCGCCGCCAGGCGGGCGTCTTTGAGATGTCGATAGATATCACGACCCCGCAGCTCAACATTGGTGCCAACCAAGCGGATGCAGGGCTCGCCCTGCTCGTCGACGCCCGTGGCATCGACGGCAAACACGCGTCGCACGCCGCGGGGCTCGATATCCAGCTCTAGGCGCTCGACTACAAGCTCAATTCGTCGTGACAGCTCGGGCTCAATCTGCTGGCCGCCGTAGCCCAGATACCGCAGCATCTCGGCACGGTCGACACGAGGGTGGTGGGCAGCGTCGATACGGTAAAGCGCCGGCGACGCAAGGTCGGCCGGCACTTCAACAACGGTTGTATCGACGTGCGGTTTTTCCATTACCCCAGGCGCTCCATAATGGTCGCGGCGATTGCAGGACGGTTCATAGTGTACAGGTGCAGACCGTCGGCACCGTGCTCCTTAAGGTCGCAAAGCTGACGAGCAGCATAATCTACACCGGCTGCCTGCAGGCTCTCGGGGTCGTTCTCGTACTTGGCGAGGATCTTGATGACGGGGGAGGGCAGCGACGCGCCGCACATAAAGACCATGCGGCTGATCTGCGACTTGCCCATAAACGGCATGATGCCCGCGGTAATGGGCACGGTGATGCCGGCCTTGTCGGCAAGCTCGCGGAAGCGATAGAAGCACTCGTTATCAAAGAAGAGCTGTGTCACAAAGAAGCTCGCGCCGGCGTCTTGCTTTTGCTTGAGGTGCTCGACCGAGAGGTTGAGATCCTCGCAGGCAATGTGGCCTTCGGGGTAGGCTGCGGCGCCCACGCAAAAGCCGGCGTCGACGAGCTCGGGGATGAGGTCGCGGGCGTAGGCGTAGTCGGAGGCAGGCTTGTCGTCCTCGGTCGCGCCGGCGGGCAGGTCGCCGCGCAGGGCTAGCACGTTTTCCACGCCGGCAGTGCGATACTCGTCAATCTTGGCGGCGATGTCGGCGTGGGTGCGGCCCACGCAGGTGAGATGCGCTACCGAGGGCGTATCGAATTCGCTCGAAATCATATGCGCGATGGGGGCGGTGGTGGCACCGTTACCCGAGCCGCCGGCCGAGCAGGTGACCGAGACAAAGCTCGGCGAAAGCTTACACAGATTGCCTGCCACCTCGCGAGCCGTGTCGAGGGTAAGCTCGCCCTTGGGCGGGAACATCTCAAACGAAACGGGTGCGGTGCCCTGGGATGCTGCCTGCTTAAAAACCTCGTCGACGCGCATATCGTGCTCCTTTAGATACTTAATAGTGTGATGTGTAGTAAGGATTCTACAGCACCACTGTGTTACGGTGGAGTTTCACTCGCTATTTGGGGATACCAATCGAAAATGCTTTGCTATCGGCATTTCTTATAACAGAGCGGTCAATCTAGGATGGGGCTATAAAGACTGGTATCTTATACGAAATACCAGTTAATAGAGCCCCATCCCAAATTGACTACCCTTAAACTATGGGGAGAGGTCTGCAATTTATACAGTTGATTGGCCATTAAGGGCGGCAGCGCCGCTGTGATGCGGTAACCTCATTGATTGGTTTCGCGACAGCAACATAACGGTAATGTCGCGGAAACACGGCGAGTCTAAGCTATGACTCGTTCGTTAGTAATCAACACCGCTTCTCACGCGGTGCCGATACGAAGGGAGTTCCGTATGGCCGATCTTACTGACCGCTTCGGGACCATGGTGTTCTCTGAGGAAGTCATGAAGGACTACCTCCCCAAGGACATTTGGAAGCGCCTTGCTGCAACCCTCGAGGACGGTGAGCCGCTCGACCTGGATGTGGCCAACGCCGTTGCCCACGCCATGAAGGTCTGGGCCATCTCCAAGGGCGCGACGCACTACGCGCACTGGTTCCAGCCGCTTTCGGGCATTACTTCCGAGAAGCACGACAGCTTCCTCGAGCCCAACCACGACGGCACCGCCATTACCAAGTTTACGGGCAAGAACCTCATCCAGGGCGAGCCTGACGCCTCCAGCTTCCCCAACGGCGGCCTGCGCGCCACCTTCGAGGCCCGTGGCTACACCGCTTGGGATCCTACCAGCCCCGCCTTCATTAAGGACGATGTCCTGTGCATCCCCACGGCTTTCTGCTCCTACACGGGCGAGGCCCTGGACAAGAAGACCCCGCTGCTGCGCTCCATGACCGCGCTCTCGCGTGAGTCCAAGCGCGTTTTGGCGCTGTTTGGTAAGACCCCCAAGAAGGTCGTTCCTTCCGTGGGCGATGAGCAGGAGTACTTCCTGATCAAGAAGGACGCTTACCGCAAGCGCAGGGACCTGGTCATCACCGGCCGCACCCTCTTTGGCGCTGCCCCCTGCAAGGGCCAGGAGCTCGAGGAGCACTACTTTGGCGCTATCCGCCCCACCGTCTCGGCCTATATGAAGGACCTGGACGATGAGCTGTGGGCGCTTGGCATTCCCGCCAAGACCAAGCACAACGAGGTCGCTCCCTGCCAGCATGAGCTCGCCCCTGTCTATGGCGAGGTCAACGAGGCCATCGACCAGAACCTGGTCATGATGGAGAAGATGAAGCTCATCGCCTCCCGTCACGACTTGGTCTGCCTGCTGCACGAGAAGCCCTTCGAGGGCATCAACGGTTCGGGCAAGCACAACAACTGGTCGCTTGGCACCGAGTCCGAGAATCTGCTCGATCCGGGCGACACTCCGCTCGACAACCTGCAGTTCATCGTCTTCCTCACCGCGGTGATCGAGGCCGTCGATAACTATCAGGAGCTCCTGCGTGCCTCCGTTGCCTCGGCCGGCAACGACCATCGTCTGGGCGCCAACGAGGCTCCTCCGGCGATTATGTCCATCTTCCTGGGCGACCAGCTTACCGAGGTCGTCGAGAAGATCATCGATGGCAAGGCTTCCGTCCATGCCACGCGCGGCGTGCTCGACCTGGGCGCCGATACCCTGCCCAAGCTGATGCAGGACAACACCGACCGCAACCGCACCTCCCCGTTCGCCTTCACCGGCAACAAGTTCGAGTTCCGTGCCTGCGGCTCCGAGCAGAACGTCTCCGACTCCAACCTGGTGCTCGATGCCGCCGTGGCCAAGTCGCTCAAGTCCTTCGCCGACGCACTCGAGGGTACGCCCGAGGATAAGTTCCAGGACGCCGCGCTCGAGTACTGCAAGAAGGTGCTGACCGATCACCAGCGCATCCTGTTCTCCGGCGACGGTTACTCCGACGAGTGGCCCATCGAGGCCGAGAAGCGCGGCCTTGCCAACAACAAGACCACGGCCGACGCCCTGCCCGCCTTTGTTTCCGATAAGGCCATTGCGCTCTTTGAGGAGACGGGTGTCCTGACCAAGGCCGAGGCCCAGTGCCGTTACGACTGCAAGCTCGAGAAGTACAACAAGCTCATGAACATCGAGGCTACCACGATGGTTCGCGAGGCGCGTCGTACCTATCGCCCGGTCATTACCGCCTACGCCACCAAGGTCGCTAAGGGCCTCGAGACTATTCGTGCCGCCGGTGCTGAGGCCGCCATGCAGTGCGAGCAGAACACGCTCAACAAGCTCTGCAACGGCATCACCGCCATCAACGACTCCATCAAGGCGCTCGACGCCGTGCATCAGAAGGCCGAGGCCCTCGATGGCCAGGAGCAGGCCAATGTGTATGCACACGAGGTCGTTCCCGCTATGGATACGCTGCGCGCCGCCGTGGACGCCATGGAGGAGATCGTGGCCGCCGACTACTGGCCGGTCCCGACTTACGACGACATCCTGTTCTACGTGTAGAGCGTAACTGACATATCGTCACGGTATTGAGCCGGGGTCCGCATCATGCGGGCCCCGGTTTTTGTTTGCGAAGGACGCTTTGAAGCCCGTTTTGCCGCCGATATGCCTAGGTATAAAGGGTTGTGGGCAAAAAACGTCAAATATGAGTACTGTCACAAGTCCTGTAGCATTATTTATTTGCAAAATATGCAGTGTTACGCAACATATGTCCAAGTACTTAGCCGATAAACGTCTGCAATTCTTCCGCCGTAGGACGCCTGACGTCTTAATCGTCTTCTGAAGGCATGAAATTGCTGTTACTAAAATAGTAACAGTACTCATATTTGCTATTTTTTGCCCACAGGCCTTGCGATGATGCCGGGATTCGCACCCTGTCGGGTTCGAATCCCGGCGTTGGGGTAGAAAAAAGCCCGTCACCGCGGGGGTAACGGGCTTCTCGTTTCAAATGGTGCCCCCAGCGGGATTCGAACCCGCGATATCCACCTTGAAAGGGTGGCGTCCTTGGCCGCTAGACGATGGGGACAGCGGGAAAGAGTATAGCAGACTTTTTTGCCGGCGCGTATATCGTTGGCAAACTGGAAAACCACCACAAAGGTGCCTGTCCCCTTTGTGGTGGTGGGGTGCTAGGGGAGAAGCTTCATGGCGGCGTCGTGGGCGGCGTGCTCGTAGGTGTCGTCGAGGGACTTGAGCGGCAGCAGGGCTGTGGCCTGTGCATCGCCGCGGCGCTCGAGGGCGTGCGCGATGAGCCAGTCGGCGAGCTCGGGGTTCTTGGGCAGCGCCGGGCCATGCAGGTACGTGCCGATGACGCCCTTGTAGATCAGACCCTCGAAGCCGTCGTCTCCGTTGTTGCCGGTGCCCGTGACGACGGACGTTCCAAGCGGCGTGGCATCTGCGTCGAGCAGAGTGCGGCCGCCGTGGTTCTCGAATCCCACAAAGGGCTCGGGTGCCAGGTCGGTCTTGACGGCGACGTTGCCGATCAGACGGTCGGAGCCGCGCACGGTCTCGGCGGCAATGATGCCCATGCCCTCAATGCGATTTTCGCCCATATAGTACGAACGGCCGAGCAGCTGATAGCTGCCGCAGATGGCGAGCAGCGAGCCGCCGTCCTCAACATAGGCCGCAACCTTGTCTTTTTGAGCGAGCAGCTCGTGTGCCACAGCCAACTGATCGCGGTCGGAGCCGCCGCCCATCATGACGATATCGGCATCATGCAGATCGAGCGACTCGCCCATACGGACCTCGTCCACGCGCACGGGAATGCCGCGCCAGGCGCAGCGGCGCTCGAGAGCGATGACGTTGCCGCCGTCGCCGTAGAGGTTGAGGGCATCGGGGTACAGATAGACGATGCGCAGCGGGCGCGAAAGCTCGGTCGGCGCGACGCCGACGGGGACAGCGCTCCCATCGGCGCGTGTTACGGCGCAGGAGGCAACCGAGCTCGCATCGGTATCCTTAAGCCCGTCGAGCTCCTTGACCAGCGGCGGAAAGGCCGTGTAGTTGGCGACGGCGTAGAAAGTGTCGCCAGCCTCCTCGTCTGCCACGGCGCCGATTGCCTGCTCGATATTCGAGATGATGGCGGCGTCGATGCCGGCGTACTTGAGGCGCACCTGCATGTCGTGCGCGCGCGTGCCTCCGGCAAAGGCGACAAGACCCGGCGTGTCGGCGATGCGCTCAAAGTCGACGTCGTAGATCCACGATACATCGTGGCCGTCGGCATCGTTGTCGTTGAGGAAGAAGGCGCAGAGCCTGCCGCCTGCCGTTTTAATGGACTGAATCTGGCGATCGAAACCCACGGGATTTTTGGCCAGGTTTGCCTCGACGGTACGGCCGGCGATCTCCCAGCGGCCCATACGCCCGCCGGCGGGGATGTAGGCATCGAGCGTGGGCTGCAGATGCGCCGCGTCCACGCCCAGCTCGTGGGCGGCGAAGAAGGCTGCGGCTACGTTGTAGACCATGTACAGGCCGTTGTAGCGCGTGGCGATGTGTACGGCAGCCGCGTCGGGCGCAGATCCAAAGACCAGGTCAAAGCCGTAGCCGTCGCAGCCGAGCTCCACGCCCGCCACGCGACGGACAAGCCCAGGGCGGGCCCAGCCGCACGAGGGGCAATGGTATGCGCCAAGCTGTCCGTACTGCACATAGTCGTACTCCAACGGCGCGTTACATTGCGAGCAAAAACGCGAGTCGCTAATGCGATCGGACTCGGTGCCCGTGGCACCGTCGATGCCAAAGGCGATGCTTGCATTGGGAACGCGCGCGGCGATCGCGGCACACAGCGGGTCGTCTGCGTTGTAGATGAGCGTCGTTGCCGGTGAAAGCTCCAGCGCGTGGGCGATGACGTCCTGGGTGTGGTCGATCTCGCCGTAACGGTCCAGCTGGTCGCGGAACAGGTTGAGCAGCACAAAGTAGGTCGGCTTGAGCTTGGGCAGGACGCGCACCGTGTAGAGCTCGTCGCACTCAAAGACGCCTACGCGCTTGCTGCTGGCGGTTCGCTTAAGGTTGCCGCGTGCCTCGAGCAACGCGCCCACCACGCCCGGCTCCATGTTGTTGCCGGCGCGGTTGCACACCACGGTGGCGCCGCTGGCGGCAACGGCGTCGGCGATGAGGTTGGAGGTGGTGGTCTTGCCATTAGTACCGGTGATCACCACGCTGCGGTCGACAAGGCCGGCGAGGTCGCTCAGCAGCTCGGGGTCGATCTTCATGGCGATGCGGCCGGGGAGTACGCCGCCCTGGCGCTTAAGGACGGAGCGCAGCCCCCAGCGGGCGATATCGCTCGAGGTGCAGGCGAGAGATGAGCGGAGATTCATGAAGCCGTTCCTAACGTGAATGACATGGTCGTGGCGTTTGCGCCGTTAAAAGCCGTAACGGCGCGCAAATTCCTGGGCAAGCTGCGATACGTCTTCGCAAGCGTTGGCCCAGGGGGCAAAGTCGGGAGTATCCGAGATGATGCCGTCGGCCTCCCAAACGGCCTGGTGCGAAAGATCCCAGGGATCGCGTGGCTCGGGCCGGCAGGGAAGGTACGGTGTCTGGTACATGGGATTCAGCAAGAAGAACGCGCCACCCTCGCAGCGGTTAGCGAACTCGCGCAGCGCACGCACCGCCGGACGCATCTTGTTCGTTTTGAACAAGAGGATTGTGCGGGCGAGCAGGTACCAGGGGGAGTTCTCGAGCGCATCGGCTCCCACCTGTTCCTCGAGCTGGTGGGCTAGGGCAAAAAAGCCGTCCTCGTCTTCCAGGCGAGCGAGGGCGAGCAACACGGTGCCTGCGGCTCGGGTGGGATAGCCTTCTGCCTTAAGAACACGGCGGGCGTAGTTGGCAGCAGCGCGGTAGCGGGCGCTCGCCATGCACAGCTGCGAGATGGCCTCGAGTGTGTGAAGCCACCCGATAAGAGCCGGCTCGCTCACGGTAAGGTCTGCTGCGGTGACACCGTCGGCCAAAACATTATTGGCCCAGTAGTGTGGGGCCTCCATATCGAACCCGGGCACGCTTTGCTGCAGGTAATCGGCCGTGGTCGCCTCGAGCTTCATCAGGTCGCCCAGGCAGGCGTCAACGGGCGTGTCGGCCAGGATGATGGCGAGCAGCTGGGCATCGAGGACATACGCATCGACGCGGACAATCTTGAGCAGCTCATCGCGCATGTCGTCGAACAGACGATTGCGCGTCTGCTCGAACTCCTCGTCGCTGCCCATGTCCTCGATGCGATGGAGCTCGTCGAGCAGGTGGCGATGAACACCGGCATAGGACAGCAGCGCTTGGGCATGCTCGGACTGCGCATACTTTTGAGGATTCGCGCTAATGTCGTTATGGACAAGCTCGCGTGCTGCATCGGTGAGCTCGGGGTGCGACGCCAGATAGGTGCGCTCCAGGTAGGCGGGGATGTAGACGCTCGGATCCATTAGAGGTCCCCTCCCTTAAATGGAAGTCCCTGCTCGGCTGCGCGCAGGATGCGCTCGTCGATCTGGGAACGCACGATGTCGTTGGTGGCGACCCAGGCGGCAAAGCTGGCGTTGTCGGGGGCGCCCAGACCCTCCTGCAGCACCGGCGTCGCCTCGGACAGCGCAAGGACAAGCTCGTCGGTCGAGCCCGCACCTACGTTGACGCGGGCATAGACGCCATCGGGAAACTCGGTTTGGAAGTAGAGCGCCTCGGCCGCGTGTGGGCACGAGCGTGCGAGGATGCGCAAATAGTGTTCGGCGCCCTCGTAGTCCAGCTCGCGCCAGGCAGCGCTCATCAGCGCGATGAGCGTCCATGGGTCCAAGTCGCGCTCCGCGTCCTTGGGACGACGGCGCAGCGGCGTGTTGGCGAGATAGGGGACGGAGTGTGCAGAGCGAAACCGTTTGAGCTCCTCGGCGGGGTATTCGAGCTTTGCCATGGCGAGCATTGCAGTGTGGCGGACGCCGGCGGGATCGTTGGGGGCAAAGTCGAGACTGCGGTTTGCGACTTCGAGCGACATGCGATAGCGGCCGCTAATGAGGGCGCGCGATGCAAGGGCGGCAAGCCAGCGCAGATAGGGGCGGCGCGTAAGGTCGCCTGCGGCCTCACGCTCGTAGGGGTCCTGCGCCGAGGCGATTTTGAGCGCCAGGTCATGCTCGACTTCATCGCGCTTGGATGCCAAGTACTGTACGTATTCCTCGTTGGAGCTGGCGGTGAGGGCGGTCAGCATGCGCTGGGCATCCCAGTTGGCCGGATCGAGCGCGGCTGCCTCGCGGAGCATGTTCTCGGCAGCTGCCTCTTCCTGCTCTGCCTGGGTATCGTCAGGGATAAAGGGAATGCGGTAGTCGACAGCCTCGACCACCTTGGCAATGAGGTGCCCGGCGCGGTCGCGGTCGTGCACGATGAGCGGTGCGGGGTTGCGGGTGAATTGTTCCATCAGACGCTCTACGGCGGCACCGTCGGTGAGCGGGATATTGTCGCGGCGCAAGGCCTCAAGAACGAGGCGATGGCAATCCTCTTGAATGGGATCGAATGCCATGGGGCCTCCTTTGCTGCGGTTAGGGTTCAAATATCTCTATATAAGGTTCTAGTTTACCCGCATGTGGCACACCGGGGGTGCCGCACTTGGACTTGCACCTTTGCACCACGAAGACGGATGTCGCACAAATGTCGGCACCTTGGACGACCGAGTGGTATCACGGTGCCGCAAACGGTCGATTTTTGGCGGCGAACGGTGCATATTTTGGAGGGGCACCGTCCTGCCCGGGATATGTAGTCAACCTTGATAAAACGTTTGCCCAGCTTGGGAGTATGAATGCCGCACAAGGGTCTTCAGGGATAGAAAAAACGTTTCATCATTGGCGGCTTTAGGTGAATAACTGACCAACCAGAACGGTAAAATAGTGTTTGTCTGAGCGTTGAGACGTTTAGACATCGCGCATTGTCATCGCCGGCAACGCGCAAACCGGTCCTAACGGAGCCAATTGGGTGCTCCGTTATATACGCAAGTCTAAGAGGGGCTTGTTTAGGAGGCACAGTATGGGACGTTTTACCAATCCTCGCGATCTGTACTTTGGTGAGGGCGCTCGCCACGAGGTGAAGAACCTCAAGGGCAAGAAGGCCATCATCGTTTCTGGCGGCAGCTCTATGCGCCGCGGCGGGTTCCTGCAGGACGTCGAGAACGACCTTAAGGAAGGCGGCTTCGAGGTCAAGCTGTTCGAGGGCGTCGAGTCCGACCCGTCCATCGAGACGGTCATGAAGGGCGCCGAGGCCATGCGCGAGTTCGAGCCCGACTGGATTATCGCCATCGGTGGCGGCTCGCCCATCGATGCCGCTAAGGCCATGTGGGTCTTCTACGAGTATCCCGAGGAGTCCTTCGACAACATCATCCAGCCGTTCAGCTTCCCTGAGCTGCGTCAGAAGGCTCATTTCTGCGCCATCTCCTCTACCTCCGGCACCGCTACCGAGGTCACCGCGTTCTCCGTCATTACCGACTACGCCAAGGGCATCAAGTACCCGCTGGCCGACTTCAACATCACCCCTGATGTCGCCATCGTCGACCCCGAGCTCACCTACACCATGCCCGCCAAGCTGTGCGCTCACACCGGCATGGATGCTCTGACCCACTGCATGGAGGCCTACGTTTCCACCTGCGCCTCTATGTTCACCGACGCCAACGCTCTGCACGGCATCCGCGAGATCGTCGAGTGGCTGCCCAAGTCCTATGCTGGCGACCATGAGGCCCGTCAGCACATGCACGAGGCTCAGTGCATCGCCGGTATCGCCTTCTCCTCGGGCCTGCTCGGCATCGTTCACTCCATGGCTCACAAGACCGGTGCTGCCTTCGAGAACGGCCACATCATCCACGGTGCCGCTAACGCCATGTACCTGGGCAAGGTCATCCAGTGGAACTCCAAGGATCCCCGTGCTGCCGAGCGTTACGCTTACGTGGCCAAGGAGATCCTGCACCTTCCCGGCGAGACCAACGAGGAGCTCATCGCTGCGCTCGTCCAGAAGATCCGCGACCTCAACGACCAGCTCAACATTCCGCAGTCCATCAAGGATTACGCGAATGGTGGCGTGAAGGTCGACGCCGAGAACCCGCAGATGGTTTCCGAGGAGGAGTTCCTCGCCAAGCTGCCCGAGATCGCCGCGAACGCCGAGCAGGACGCCTGCACGCCCGAGAACCCGCGTGAGACCAAGGCTGCCGACTTCGAGAAGATCCTCAAGGCCTGCTACTACGACACCGACATCGATTTCTAATCGACTCTTGTTATCGTAACGAGGGGCTCCGCACGTATCCGTACGGAGCCCCTTTCTTTTTTAGAGAATGGGATAGTTATGGCTGCAATTTTCAATAGCCCCAGCAAGTACATCCAGGGTCCGGACGAGCTGGCCAAGCTCGGCTCCTATGTCGAGCCGCTCGGCGCTAAGGCCCTCGTCATCGTGACGCCTTCGGGCAAGAAGCGCGTCGGTGCCAAGATCGAGGGCGGCTTTGCCGAGGCCAAGGCCGAGCTGCTGTTTGAGGACTTTAACGGCGAGTGCTCCAAGGGCGAGGTCGATCGCCTGGTTGCGCTCGCTCGCGACAACGGTTGCGACATCATCGTCGGCGTCGGTGGCGGCAAGACCCTCGACACCGCGAAGGCCGTCGCCTATTACCTGGAGTCCCCGGTTATCATTTGCCCCACCATTGCCTCGACCGATGCACCGTGCTCGGCACTTTCGGTGCTTTACACCGATGACGGCCAGTTTGATAAGTACCTCTTCCTTAAGGCAAACCCCAATATCGTCCTGATGGATACGACGGTTATCGCGGCGAGCCCGGTGCGCCTGACGGTTTCCGGTATGGGCGATGCGCTCGCAACCTATTTCGAGGCTCAGGCGACGCACGATGCCGACGGCGGCACCTGCGCCGGCGGCAAGGGCGGAATGGCCGGTCTGGCGCTCGCCAAGCTCTGCTACGAGACGCTTATGGCCGATGGCGTCAAGGCCAAGGTCGCGCTGGAGAAGGGCGCGCTCACGCCTGCCGTCGAGCACATCATCGAGGCCAATACGCTGCTTTCGGGCATTGGCTTTGAGAGCTCGGGCCTTGCCGCTGCTCATGCCATCCACAATGGTCTGACGATGCTGCCCGAGTGCCACGGCATGTATCACGGCGAGAAGGTCGCCTTTGGCACCATCGTCCAGCTGGTACTCGAGGATGCTCCGACTGAGAAACTCGAGGAAGTCTTGGGCTTCTGCATTGAGCTGGGCCTACCGGTCACGATGAAGGAACTTGGCGTTGCCGAGCTTACGCGCGAGAAGGCCATGATTGTTGCCGAGGCCGCGTGCGCGCCCGAGGACACCATGTGCAACATGCCGTTTGAGGTGACGCCCGAGATGGTCGCAAACGCCATCCTGGGTGCCGACGCACTGGGCCACTACTATCTCATGGATGAGTAAATCAAGCTAAGGAAGGGGCAAAGCCGACAGAAGGCTTTGCCCCTTTTTGCTATGGTGCAAAGGGGTCAGGTTGCTTTGTACCAATTGTTGTTGATGAAAGGGCGGATTCTCGTATGGCGCTTCCCATGGTTTATGGCGGTCCCGGTCGGTATGTTCAGGGGCCGGGTGAGCTCTCGCGTCAGGGCAGGTATTTGTCATGGTTGGGCTGCGCTGCCTATGTATTGTTTGACCAGGGCACCGAGGATCGGCTGTGCAGGCAGATTGTCGATGGATTTCTGGATGAAGATCTAAGCGAGCCGTTCTTTAAGATTTACAACGGTCCGTGTACGGAAGATGCCGTTGTCGAAATGGCCAAGGAAGCCCGGGCCGAGTATTGCGACATGGTGGTGGGCATTGGCGGTGGCAAGATGCTCGATATCGCCAAGGCCGTTGCGTTTTATGCCGAGTTGCCGTTGTGCGTATGTCCCACGGCGGCGTCGATGGACGGTCCGTGCAGCGCGATTTCGGTGCTGTATCACGAGGATGGGTCGTTCGACCGCTACCTGATGCTCGAGAAGAATCCAGACTTGGTCGTGGTCGATACCAACGTGGTCGCGGCGGCCCCGCTGCGCATGACAGTCGCTGGTATGGGCGACGCACTGGCAACGTACTTCGAGGCGCGTTCGTGCGCCGCGGCGCACGGCGTCAACGAACACGGTGGCGCGCCGGGACACTTGGCCTTGGTTGCGGCTCGTGCCTGCTATGACACACTCATGGAGTGCGGCGTCGCTGCCAAGCGCGATCTCAAAAAGGGCCGTACATCGCCAGCGGTTGAGCGCCTGATCGAGTGCAATATTCTGCTCTCGGGTGTTGGCTTTGAGAGTGGTGGCCTAGCGCTTGCCCATGCCATAGCCAACGGCCTGACGATTCTGCCCGAGTGCAAGGCCATGCATGGTGAGGCCGTGGCATTTGGCCTGGTGGTGCAGCTGCGCCTGGAGCGTGCGCCCGAGCTTGATCAGGTGCTCGAGTTTTGCCAGCGCGTTGGTCTACCGACGACGCTCGCGGAGCTGGGACTTGGCGAGATTTCCGATACCGATCTGATGAGCGTTGCGGATGCGGTCTTTAGAAACGAGCGCAATATGGCCAACGAGCAGGCCAAGGTGACCAAACAGAAGCTCGTGCAGCTCATGTGCGAGGCATAGCTTGGCGCTTGATTGACCTTGTGCAATCGGGGCGGCGATAGGCCATGGGTTATTTCCCTCAAGGTGCGCCGCGTGTAATTTGCCCGAGGCGTGGGCCGATAGCGTATCATTATCTCTTGCTTGTTTGCACTGCTCAGGGAGGGGCCGCGCATGGCGCAGGAACACGATCTGTTTGATGACATTATCGAGATCAGCAAGGGTTTCGACTTTCTTAAAAACCCGCTTGGCGGTGTGACCGATGCACTCGATCCGTCGGCGCCGCAATGGAATCCTGCCGACTACAAGGAGCGTCCGCGCGGTAACACCATTCCGTGCCTGACCTGCAAAAACGAAAAGAGCGGCTGCACTGCGTGCATGGACGTGTGCCCGGTCAACGCTATCGAGGTCGAGGAAGACGCCATCGAGATCCTCGACTCCTGTCGCAAGTGCGGCCTGTGCGCCGCTGCCTGTCCGACCGAGGCAATCATCTCGCCGCGCCTGGCGCCCAAAAACCTGTATGACGATATCGTCTCTGCTGCCACGAGCCACGAGACCGCCTACGTTACCTGCACGCGCGCCCTTAAGCGCATACCGCGCGAAAACGAGGTCGTCGTTGCCTGCGTGGGCGATATTACGGCCGAGACCTGGTTCTCGGTACTGGCGGACTATCCCAACGTGAGCGTCTACCTGCCACTGGGCGTGTGCGATAAGTGCCGCAACACCGGTGGCGAGGACATTTTGGGCGAGGCCATTGCTACCGCCGAGGAGTGGGCGGGTACGGGCATGGGCCTGGAGGTCGACCCCAAGAGCCTCAAATGCCATAAGCGCCGCGAGTACGAGCGCAAGGAGTACATGGATAAGATTGCCCGCACCACGGGCCTGACGGTGACCAAGCTCAATCCGGCGACGGCGGCGCTGGCCTCGGTGACGCAGAAGTTGAAGGCTCACCGTCACCAGATCACGCAGCTCGAGCGCACGCTCAACACCATGTGCGGCACCACGACGACCAAGCGTCGCCGTTCGCTCACGCACGGGCGGCAGCTGGTGCTCTCGACGCTGCAGAACCACCCCGAGCTTGCCCAGAATATGCAGGTGAGCACACCGGAATGCGATTTTGACAAGTGCACGTCATGCGGCGAGTGCGTCAACGTGTGCCCCACGTTTGCCTGCGATTTGGTGGGAAGCGGTCGCTTTGCACTGGAGTCCACGTATTGCCTAGGTTGCGGAGCCTGCGTCAAGGTGTGCCCCGAGCATGCGCTCAAGCTGGTCGAGCACGATGCGTCCAATCTGGTCGTTGTCGACCCCGAGGCCGAGGAAAAGGCCGCTCAGAAGGCCAAGGCCCACGAAGAGGCCCAGAAGGCCAAGGCCGAGGCAAAGGCCAAGCTTGACAAGATGCTCGATCAGGTGGAGAAGCTCGCGGACTAGTCAGCGAGCTCTATCTCTGCTTCATTTGCGCCGCCGCGGTGTCCGGATTCGCCCGGATGCTGCGGCGGCGCTATACTTATACGGTTTGAAGTACCTGTACCAAAAGGAGCTGTCGTGTCCCTTTCCATCGGTATCGTGGGCCTGCCCAACGTGGGCAAGTCGACGCTGTTCACCGCGCTTACCAAAAAGACCGGCCTTGCCGCCAACTACCCGTTTGCCACGATCGACCCCAACGTGGGTATCGTCGACGTGCCCGATAGCCGCTTGCAAAAGCTTGCCGACATCGTTAACCCGGGCCGCATTGTGCCGGCGACGGTCGAGTTCGTCGACATCGCAGGTCTGGTGAAGGGCGCTAACGAGGGCGAGGGCCTGGGCAACCAGTTCCTGGCCAACATTCGCGAGACCGACGCCATCTGCGAGGTCGTGCGCTACTTTAAGGACCCCAACGTCATGCGTGAGGTGGGCCGCACGGGCGAGTTCGTCGATCCCGCCGGCGATGCCGACACCATCATGACCGAGCTCATCCTGGCCGACATGGGCACGCTCGAGAAGCAGCTGCCTAAGCTCGAGAAGGAGGCCAAGCGCGACAAGGAGCTCATGCCCAAGTTCGAGGTTGCCAAGCGCCTGCTTGCCTGGCTCAACGAGGGCAAGCGCGCCGCATCCATGGAGATGACCGACGAGGAGCGTGCCGCCGCCAAGGGGCTGTTCCTGCTCACCATGAAGCCCATCCTGTATGTGGCCAACGTGGACGAGGATATGCTCAACGACGATCTGGCGCCCATCGATGGTGTCAAGCCGCTGCCCATCTGCGCCAAGATCGAGGCAGAGCTTTCCGAGCTCGATCCCGAGGACGCCGCCGACTACCTGGAGAGCCTGGGCCTGGAGCAGCCCGGCCTGGACGTGCTCGCTCAGGCTGCCTACAAGCTGCTCGGCCTGCAGTCGTTCTTTACGGCCGGCGAGATGGAGGTCAAGGCCTGGACGGTTCGTCAGGGCGCGACCGCCCCGCAGGCCGCCGGCGTCATCCACACCGATTTTGAGCGCGGCTTTATTAAGGCCGAGGTCATTGGCTACGACGACTACATCGAGCTCGGCGGCGAGCAGGGCGCCAAGGCCGCCGGCAAGTTGCGTATTGAGGGCAAGGACTATGTCATGGCCGATGGCGACGTCGTGCACTTCCGCTTTAACGTGTAAGGACGACGCATATGTTCAAATATGGCAAAAAAGCTGGCTACATGGGTATTGCGCTGCTCGTACTTGCGGTGATTCCGCTGGTGGTCGCAGCGTGTGTTATCCCCAACATTGGCCCCGAGGTGGCAACGAAGTTTAACGCCGCCGGCGAGGTGACGCGCTGGGGTAAGAGCTACGAGCTGCTGGCACTGCCGGTACTCAATCTGCTGCTGAGCGTGGCGACGTACTTTACGGCGGGACGCCAAGCCAAGAACAATGACGACTCCGCCGCCATGGCGCGCATCGTGTGCGAGCGCTACCTGCGCAACGGTTGCATTACGGGTGTGTTCCTCAACGTGATCAACGTTTACTTTATGTACTCGGCGATTACCGGAACGGGCTTTGGCTTTGGTTTCTAGCTTGTCCTTTTAAGCAACGAGCCTGCACGCATATTCAATGGCTGCTGCGAGGCCGCCGCTCGATCGTGGTCGAAAGACTACATCGGCGGCGGCCTCGTTTTCGTATCCGGCGCCGCGAAGGGCGAGTGCGATACCGGCTTCTAAAAGGAGCGGCAGGCCTCGTTGGCTGGTTGCGATTACGGCAGCCTGATTGAGCGAGCAGCCGTGCGTTTGGCATCGGATGGCAAGTTCACCTCGCGCCGGGCAAGGGACCAGAACGGCGGCGACGCGACTTGATAGCAATGCAAATGCTGTGCGCTCATCGGGCGAAAGGCATTCAGCTTCAACGACGACGAGCTTGGGCGGCGCGCTGTTTGTGCGAAGCGTGGCTCGGTACATGCGGACCGAAGAACCCGACATAGAAAACTCCTGTGTATTCGGGAAAACGTAAACTATAGTTTACGTTTATGTTCGGCTCCATTTCAAACTCGGCTGCATGGACGAACGTGCGAAACAGATTCTTGGCAGGCGGGTCGAAGAGACACGCAGGGACCTTGGTATCTCCAAGGTTGATTTTTGTGTGGCGACAGGAATCAGCCGACCCTACCTCGACCGAATCGAAGATGGGACGGCAAATTTCACGCTCAAGGTTCTATTTAAGATCGCGCCCGCACTCGGCATGACGGTGTCAGAGCTTCTTGAGGGTATCGAATAGGGCGTTCCTCGCTGCTAATTGACGCTCTTTGGGCGGGTCCCCCTGGTTTCGATGTGCAAAATCGCGAGTATTCAGCACTTGTTCAGCCGTAGATGGTAGCTCGAGCGGCTGGCTTTGCCTTTTTGACAGTAGTTAATCCACACGCTTAATAAAAATGTGGAATAAATATTTACTAGACGGCCTCTTCGCCCTAAAAGTTCGTCTAACAATCGGCCGATTCTATGTCTCCGGCGGAGAAATAGCAGAATACTCCGATTTTTGCACGGCCCGAGGGGGACCACCTGTCGTTTGAGGCTGCGATAAGTGGAACTGCCTTAGGGATTACGCCATCGGGATGCGGTCGTGGTTGACTTGGCTGTAGAACAGGCGCTGGATCTCGGCCGCATCGCGTGACTGGCCGAGTGCCCACATGGTCTTGGCCACGAGCGTCTCGGTGGTCATGTCGTCGCCGCGCAGAATGCCCGGATGATTGGCGTAAGCACGGCCGACCTCATAAATGCCCAGATCGAGGCCCTCTTCGGGGACCTGCGTGGTCATAACGACGGTGCGACCCGAATCGACCCAGCGGAAAATTGCCTCTTGGAACGACTCGCCCGACTCGCCAAACTCGGGAATACCGCCAATGCCAAAGGTCTCCAGAATCACGGCGTCGTAGCTATCGGCAAGGGCGTCGAGGATGCCCGGGTTTACACCGGGCGTAAGCTTGAGTACAAATACGCGCGGGTCGATGCTGTCGTAGAAACGCACCGGGTTTTCGCCCTGATGAGTGCCGTGGAGCCCGTTGCGCACAATGCGGTCGTTGCGGATGTAGGCAATGGGCGGATAGTTGACGCTAATGAACGCGTTAAAGCTCATGGTGCGCTGCTTGCGGGCGCGCGTGCCGGCAATGGCGACGCCGCCAAACACGATCGACACATCGTGCGAATGCTCGTCGAGCGCATAGAGCAGGCTCTGGTACAGGTTGAGCTTGGCGTCGGTAAAGGGGTTGCCCATGGGCTTTTGCGAGCCGGTGAGCACGATGGGCTTGGGGCTGTCCTGAATCAGATAGGAAAGTGCTGCCGCGGTGTAGCTCATGGTGTCGGTGCCGTGTAGAATCACGAAGCCGTCGTGGTCGGCATAGCCCTTGACGATGACGTCGCGGATACGCATCCAGTCGCTCGGGCGCATATTGGTGCTGTCGATGTTCATGGGCTGCACGACGTTGAGCTCGCAGAGGCCTGAGATCTCGGGGACGCTCTGGGCGAGCTCCTCACCGGTCAGGGCGGGGGAGAGGCCGTTGCCGTCCTCGGTCGATGCGATGGTGCCGCCCGTGGCGATGAGAAGGATGCGCTTCATGCTGGTATTCCTATCGTATTTGCCGCCGCAAGGGCGGAGTCGTTCGGCAGTATTGTGGCACAGGGCGTCCAATGTTCAAACGTATTACATCATCTGTAACGTTTGGTAACACTTCAATTGCCGTCAAATAGGGGCCTAGGTCGTGCGTTTGCCGTGCGCTGATGGCTGCGAGGGGCGAGAAACCCCATATAACGTGTACACTATGAAGGCTATTTTCGTTCATTCATGCGGGTGGGCACCGGCTCCCCGCCAACAAGAGGGGGAACCATGGATCAAAAGGCTTCCGCAAAGGTCCTCGTACTCGACTTTGGTGCGCAGTACGGTCAGCTCATTGCCCGTCGCGTCCGCGACCTCAACGTGTATTCCGAGATTGTCCCCTGCGACATCTCGGCCGACGAGATTCGCGAGATGAACGCCTCTGCGCTCATCCTTTCCGGCGGCCCGGCTTCTGTGTATGCCGAGGACGCTCCGTCCATCGATCCTGCCATCTTTGACCTGGGCCTTCCCGTCCTGGGCTTTTGCTATGGCCATCAGATCACGGCCGTGACGCTTGGCGGCAAGGTCGGCCACTCCGAGGTGGGCGAGTACGGCCGCGCCACCATCACGCGCACGGCCGGCGCCAAGCTCTTTAACTCCACGCCCATGGAGCAGACTGTGTGGATGAGCCACCGCGACGCCGTGTCCGAGGTACCCGAGGGCTTTACCGTTACCGCCAGCACCGACGTGTGCCCGGTTGCCGCCATGGAGTGCGTCGAGCGCAAGATCTTCACCACGCAGTTTCACCCCGAGGTCAAGCATTCCGAGTACGGTCAGCAGCTGCTGAGCAACTTCCTGTTTGAGATCTGCGGCCTGGAGCCCAACTGGAGCATGGACAACCTGGTCGAGACCATGACGGCCGAGTTTCGCGAGAAGGTCGGCGACGACCGCGTGATTCTGGCTCTGTCCGGTGGCGTCGACTCCTCCGTCGTGGCTGCGCTGGGCGCCCGCGCCGTGGGCAAGCAGATGACCTGCGTGTTCATCAACCACGGCCTGCTGCGCAAGGGCGAGCCCGAGCAAGTGGAGGAGGTCTTCACCAAGCAGTTTGACGTCGACTTTATTCACGTCCACGCCGAGGACCGTTATGCCGAGCTTCTGGCCGGCGTGACCGAGCCCGAGGAGAAGCGCCGCATCATCGGTACGCAGTTCTGGAAAGAGTTCTTCGCCGTGGCGCAGCAGCTCGAGACCGATGGCAAGCCGGTCAAGTACCTGGCTCAGGGCACTATCTACCCCGACATCATCGAGTCCGGAGCTCGCAAGACGGGCGGCAAGACGGCCACCATCAAGAGCCACCACAACCTGATCCCGTTCCCCGAGGGCGTGCACTTTGACCTCATTGAGCCGCTCGACCACTTCTTTAAGGACGAGGTCCGCGCGCTTGGTCTGGCGCTGGGCCTGCCGGGTCACATCGTGTTCCGCCAGCCTTTCCCGGGCCCGGGTCTTGCCATCCGCATCATCGGTGCGGTCGACAAGGAGAAGCTCGAGATCCTCAAGAACGCCGACGCTATCGTGCGCGAGGAGCTCGACGCTTACAACCAGCGTCTGTTTGAGCAGACCGGCGAGCGCAACTCCGAGCACAGCTGCTGGCAGTACTTTGCGGTTTTGCCCGACATTAAGTCCGTCGGCGTTATGGGCGACGAGCGCACCTATCAGCGCCCGATCATCCTGCGTGCCGTCGAGTCCAGCGATGCCATGACCGCCGACTGGGCCAAACTGCCCTACGACGTGCTGGCCCGCATCTCCGGCCGCATCGTTGCCGAGGTTCCCGGCGCCAACCGCGTGTGCTACGACATCACGTCCAAGCCGCCCGCGACCATCGAGTGGGAGTAGAACAGACGTTCGATTCTATGCTATAGTGTTTGCCAATGGGCGCGGCATCTTCCGAATCCGCGCCCATTGCTATACGGGCCTTACGATGACGAGCTGACGATCATAGGCGCCATGCGTGCATTTGCGGCGGAACGGGGATATGCGCCCGACTTCTCCGAATCCCGCCTCTGTCACGAGATTTACCTCTCCGACCCGCGCAAGTACGCGCCGGAGAAGCTCAAGACCGTGATTCGCCATCCCATCAAGCCGATTTAGCGAAACGAGCGCCGCCGTGCGGTCCGGCTTTTGGGGTTTATCAATTGGTAGTCCGCGTCGATCGAGCAAGCTGCCCTGCCTCCCGGCAGGTGCGTAATCCCCTTGGTCGATCCGTCTCGAGGTGCGCTCTTTGCTCATCTTGTGGCGTGGAGTTACGATACTCCTAAAAGTGTAACCAGATTCGAGTTTTAGGAGCAGCTTTTGAAGGGTGGCAGACTCAGGAACCGCGATAGATACCTCGAGGAGGCGATGCTCTTCCGTGACACCGACCTCATCAAGGTGATCACGGGCGTGCGCAGGTGCGGCAAGTCGAGCCTTCTCGATCTAATTAGGATGGCCGTCGAGTCTGAAGGAGTCGCTGGCCGCGGCTTTGTGAGCGTCAACCTGGAAAGCAAGGGTACGGGCATCAAGACGGAGGACCAGCTTTATGATTACGTTCGCGGGCGCCTGTCGGACAAGGGTCGCACCTACGTTTTCATAGACGAGCCCCAGAGAATCGATGGCTGGCAGGATGCGGTCAACGCAATGAGGATCGACTTCGATTGCGACATCTACCTCACGGGCTCGAATGCGTATCTTCTCTCGAGCGAGCTGGCCACCTATCTCTCCGGGCGCTACGTAGAGGTAAAGATGCTGCCCCTGTCCTTCTCCGAGTTCGCCGACTTCTGCGGAATCGAGTTCGTATCGGGAACTTCGGTGGCTCTCACTCCCGAGGGGGATCCCGTTCTCTTCGACGACATGCTTACTCGTTACCTTGAGTACGGGGGCATGCCAGCCATCGCATCCCTCTCGACGACCCAGGCGCAGCACTCGGCGTACATGTCCGGCGTCTACGAAGCCATCGCCGTGCGTGATATTGTCAACCGTGAGCGCGGGAAGGGCAAAAGTGCGGTGACTGACCCTTCCCTGCTGCGCCATGTGGCCGAATTCCTGGCGGACAACATCGGCAACGAGTGCTCGTCGAGTCGAATCGCCGGCGCGTTAACTTCTGCGGGGCCGAAGACCACGAACAAGACCGTTTCCTCGTATGTGGGTGCGCTTGAGGAGGCCTTCCTGTTCTATCGTGCCACGCGTTACGATTTGCACGGCAAGGCGCTCCTCAAGACGAACCCAAAGGAGTACATCGTCGACACCGGCTTCAGGACCTGGATGGCCGGCTATAGGGTCACGGATACTGGCCGCCTGTTCGAGAACGCCGTGTATCTCCAGCTGCTCTACGAAGGATGGAGCGTGCATGTGGGCAAGCTCTATGGCAAGGAAGTCGACTTCGTTGCGACGAAGGACGGGCGCGTGCTCTACGTGCAGGCGACTGACGAGATGTTCGCAAGCGAGACCAGGGAGCGAGAGATCGCCCCTCTGAAGTCGATACGAGACAACCACGAGAAGATCGTGGTCGTGAGGCAGGGTTCCTACGACACGGATATCGACGGCATCCGCATCGTGAGCGCGAGGGACTTTTTCCTCTAGGGCCATGCGATTCATCGCGAGGCAGTTAGGTCAAGTGAGAAACATGCCTGACATCGGTTTGCTGACGATCTAAAACAGTAAGGAGAAGCTTGGACAATCGCAAAATCGAGCAGAACGCGGTCAATGCTGTCAAGCAGGCTTTCGGCGATGTCGCTTGCGTCTATGCGTATATAGATGAGAACGACAAGACCGAATGCACCGACGGGCACCTGCAAGTCTACTCGTCTTCTTCCTTCACGATTGAGACCGTTGAAGGCCAGTTGCCGCTTCAGGTCAAGGGGACCACTTCGAAAAGAAAATCGGACCGACCTAAGCGGCAAGTTCGAGTTTCAGACCTCAGGCACTATCTCAACATTGCTGGAGGCTGCATCTATTTTTACGTCTACTGTGGGAGCGAGGCTCGTTCAGCGGAGGTTTTCTACAGACTTTTGCTTCCCTATGACCTAAAGAAGATTCTGGCCGATATTCCGGAGCAACAAGAGCGCATCTCTTTGCGTTTCGACCGGCTTCCATCAGACGCGGCGGAATTGACGCGGCTTGTCAGAAGGGCGGTCAAGGACAGAGCAAAGCAGCGAGCAGTCGCCGGCATCGCCCCCAAGACAATCGAGGAATTTAAGGACGCCGGCCTTTGCTTTGATGAGTGCGAGTTTGGAATCGAGCTGCTCGAGGGCGAGTCGCCCGCAAGCTTGGCTCCATACAGGAACGGGCTGTATATCTACGGGAAGAGCCCCTGGGGAGAGCTGTATCCCTTGAATAAGCTTGAAAACATAGTTGGCGTCGCGATTGGGTCTCGGCATGACGTCAGCTCTGGTGATGTTTCCCTAAATGCGGTGGTCATGGCCGGAGAAAATGAGAATGGCGAGCACGTTTTCTTCAGGGGTTTCGACATATGCCTCTCCACCAACACAATCACCCTCAGCGAGACCGGAACTCTTGTCGAGCGCATGGAAGAGTTGGCCCTCATGCGCGCATTGATGCAAACCGGTACGCTTTCCATAGACGGAAGCGGCTTTGCTCGCGGGTGCAAGTTGAGCGGAGGCGACCTCGACGCCCTTGAGAGTCGATTGCAGTCGCTGGAGATTATCAAGCGGGTTGTCGACGCTCTTCATTACAAGCCAGAGCTCGACATCAGTGCGTTGACCACTCAGGATTTAAGAAACATCGAGACAATTTACAAGGGATTGGTTGAGAACGCACCCCTCCACTACAAGGATTGGCAAAACGGATTCGGATATATCAATCTGGGGAACCATCCGATTAAGCTCGTGTTTTACCAAGTATCTGAAGATATGTACCGAATGGTCGATGGGCTTCGACTGGATGACCTGACGGTCTCGGTGTTCTTCCGGGGCGAGGGGGATGCCCCCGTAGTCGTCGCGCCTCTGTTCGTCCAAACGATGCAGGACTATATGAGGCTTGCCAATATCGATGCCGAGGTGTTTGCCGCTACGTTGAAGCAGTATCCAGTCACCGAAGTTAGCTCTGCCTACGTCAACGACAAGATGCTTGAAATGCTATCAGCCTACGATCAAGATGCGTGCTGTAAGGAAGAGTTGCTGAAATGCTGCGAGATGACCGTAGACGCCCTGGAAGCTTTTGCGGATCGAGAGGCAACCCTGATAAATCGATATCAAATTGCCGCTCGAAAGCGAGATCTTACTAGCGAGGAGAAATCTGAGTTAATGGCAATCCAGCTGAATTCAGATAGTGCGCTGTCGAAAGCATGCGCAGCAGCCTTGCGCGGAGACTCGGACATGGCCTCTGCGCTCAGAGCGTCACTTGACGAAGAGGCACGAACGACGCTCGGCTCATGGCCGATCGGCCGTTTCTTCGCATAAGACCGCATAGACTTTTTGAGGCATCAAAATGAAGCTACTCGTCGAATCGATTAGAAATGCGGTTGAGAAAGACTGCCTTATCCCAGCCCTTATGTCTTCCCTTACCATTCCCGACGCCATGGGGCAGCTTCTTTATCCCAATCTCGTCCTTCATAACGGGAAGAGAGCGGCGGGGCGGCAGTATGTGAAGTGGTTTGATGACTGGGCGGCAAACGACTTCCTGTTTTCGGGAGACCCCTCGAACGAAGGTGAAACGATTCCAGGTCAAATCTTTAATGGGAAGATGTGCTGGAAGCTCCGGTGCTCCCTGTTGCATTCAGGCGACTACGATGTGTCGGTCGATGCTCCCGAGAAAGACGAGAGCTTCGACTACGACTACAAGTTCGAGCTTGTCCTCCACGGGTGCAACGCCCTCTGCTCTTCCTGGCCGTCGCCCAAGAGCGGGATGCGTGCGACTAAGAGCGTGACGTTCCGCGTTGATGCGGCGTCGCTCGCGAGCTCGCTGTGCAACGCCGCGGAGGCCTGTCTTAAAGAAACGGGCGAAACGGTCAGTTACCCCAATCTGGAGTTATTCGACGTGGCTGCATGGGCGGATAGATTCAATACTTGCTGAGCCATCTCGTCAAACTCCTTGTGTGCTAAACGTTGGTGTTGGCGCCCCGGAAAAGGGGTGTGGCCAGCGCCTAGAATCTTCAGCTACCACGCTGAGACGATAGGAGATGACCACATGGACACTATGGCGCACGAGGCGCCCGCGACGCCGTTGCTTGCGTTTCGCTATCGCTGCTCGAAGCGTGTCGCTTGGGGCCCTGGCCGGAGGAGAGACGACCGCTCCCTGCGAGACTGCGGAACCACCTATATCCGCTTGTTGCGGGCTTGCTTGAGCCAGCTCCTCTTGAAAGAGCCTATACCTCCGAAGAACTTGTTGTACGTCTCACCGTTCTCCTTGGCCTCGTACTTGACCAAGGCAAGTTCGATAGTGTAGAGGTAATCCGCCACTTGCTCGAGGCGGTAGTCGGTCATCGAGGCCTTGCGGCGTCGGACGACCCCTTTTGAGAGGACCTTGCCCACCGAGTCGTCTCGCCCGCGGAACAGAAGGAGCGCATCCTCGCGACCTTCGGCGACCTGTGCTGCGAGATGGAGGGCTGCACCATCGTGCAGGCCGCCTATCTCAACGGCGTGCCCCTCGTCGTCGTGCGCGCCATCAGCGACAAGCCCTGCGCCGAGGGCCAGGTCGTCGACTACAACACCTTCGAGAAGAAGGCCGCCTGCGACTGCGCCCGCTTCGCCGCGCGCATGGTTAAGCTTTAGGCCCTGCGCGCCGGGGCCCTTCTTTATGTTGGGACCCCGGCGCGCAGGGCCCTTTCCAAAGCGAAGTGTCGAGCCGAAGTGTTGAGCGTCGGCCCTGAATGTTCAATGGCCGTTGTTTTCTGCCCCTCAAGTGGTGAACTTCTCCTCGGGGCTGTTGATTCCCCCACGCGCCCCCTTCCGTTCTCTGTGTTCCCCTTATACTCCTTGTACAAGGAGGTAAGAAGTCATGGACAAGACCGCACAGGACAGCTTGGCAAAGAAGCCCGTCGACATGAGGGACAGGATTCTCGAGCATCTCGAGGCCCTCACCTCTGCCGTCTCGCTCGACGACCTTGCCCGTCTGTCCACCTCCGACATCGCCGAGACGCTCATCATCTCCAGGAGCCTGGCGAGCCAGTACCTCAACGACCTTGTTCGCGCCGGCCTTGTGGTTAAGGTGGCGGGCAGGCCTGTCCGTTATTTTCATCGCCGCGCGTTCCAGAAGCGTTTTCAGGTAAAGCTCTCTGCAAGCGAGTACGCCTCGCTCGCCGACCTCATCCAGGCGACGGGAATCGCCGATCACCGTGACTTCGCGCGTGCCGTGGGCTTCGACCTGAGCCTCAGCTCCGTTGTCGAGCAGTGCAAGGCTGCGGTTCAGTACCCTCCGTTTGGCCTACCCATCCTCTTGAGCGGCGGCGTGGGTGTCGGTAAGTCTTTCCTTTCTCGCCTTGTGTACGAGTACGGCAAGAACCAGGGCTTGCTGTCCCGCGACTCCTCCTATGTGCGCATCGACTGCGCCGGGGTCCCGGACGCCGCCTCGTTCAACGGGCTTCTTGACGAGTCGATCGCGAAATCGCGCGGGGGTGTGGTTTTTGTCAACGGCATCGAGGCACTCTCTCCCTCTGCGATGGAGCACTGCCTTGCGACGGCCCTCGGGCTCGATGCCTCCCAGGATGCGCCGCGCGCTCGCCTCGTTCTTTCGACGACGCTTTCCGCCGATGACCTGAAGGTTTCCTCGGCCTACAGCAAAATGCCCATCTGTGCCCGCGTCCCCTCACTCAAGGAGCGGACCCCCGAGGAGCGCGAGGATCTCATCTTGAGCTTCCTGCGCAGCGAGGGGTGCCGAATCGGTTCTGATGTGAAGATCAGTCGCGGCGCATACCGTTGCCTCGTGAACGCGGACTTTTCCGATAACATCGCCGGCTTGCGCGCCTGCGTGACGAACTGCTGCGCCAAAGCGTTCCTCAATCGCGAGGGCGACTACGTCGTCGTTCGCCCGTATCTTCTTCCCAGCGGGCTCCTCTCCTCCGCGCAGATCGATCAACAGCCCGACGATGGCGTTCTGATCGACGCGTCCCTGGATGCCGCCGAGAGCACAGGGCCGGTCGAGCAGGCGCTCGATGCCCTGTGCTCTCTCGATGAGCGATTCTGCGCCGGGGAGCTCTCTGTCTCCGAGCTCGTCTCGCAAGCTGTCTCCGCTGTGCGCGGCGTTGAGGATCACTTGATCTTCGGCCGCGGCGTTACCTCCTCGAGGTCGCGCGCCTTCGAGCGCATCGTGGGCGCGGTCCTTGCCGACGCAGGCTCTTCTTATGGCATCGAGCTTTCGAGGAAGGTCGCTTTTCTACTGGCCCAGGAGATTTGCCTGCAGTTGTGGCCGGGCATCGGCCTGGCTAAGCGAAAGTCTGCCTGTGCGGAGCAAATCTCCCATCTCCTCGGTGCCGTGACCTCCGAATTACCGTTTGCCTCGAGCGTCTCCGATCAGGTCGCCGCAGACGTGGAAGGGGCGCTGGGAATCTCGCTCGATCACTTCACGAAGACGCTTCTGACGCTGTGCGTCGCATCGGAGTCTCGCGATGCGAAGGCCCTTCGGACGCTCTGCGTCATCTTGTCCCACGGCTACTCAACGGCGACGAGCATCGCCGACGCGGCGAACCGTATGCTCGGCATGCATGTGTACGAGGCTGTCGACATGCCCTACGACCAGCAGCTGAAGGACATCGTCGGTCCGCTCCAGCGCCTCGTCGACCGCCATTCCTACTGCACCGGGGTCGTGTTCCTCGTCGACATGGGCTCCTTGGAGGAGGCCTATAAGGCCCTCGAGAACGTTACCGACTCCACTATCGGCGTGGTGAACAACGTCTCTACCGGTCTTGCGCTCGAGATCGGGGTCGGGCTGCTCGGCGGCAAGTCCATCGCCGAGGTTCTTGGCGATGCGACCGCCGCGTGCGTGACGCACTGCAAGGTGATCGAGCGCATCAACCGTGAGGACGCCATCGTCTTCTGCTCCGAGTCCGGGGTCGACGCCGCGGAGAGGATACGCCAGCTCGTCTCGCAGAGCCTCCCGCGCACCATAGGCGCGCGCCTGCTCACGAGGCCCTTCAAGCAGCTCGTCGCGAACGGGTCGAATGACGCCGTTTTCTCCGAGCACCGCGTCTGCGCCGTCATCGGCACGGGAGACCCCGGGGTCGCCTCCGTCCCCTTCGTCGCCCTCGAGGACATCATGTCGACGGCGTCCGCCTCTAAGGTTGATGCCGTGTTCGGCAGGTGGCTTGACGCTTCCGAGCTCTCTTCTTTCCACGAGAAGCTGCTCTCGAACATGACGCTGCAGAACGTCATCCGCTCCATCACCATCCTCGACCCGGAGCGGCTATTCCACGAGATCGAGAGCGCCGTGCACGAGCTTCAGCGCAGGACAGGCGAGAAGATCGGCAGCAACGCCATCATTGGGCTCTACGTCCACCTCTGCTGTCTCGTCGAGCGCCTTGTTACCAGAAACCCCATTGAGACCTACGTTGGTCAGGACCGCTTCGAGGAGGAGCGTGCCGATTTCATCGAGTCCTTCAGGCAGAGCTTCTCGAGCATCTCGACGCGCTATCGCGTAGAGGTTCCCGTAAGCGAGATCGCATATGTCTTCGACTACATAAGCGTGAGCGCCGCCCCGGCGCGAGAAGAGCGCCTCGGCTCCTCGGACCTCCTGCTCGACGAGTGACCTTCCCCGCGCCGCCGCAAGCTGACTGCGCGTCCTCAATAATCCGATAACCCCTTGCCCGGCGCGAATCCGGATAGCGCCGAGGCAGTACCGAACGTAAAACTTCATTTGATAGGAGCAAACATGAGTGTTGTTATGGCACGAATCGACAATCGCCTGCTTCACGGCATCATCGTGACGCAGTGGGCCCCGGTGTCGGGCGCGACCCGAGTCATGGTCATCGACGACAAGGTCGCCGGCGACGAGGTCCTGAAGTCCACTATGAGGATGGCGCGCCCCGCGGGCATGGCCGTCTCGATCATCTCCGAGCAGACCGCGCTCAAGAACTTCGCGGCGGGCAAGTACGACCGCGAGAAGGTCTTTGTCATCGCCAAGGAGCCCGAGACGATCCTTCACCTGGTCGAGTCGGGCATCGAGCTCCCGTCGCTGATCGTCGGCGGCTCGCTCGTCAAGGAGGGCGGCGTCCAGCTCACCCAGCGCGCCTATGCCTCCGCCGAGAACGTCCAGAGCTACAAGGCGCTCATCGCCCGCGGCGTCAAGGTGACGGCACAGTTCGTGCCCGCCGACAAGCCCGTCTCCGTCGCCGACCTCATCTAAGGAGGGATCATGGTCAACTTCACTATCCTGCAGGTCGTCCTTTTGACGCTGCTGGCCTTCATCAAGCACGTGGACTACTACGGCATCCCGATGATCTTCGTCAACTATGCCGTCTTCTGGGGCCTTATCACCGGCGTCGTCATGGGCGACTGGCAGACCGGCCTCGTCATCGGCGGCACCATCCAGCTCATGCAGCTCGGCGTCGCGGGCTTCGGCGGCTCGTCGATTCCCGACTACGGCACGATGGCCATCATCGCCACCGCCTACGGCGTGACCCTGGGCGCGGACACGGGCCTCGCCATCGGCCTGCCGGTCGGCATGCTCGGCATCCAGCTCGACGTCATCGTCAAGATCCTCAACGGCTTCGTCGTCGAGAAGTCCCAGAAGTTCTGCAACGAGGGTAAGTTCAATCAGATGAACGCCATCCTGTGGGTCTGCCCCGCGCTCTTCGGCCTGTGCGCCGCCCTGCCCGTCTTTGTCTCCGTGACGCTCGGCCAGCCCGCCGTCAACTGGCTCCTCGAGGTCATGCCTCAGTGGTTCCTCTCCGGTCTCACCCTCGCCGGCAAGATGCTCCCGGCCATCGGTATCGCCATGCTGCTCCGCTACATGCCCACCGGCAAGTACTTCCAGTACCTGCTCGTCGGCTTCTTCCTCTCGGCCTTCCTGAACGTGCCCATCATCGGCGCCGCCATCGTCGGCGTTGCCCTCGCGATCGCGTTCTACCAGCGTGCCGAGAGGGACACCGAGCTCGCCGCCCACGCTTCCGCAGACGCCTTCATCGGAGAGGATGAGTAACCATGGAAAACGAGAACATCACCGCCGTCGCCGAGGGCAAGCCCTCCGGCTACAAGGTCACCAAGAAGGATCTGCGCAACGCGAACTGGCGCTGGCTCATGAGCGTGTGCACCTTCAACTACCAGACCCAGCAGGGCGCCTCAGTCGCCTACGCCCTCTCGCCGGTCCTGAGGAAGATCTACACGAACGACGAGGACTATAAGCAAGCGCTCAACAACCACTTCCGCTACTACAATACCCAGCCTTGGCTCGCCGCCATCATCCTTGGCGCCTGCGTGGCCATGGAGGAACGCGACGGCCTAGCGGCGGCGGACGCCGTCCAAGACCTGAAGATCGGCACCATGGGACCGCTCGCCGGCGTCGGCGACTCCCTGCTCATGACCATGATCCCGACCATCATGGGCTCCATCGCCGCCTACATGGCCATCGAGGGCAACCCCGTGGGAGCCGGCATCTGGTTCGCGCTCATCCTGGCCATCTTCTGGGTCCGCATGCACGCCCTCGAGTTCGGCTACAAGCAGGGCGTGAAGCTCGTCACCGACTTCAGCGAGAAGCTTCCCAACCTCACTGCCGCCGCCTCCGTGCTCGGCCTCACCGTGGTCGGCTGCCTCATCGCCTCGGTCATCGGCGTCACCTGCCCGATTAGCTTCAGCTTCGGCGACGTCTCGATGGAGATTCAGCCGCTGCTCGACAAGATCCTGCCTGCCATGATCCCCGCCGCCATCACGGGAAGCGCGTATTACCTTCTTACCAAGAAGAACGCGAGCATGACGGTCCTCATCCTCGTGGTGATCGTCCTCGCGATGGTCGCCTCCGCCGCTGGCATCCTCGCTTAGCTTCGACCCAAGAGATTGGTGAATCAATGAGAAAGATAGTTGTGGCGAGCCATTCCCTTCTCGCCCAGGGCTTCAAGGACACCCTCGAGTTCCTTACGGGTAAGAGCGACGCCGTCAACGCCGTGTGCGCCTACGTGAACGACAACGGCGAGGGGCTCGACGCGGCGGTCGAGGCGGCTCTTTCGGGCACTGACGAGGTCGTCGTCCTCACCGACGCGCTCGGCGGCAGCGTGAACCAGCGCTTCTCCCGCTTCGCCTCCGACCGGATCCACGTGATCGCGGGTGTCAACCTCCCGCTCGCCATGACGGTCGCGCTCGCGCGCCCCGACGAGAAACTCGACTTCGACGCCCTCGTCGACGAGGCGCGCCAGCAGATCGTCTACGTGAACGGTGCCAGTTCCGCCGAGTGCGAAGACGACGAATAGAGGAGGTCGACGATGAGAGAGTTCCTTAAGGACGTGTGGATGCACGGCGGTGAGGAAAGCCGCGCCATCACCCCCGAGAACATCACGGGCGAGAAGGGCCGTGCCGCCATGTCGGCCAGCCACCTCGGCGTCGGCCGCAAGGGCTCGTGCTGCGTGCCCCTTGAGTCCGGCGAGACCATCACGCTCGCGGACATCGAGGGCCCCGGCATCATCCGCCACATCTGGATGACCGTCCCCGACAAGACCGCCGCCGGCAGCTTCGTCATGCGCGACCTCGTGCTGCGCTTCTACTGGGACGACGAGGAGACCCCCTCGGTCGAGTGCCCTGTCGGCGACTTCTTCTGCAACGGCTTCGGTGAGCGCGCCATCGTCAACTCGATGCCCATCTGCGTGAACCCGACGGGCGGCATGAACTGCTACTTCGAGATGCCTTTCAGGAAGCACGCCAAGGTCACGCTTACGAGCGAGCACCCCGGGTTCATTAAGTACATCTTCTACACGTTCAACTACGCGCTCACCGACGTGCCGGACGACGCCATGTACTTCCACGCCCGTTTTAACCGCGAGCGCAGCACCCGCAGGGGCGTCGACTACACCGTGCTCGACGGCGTGCGCGGTAAGGGCTACTACGTCGGCACCTACATGGCCCTGTGCGCCCTGGAGCGCTATTGGTGGGGCGAGGGCGAGATGAAGTTCTTCCTCGACGGCGACGAGGAGTTCCCCACGGTCACCTCGACGGGAGCCGAGGACTACTTCGGCGGTGCCTGGGCCTTCCTCGACAGGCCGCCCCACGCGCTGCCCGAGGCGCAGTGCTTCAACACGCTGTTCGCCGGCTACCCGTACCGCTCGACGCGCGACGCCACGCGCGACCGCTTCAGCGCGGGCAAGCCGAACCCGAACCCGATGCTCGCGACCAACGACGACGCGCTGCCCAGGCATGGCCTCTACAGGTGGCACCTTCCCGACCCGATCTCGTTCAAGGAGGACCTGCGCGTGACGTTCCAGGACCTCGGCAACGACGACATCAAGCTCTACGAGCGCGAGGACGACATCTCCACCGTCGCCTACTGGTACCAAAGCGAGCCGCACGCCGTGCTCGCCCCGTTTGCCGCAAGGCAGGACCGCGTGCCCAGGTAGGGTCGCCTCGAAACAAGCCAACGTTATGGGCGCCCGCGGTTGACCATGACTGCGGGCGTCCCTTTGTAAGGAGGATCACATGAGCGAAAAGCAAATGAGGCTCGGCGCCCTCGAGGCCGGCGGGACCAAGATGGTCTGTGCCGTGGTGTCCGGCGACGGCGAGGTCCTCGACCGTATGGAGACCCCGACGCTTATGCCCGCCGAGACCGTCCCACAAATGGTCGAGTGGTTCACCGCCCGTGATGTGAACGCGTTGGGCATCGGCGCCTTCGGCCCGACCTGCGTCGACCCCAACGATGAGCGCTACGGTTCCATCCTTCAGACGCCCAAGCTCGCGTGGCGAGGCTATGGTCTTCGCGCCGCGTTCGCCGACGCCCTCGGGATTCCGGTGGCCTACGACACGGACGTGAACGTTGCCTGCCTCGGCGAAGTAGTCTTCGGCTGCTGCAAGGGGCTCGAGGACGCCGTCTACGTGACCATCGGCACCGGCGTGGGCGCGGGCGTCATGTGCGCGGGCAGGCTCCTTCACGGCATGCTGCACCCCGAGGCCGGCCACATGCTGGTAAGGACCCGTCCCACCGAGGAGGGACGCTGCGTCTGCCCGAGCCACGCGAGCTGTCTCGAGGGCCTCGCCTCCGGCCCCGCCATCGCCGCGCGCTGGGGAAAGCCCGCGGCCGAGCTCGCGGACAACGCTGAGGTGTGGGCGCTCGAGGGGGATTATCTGGGGCAGATGTGCGCGAACCTCGTGCTCATGTACTCGCCTCGCCGTATCGTCCTCGGCGGCGGCGTGATGCACCAGGAGCAGCTCTACGGCATCGTCCGCAAGAAGACCCTCGAATATCTGGGTGGCTACATCCAGACCGCCGAGCTTAAGGACATAGAGAGCTACATCTGCGCCCCGGGCTGCGGCGGCGACCAAGGAATCCTTGGCGCGGCCGAGCTGGCAAGAAGGGCGCTCGCGTAACTTGCGCTCTCTCCGCCATACAACGCGTTAAGAAAAGACGAGCGCTTCTTGCCAATTGGGCGGCAAGAAGTGCTCGTCTTTTGCATTTTTGCCTCTCAAAATGTTATTTTCACGATTTGCATTTTCATCCCGTTGTCACCGACCCTTGCGAGAAACCGGAAAAAGCCGCTGACAGAAGGGTCTCTCAAATCTTTGTAGCCCAGCATATAGCCGCGACTTGTGACCTGCAGACGGCTGTCCCACGTGCCGATTTCCTTGGCGGCATTCGAAACCGCAAAATATGCCCCCACATCCTTGATTTTTGCAGTCTTAAGCCATGTTTTTGCGATCATCTTTACCGCCGTCCGATTGGCAGCATCAAAGACCAGCACGCTGCCGGGGAAAGCGTCCGCCATCCCCCGCACCAGTTCCCGGACCTGCTGGGTCAGAAAGTAATAGAACACCCCGGAGGCAAAGAACACCGCCCCGCCGGAGGCATCGATCTTGTCAAACCATGCGGGGTCTTTCAGGTCGCAGGGGATGTTTTGCTCCCGCTCCCCGGCGGGCAGCAGCTGCTGCCGCAAGGCAATCACATCCGGGAAGTCCAGATTGTAGATCTTGCATCTACCGTTGTCGCAGGTTCTGCCGGTGTTGTCCAGCCCGCAGCCCAGATTGACCACCGCCGCATTGGGGTGGCCTTTCAGGTAATCCCGCACCTCGAAAGCAAGATCACTCTGCCGTGTGGCCACCTCCAGCGCACCAAAGCGCTGCATCAGGCTGCGGGAATTTTTCTCTACCTCTGAAAAGTCGTAGTCGATTTGGTCGAGCAAGCGAACCGCTGTTTCATCCCTATAAAGGTTCGGGTACAGCTCCGTACACAGCTTCCGGGAATACAGCGGGAGGATCAGCGTCTCCTGAACGGTGTTTTTCTCAATTTTACATTTCATAGGTTTCTTCCTCAGTGAATAAAAACTGTCATAAGTGCCGCCAGCACAGCCGCTATGACCGTCATGCCTATCGCCATGTGCAGGATGGATGCAAAAATGCCCGTGCTTGATACCCTTACTTCCGCGCCGTGACACAGAGCCACCTTATCTTTTTGCGTATCTGCACCTCGTGAAAACCCGCCTGCTCCAGACACGCCTTTAATTCAATGTCCTTGTAGATGGTCATGCCGCCGATGATTTGCGTCCACCTTTCGTCCTTGTCCGTATCGCCATTGCTCTCGTTGCAGATAAGAATTGTTCCGCCCGGCTT
>CALGZX010000136.1 GCA_937934165.1 uncultured Collinsella sp.
CATCGGTGCGCTCGCGATCCATCATGTCAAAAAGGGCGTCGTAGAGCGGACGCATGTAGGGATCGATCTTTTCCTCGAGGGTTCCGGGCAAAAAGCCCAGATTCTCCCCCGCCTCGACAACCGGACGCGTCAAGATCAGACGGCCCACCTCGTGACGCTTGAGCGCGGCAACGGCGAGCGCCATAGCCAGATAGGTCTTACCGGTACCGGCAGGACCCAAGCCAAACGTGATGGTATGCGAGCGGATGGCATCCACATAGCGCTTTTGCCCAAGCGTCTTGGGGCGAATGACGCGGCCGCGATACGAAAGCAGCACGTCATCGCGAAGCGACGTAGCCTCGTGCTCACCGTCGCGCAGAACGGCCAGACAGCGAGAGACATCGTCGACAGACAGCGTGCGCCCGGCGGCCGCCTCGCGAAAAGCGTGCTCGAAAAAGCGCGCCACGAGTTCGACCTCGTCCGGGTCGCCGCTCACGGCGATGCTATCGCCACGGGCGACCACGTGAGCGCGAACCAAGCTCTCGAGCACGCGAAGGACGCCGTCGCCGGCGCCCAAAACGCACGAGGGATCAATTCCCTCGGGAACGGTAAGTCTAATCTTCGAGGCTTCCATGAACCTCCCTGCGTGCATGGACCAAGCCGGAATCATCGACTCCGATGATAGCAACATCGAGCAGGCACGGGGCTGTAAGTCCACAGGTATCGTCAAGACGGGCATGATGGAACGAACCGAGAGTCAAGTTGTCGCCATACTCGAGCACGGCGCGCTCGACGGTGCCCACGCGACGGCGAGCGTCGGCAATAGCGAGCTCCTGTGCGGCGGCCCGCATACGGCGGCTGCGCTCGGCCATAACCTCGGGTGGCACCTGGTCGGGCATGTCGGCAGCAAGGGTACCGGGACGCTTGCTGTAGCGGAACACGTGCATACGCGAGAAACCCACACGGCGGCACAGCGCCAGCGACTCCTCGAACTCCTCGTCCGTCTCACCAGGAAAACCGACGATGACATCGCACGAAAGGGACGCCTGGGGCAAGTTGGCGCGAATCATACGCACCGCATCCTCAAAGGCCTCGGCGCTATAGGGACGGCCCATGCGATGCAGGGTCGCCGTGCAGCCGGACTGCACGGGCAGGTGCAAAAACGGGGCGATACGCTGCGGGTAGCGCGCCATAACCTTAAGCAGGCGCTCGGAGATATCCATGGGCTCGA
>CALGZX010000137.1 GCA_937934165.1 uncultured Collinsella sp.
AATTTGAATATCTCGATCTGTAACAGGTGGGCCGAAAAATGGGCTCTAACTGTTACAGATCGAGATGTTTGTGGGAGCCGCCGCAAAGGTGTCTGTCGCCTTTGCGGCGGTTTTGGGCTGCGAATCTTAATACTGCCACATGTGGTTGACGGGGCCGGAGCCTTTGCCCATGTCAAAGCCGGCGGCGAGAGCGCCGGTTAGGTAGGCCTTGCCGGCGTTGATGGCGTCGGCAAGTTCCATGCCCTGGGCCAGCGCGCAGGCGATGGCGGATGAGAGCGTGCAGCCGGTGCCATGCGTGTTGCCGGTCTCGATGCGCTTGTGGCGGAACCACGTGGTGAGCGGATCACCCAGGTGGTTGCCCTCGTCATCGAGCGGCGCGGGCTCTGCGAGCACATCGTTGGCCTCGTTGACAAAATGCCCGCCTTTAACGAGGGACGCGCAGCCAAAGCGGCGGGTGAGGAGCATGGCAGCGTTTTGCTGTGTGCGCTCGGAATCGACCTCGTAGTCGAGCAGCGCCATGGCCTCGGGAATGTTGGGGGTGATGACGGTCGCCAGCGGGAACAGGCGACGCGTAAGCGCTTCGGCGGCATCCTCGGCAATGAGGCGAGCGCCCGACGTGGCGACCATAACGGGGTCGACGACCACGTTGGTTGCGTTCCATGCGCTCAGGCGATCGGCGATAACTTCGATAATCTCGGTGGACGAAACCATGCCGATTTTGACGGCGCTCGGGCGGATATCGTCAAAGACGGCGTCAATTTGCGCAGCGACGATATCGGGGGAGATATTCTGCACGGCGGTGACGCCCAGTGTGTTTTGCGCTGTGATGGCGGTGATGGCCGTCTCGGCATACAGACGGTGCGCCGTGATGGTCTTAATGTCGGCCTGAATGCCGGCGCCGCCGCTGGAATCGGATCCTGCGATAGACAGGACGGCAGGTACCTTACTACGATCCATGTTCGCTCCCTTGTTCGGTCGGATTCAAATGGGTCTTCTGCCTGCATTATAAAGTTGCCCGGGCCGGCTGTATGCCGAACCCGGGCGGGTAGTGCAATCTTTACGCAAACGCAAGCAAATGTTCACACGTCAACAATTGACGAACACCTTGTTACCGATTGCGGCTCCGGCGACGAGTTAGTCCTCCATGCCAAGATCGATCGTCGTGCCCTCGAACACCTTGTTAACGGTGCGGACGGCGCACATCTTGCCGCACATGGTGCAGGTGCCCTCAGTGGCGGCAGGGGACTCCTCGTAGCGCTTCTTGCCGGTGACCGGGTCGAGAGCGCACTTCCACATGGCATCCCAGTCGAGCTTGCGGCGTGCCTGGCCCATCTTGTCGTCCATGTCGCGGGCGTGTGGTACCTTCTTGGCGATATCGGCGGCGTGCGCGGCAATCTTAGTGGCCATGAGGCCGTCGAGCACATCCTGGGCGTTGGGCAGGCACAGGTGCTCTGCCGGTGTCACGTAGCACAGGAAGTCGGCGCCGGAGCTCGCGGAGATGGCGCCACCGATGGCGGCGGTGATGTGGTCGTAGCCCACACCGATATCGGTCACGAGCGGCCCCAGCACATAGAACGGGGCGTTGTGGCACAGGCGCTTCTGCAGCTTCATGTTGGCGGCGATCTCGTCGAGCGCCATATGGCCCGGCCCCTCGACCATAACCTGGACGCCGGCGGCCCAGGCGCGCTTGCACAGCTTGCCCAGCTCGATCATCTCGGCGGTCTCGGTGGCATCGTTGGAATCGTAGAGGCAGCCCGGGCGGCAGGAGTCGCCGAGCGAAATCGTCACGTCGTACTCGTGGCAGATTTCGAGCAACTCGTCGTAGAACTCATAGAACGGGTTCTCGTTACCGGTGACCTCCATCCAGCCAAACAGCAGCGAGCCGCCGCGGCTCACGATGTTCATCAGGCGGCCGGTCTCCTTAAAGGTCTTGGTGACCGACTTGTTGATGCCGCAGTGGATGGTCATAAAGTCCACGCCGTCCTCGGCATGCGCACGCACGACCTCGAACAGGTCGTCCTTGGTCAGCTTGACCAGCGGCTTTTCCATGTAGCCGATGGCGTCGTACATCGGCACCGTGCCCACCATGAGCGGCGTCTCGTCGATGAGCTGCTGGCGGAACTGGCGCGTCTTGCCCGAGTTGGAGAGGTCCATGATGGCGTCGGCGCCAAAGTCCTCGGCGATCTTGACCTTCTTCCATTCCTCGGCGGCATCGGCCTTGTCGCCCGAGATGCCCAGGTTGACGTTGACCTTGGTGGACAGGCCCTCACCGACACCAAAGGCGCGCATGCCCTTTTTGATGTGCACGATGTTGGCGGGAATGGCGATGCGGCCGTCGGCCACACGCTCGCGGATGTACTCGGGGTCGCGATGCTCGCGCTCGGCGACTTCCTTCATCTGCGGCGTAATCTGCCCGGCGCGGGCGAAGTCGATTTGCGTGACGAGCTTGGGCTCGGTCTGTGTGCTCATTGGCACGGCTCCCTTCGTTGGCATTACCCATATCAGGTTTGCGGGTCAGGGCGGGCGCGCCCAGTCTCAGCCTGCCGTCTTGTCCTACAAGCTCCCCGTTATGTCATGGGCTCAAGTATAGCCTGAATGGGTACGATTGGGCCAACGAGCGTGCCTGTGGGGAGGCGAACATGGAAGACAAGCATCTATATCGAGAGACGCAATGGGATGAATCGGCCGAGGAAAGCCGTGCGCACCATGGCCTTGTCGCGATTGGTTTTGCGGTGCTTGCCGTGCTGGTGATTGCCTTTTGTATCTGGACGTTTGGCGGTCGCGGCGGCGCTGCCTGGGAGTTCGAGGCTGATGATAGCCTACCGATCATGACGGTGAAGGTCTCTGGCGGTAACACGGTGGCAGCTCCCGGCGACTATTGGTATCCGTGCGATGGATTTGTCCAGCTGCAGCTGAGCGGTGGTTCCATTCCTGGTGAAGAGATCGAGCGCGTGACCTTCGATGCGTCGCTTAAGACGCTGTCAGTCGAGCTCAAAGATAAAGGGGATGTGCCCACGACGATGGATATCGCGCTGATGGAATGGCGCCTGGAGCCCCCGTCGGGCGTCCAGGTGTCCGAGGTGGAGCATGTCAAGATTACCTATCAGGACGGCTCGACAAATGAAATTGCCAAAGCCGACGGCTTGGCGGAATAGACGCCGTGCCTAGGCAGCACATTTAAAAGTAGCGGTGGTCCTACAAGGCCTGTTCGTTCAGGAAGACCAAAGTATTTTTATTTGAAAGCTCGGGAAAGTGTCGATAACCAACGTCGAACGCGGTAAGTTCGCTTGCATCCTCGAGCTTGTTTTCTGCCATCCAGCGCACCATGGAGCCGCGCGCCTTTTTGCTGGCGGTCGACCGTTGGATGGGCTTCCCGTTGCGGATACCCTCGCCAAAGAGGCACGTGACGGCTGTGGCGTCGGTGGTGAGGCAGGGCAGAACGGCTTTGGCGTATTCCGCGCTGGCGAGGTTGACGATCGTAGCGTTGGAGCCCGCCGGAGCGATGGCCCGTGCGAGCTTGTCGCCCCAAAACGCGTAGAGGTCTCGGGCATTGTCGACGGCAAGCTTCGCGCCCATCTCCAGCCTATACGGTTCAACGGCATGAAAGGGGCGCACGCATCCGTAAAGGCCCGAGAGGATCAAGAGATGGT
>CALGZX010000138.1 GCA_937934165.1 uncultured Collinsella sp.
ATGCTCGAGGCGGGCGACTCCGTCCCGGCCGACTGCCGCGTGCTCGAGAGCGCCACGATGAAGATCGAAGAGGCTGCACTCACCGGCGAGTCCGTGCCTGTCGAGAAGCATGCCAACGTGATCGAGCTCGCCACCGGCACCGACGACGTGCCGCTCGGCGACCGCAAGAACATGTGCTACATGGGTTCCACCGTGGTGTACGGTCGCGGTCGCGCCGTCGTGGTCGGTACCGGTATGAACACCGAGATGGGCAAGATTGCCGGCGCCCTGGCCGAGGCCAAGGAAGAGCTCACGCCGCTGCAGGTGAAGCTTGCCGAGCTCAGCCGCATCCTTACCATCATGGTTATCGTCATCTGCGTCGTCATCTTTGGCGTCGACATCATCCGTCACGGCGTGGGCAACGTCCTTACCGACCCGACGGCCCTGCTCGATACCTTTATGGTTGCCGTCTCGCTCGCCGTCGCCGCTATCCCCGAGGGCTTGGTCGCCGTCGTGACCATCGTCCTTTCGCTCGGCGTGACCAAGATGGCCAAGCGCCAGGCGATCATCCGCAAGCTTTCTGCTGTCGAGACACTCGGCTGCACGCAGACCATCTGCTCCGACAAGACCGGTACCCTTACTCAAAACAAGATGACCGTTGTCAAGCACGAGCTCGCTGCGCCCAAGGAGAAGTTCTTGGCCGGCATGGCGCTGTGCTCCGATGCCCAGTGGGACGAGGGGCTGGGCGAGGCCGTGGGCGAGCCGACCGAGTGTGCGCTCGTCAATGATGCCGGCAAGGCTGGTCTTACTGGCCTGACTGCCGAGCACCCGCGCGTGGGCGAGGCCCCGTTCGACTCGGGCCGTAAGATGATGTCCGTGGTCGTCGAGACCCTGGACGGCGAGTACGAGCAGTACACCAAGGGCGCGCCCGACGTGGTGATTGGCCTGTGCACCCATATCTACGAGGGCGATAAGGTCGTCCCCCTGACTGAGGAGCGCCGCGCCGAGCTCGTGGCAGCCAACAAGGCCATGGCCGACGAGGCCCTGCGCGTGCTGGCGCTGGCGAGCCGCACCTACACCGAGGTTCCCGCCGACTGTAGCCCCGCTGCGCTTGAGCATGACCTGGTCTTCTGCGGCCTGTCCGGCATGATCGACCCGGTCCGTCCCGAGGTGGCCGACGCTATCCGCGAGGCGCACGACGCTGGCATCCGCACCGTCATGATCACGGGCGACCACATCGACACCGCCGTGGCCATCGCCAAGCAGCTGGGCATCGTCGCCGACCGCAGCCAGGCCATTACCGGTGCCGACCTCGACCGCATGAGCGACGAGGAGCTCGACGCGCACATCGAGGACTACGGCGTGTACGCCCGCGTCCAGCCCGAGCACAAGACCCGCATCGTCGAGGCCTGGAAGTCGCGCGATCAGATCGTCGCCATGACGGGCGACGGCGTCAACGACGCCCCGTCCATCAAGCGCGCCGACATCGGCGTGGGTATGGGCATCACCGGTACCGACGTTACCAAAAACGTCGCCGACATGGTGCTCGCCGACGATAACTTCGCCACCATCATCGGTGCCTGCGAAGAGGGCCGTCGCATCTACGACAACATCCGCAAGGTCATCCAGTTCCTGCTTTCGGCCAACCTTGCCGAGGTGTTCTCGGTGTTCATCGCCACGCTTATCGGCTTTACCATCTTCCAGCCGGTGCAGCTGCTGTGGGTGAACCTGGTCACCGACTGTTTCCCCGCGCTCGCGCTGGGCATGGAGGACGCCGAGGGCGACATCATGAAGCGCAAGCCGCGCAACGCCAAGGACGGTGTCTTTGCCGGACATATGGGTCTGGACTGCGTGGTCCAGGGCCTAATCATCACCGTGCTGGTGCTGGCGAGCTTCTTTGTGGGCGTGTACTTTGACATGGGCTACATCCACATCGCCGATATGATTGCCGGCAATGCCGACGAGGAAGGCGTGATGATGGCGTTCATCACGCTCAACATGGTCGAGATTTTCCACTGCTTCAATATGCGCAGCCGTCGTGCGTCGCTGTTCACCATGAAGAAGCAGAACAAGTGGCTGTGGGCTTCCGCCGCGCTGGCACTGGTGCTGACGGTGATCGTGACCGTGCAGCCGACGCTTGCCGAGATGTTCTTTGGCCCTGTGACGCTTGAGCTCAAGGGCGTTCTTGCCGCGCTGGGCCTGGCCTTCCTGATCATCCCGCTGATGGAGATCTACAAGGCGATCATGCGCGCGGTCGAAAAAGAGTAGGTCGAAAGGCCATCCCTCCCACCGGCCCGACCGCCTGCGGGGTTTCTTCTTCGCTGGTCCTCGCGCTTCGCGCTGCGGGATCGCTCAGAAGAAACCCCTCTCGGCGGTCGGGCCTTCGGACAACCTCTCGGGACCGTAAGCTGAGGGAAAGTTTGTGAGCCGATCGAGCGTTTGCTCGACCGGCTCTTTTTGATTCAAGACTTTAGTCTGCTGGCCGCGCAGCGGCCAGCTTTAAACCACCCGCTACG
>CALGZX010000139.1 GCA_937934165.1 uncultured Collinsella sp.
GAGCACAACCTTGCCAAGGTTGGGGTCGCGGGTTCGAGCCCCGTTGTCCGCTCCAAACGCAACAGCCCGACTACTACGGTAGCCGGGCTTTTTTTGTACCTATCTCCTAGGCTCGAACCCGAGAGGGGGCGAGCGTTTTGGGTCGTGGCTGTGGCGTTGTTTGCCGCGAATGTCCGCTTTGGGCGTATCATCGTGGGCATCTCGCATAACCTCGTTGCAAGGGAGATACGCCCCATGGCTACAGAAAAGTCTTCTTCGCGCTCATGGATGTCCGATGCCGCGATCTATCAGATCTACCCGCGCTCGTTTAAGGATTCGACTGGTTCGGGTCTGGGCGATATCGCGGGCATTACCCAGCAGATGGACTATCTTGAGCGGCTGGGTATCGAGGCCATCTGGCTGAGCCCGTTTTACCCTTCGCCTCTTGTCGATGGCGGCTATGATGTGGCGGACTACTGCGATGTCGACCCACGTCTCGGCTCGCTTGACGACTTCGATGACATGATCGCTGCGGCTCACGCGCGCGGCATCAAGGTCATCGTCGACATCGTGCCCAACCATTCATCCAACCAGCACCCCTGGTTCAAAGCCGCTCTTGCCGCCGGCCCCGGATCGCCCGAACGCGCCCGTTATATCTTCCGCGATGGTCGCGGCGAGCATGACGAGCTGCCTCCCACCAATTGGAATGCCAACTTTGGCGGCCCCGCATGGACGCGTGTTGCGGACGGTCAGTGGTATCTGCACATGTTTACGCCCGAGCAGCCGGACTTTGACTGGTCATGCCCTGAGGTTCACGCGCTCTTTTGCGACGTCCTGGCGTTTTGGAGCGATCGAGGCGTCGACGGCTTTCGCATTGATGTGGCGCAGGGTCTCGCCAAGGATCTCGACCGCGATGACCTCGACCGGTGGCATCTCGCCGAGGGCGATGACATGGTTGACGACGGCACCCATCCGCTGTGGGACCGCAATGAGGTCCACGAGATCTATCGCGAGTGGCGCCGCGTGTTCGACCGCTATAATCCGCCGCGCAGTGCCGTTGCCGAGGCGTGGGTGCTGCCCGAGCGCCAGTATCTCTACGCGCGTCCTAGCGAGCTTGGCCAGACATTCAACTTTGAGTTTGCCAAGGCCACTTGGACCTATGATGACATGCACACTGCAATCGAGAAGGGCTTGAAGGCAGCCGTCGAATCCGATTCCGCCTCGACCTGGGTACTCTCCAACCACGACGTGCCGCGCGTGGCGACACGCTATGCCCTGCCGCAAATCAAGGCGACGCGCTACCACCAGATTGCGCTCGACTGGCTCTTGCGCGACGGGTCGTCTTATGACGAGGACCGTGAACTCGGCGAGCGCCGCGCGCGGGCGGCCCTTTTGCTTGAGCTGGCGCTTCCGGGCTCGGCATACGTGTATCAGGGTGAGGAGCTCGGCCTTTTTGAGGTGGCTGATATCCCGTGGGCTGCACTCGAAGACCCTACTGCGACCAATACGCACGGACCGAAGCGTGAGAAGGGGCGCGACGGCTGTCGTGTGCCCCTGCCGTGGGTGGCGGCGGACGATCCCGCGCATGGCGGATCGTTTGGGTTTTCGCCGGCAGACGCCGATGCGGCGCCCCATCTGCCGCAGCCTGCATGGTTTTCCGATTATGCTGCCGATAGGGAAGAAGTGGACCCGACATCGATGCTTGCGCTCTATCGTGACGCCCTCTGGCTGCGGCGCAAGCTGCGCGGGTGCGCCAACGATCTTGCGTGGCTCGATCTTGACGGGCGCACCGGTCTTGCGGATGGTGCCGAGGGCGCTGAGGGCGGCGTCATCGCCTATCGCCGCGATAACGGCTGGGCGTGTGTGACGAACTTCGGTGCAGCACCCGTGGAGCTGCCGGCGGGCAGGGTCCTGCTCACCTCATCACCGCTTGCAGACGGCAGGCTCGCGCAGGACAGCTCTGCCTGGATCATGCTCGGTGAGATGTAGGGGCATCTCGCTGCGAGCCTGCGTTTGTTCGCGCCTTTCGTGACGACTGATGCCCTCGCGAGAGCGTCGCAAAACTTTTCAAAAAAAGTTCTTGCATAGGATGCGGGCATCACGTAAGATTAATCCTCGTAAGCGGACATGGCTCAGTTGGTAGAGCACAACCTTGCCAAGGTTGGGGTCGCGGGTTCGAGCCCCGTTGTCCGCTCCA
>CALGZX010000140.1 GCA_937934165.1 uncultured Collinsella sp.
TAGACCTCGAGGTCGCGGTCGCCGAACTTGTTCATGAGGTACTCGAGCTGCATGAGCTCGTCCCAGGTGCCGCCGACGCCCATCAGGAACACGGCGTCGTAGCCCTCGTCGGCGACCTTGTCGGCGAGCGCGGTCATCTTCTTGCCGGTCTCGTAGAGCGCCTTGCCGTCCTCGAGATAGCCCTCCTGGTCGAAATGCATGATCTCGATCTTCTCGGTTTCCTTCATTTGTCTCTCCTTTCTGGGGTTGTTTCCACATCCCCCATGCCAACGGGCATCAAAACCCGCTTACATTCCGTAACACTCAGCCGCTTTGGCCTTAAGCGCATTGACTGACTCTTCGTAGCCCTCTGCCTTGACCTCCATTTGCTTGGAGACGGCATCGAGATACGGGTGCACGTCCCATGACTTCAGACGCTCGGCGATTATGGCCGCAATCGTCTGGAAGAACACAAGATTGGGAATCGCGCTGAGCAGCGGAGCCACCTGAGGCACCGCAACCTCGTGAGCCCTACCCCTGGGATGGGCCGTGAGCAGCACCGTTTTTGTCGTAACGTTCGATAGCGCATCGGCGATATTCGCAAGACGCTCCGACCCCTGCGGATCGTCGACAATAAACACCAGATAGCCCGGAACGATCTGCATCTCGGGACCGTGGACGAACTCCTCGCCTTCGTGATGCATGGCAGGAATCTTGATGGTCTCGCTCAGCTTGAGCGCTGCCTCTTCGGCAACGCCATAGTTGGGGCCGTTGCCGACGACCATGGCGGGCATGTGCTCAGAAAGCTCGAGCATGCGGTCTTGGACATATGCCCCGGCAGTCTTGCACATCACGGCATTGGCATGGATAGCCTCGCGCAGGTCGTCAAGACGCTGGGCAACGCCCTTGGCGTCAATCGTTCCGCGCGCCTGACCGCCGTAAATACCAAAAAGCACCAGATACTCAACGAGAACCTCGACGCCCAGAGTTACAAAGTCCACCGACTCGACGCCCACACCGTAGTCAAGAACGATGTCAGCGTGCTCCTTGATGGGTGCCTCGACGTTTGCCGTGAGCACAACTGCAGCCATATCGTGTGCGCGCATGTAATCGAGCGCCGCGATCGTATTGGTCGAATAACCACTCTGCGAGACGGCGATGTTGAGCGCATGCTGCGGATAGGTGTGTTCAAAATCGACGAAGGCCTCGGGCGTCACAACGGACACCTGCATCTGCAGCGCATCTTGCAGGTAATCGCGGGCGCAATCGGCGGCATGGCGCGACGAACCCGAAGCAACGATGCGCAGCGCGTCAAAAGAACCGGACTGGAAAATATCAACGAGCTGCGCTACCAGCTCAGACGAACGCTCGAGGTTCTCTCCCATACGCACATGGGCGAGTTGAACGTAATCGAGCATCTTCATCGTCTCACCTCGCAACAAATCATTAGTATTTGATACCAATCACGATTACAGGTTACGGCTTTTTGATACCTCTTTGTCGATTAATTTATTCCCTTCGGCGAACGGTCGATTTTGAGCCCTGTAAGGTTGTATATACAGCTGACCCAACGAATCAAAATTCCGTCAGCTTTTCAGCCCGTTATGCAAAAAAACCAGCTAGTACGTATAGGTATATCCACCCGCATCACCGCGGTTAAACGACTTGACGTACTCGATCGCCTGGCCGCTCGCATCGAAGCTCACGCACTCCAGCGTCAAGGCAAGATCGCCCTGCTCCAGTCCAAGCAGGCCGGCATCTCGTGCGCCCAGCGCTTCGATATCGAGCTTTTCCTGTGCCATGACCGGCTTTCGGCCCAACATCTCATAGGTCTCGTACAAACTGAAGACCGACACGTCAATATCTTCGATGGTTGGGAACAGCAGGCAGGGAATCAGCGCCGTCTCAATCGATACGGGGCTACTGTTTATGCAGTTCAGGCGTCGAACGGAATAGAGCAGGTCGTCCTCGGCGATGCCAAACAGGTCGGCGTAATATGGCCCCGCATAACGCTTGGAACGCGCGAGAATACGGACGGACGGCTCGCCGCCCGAAGCACGGACCGATTCACGGAAACCGACCGTGCGTTCAAAAAAAGCAGGTACTTTCTGCGCCACAAAGGCACCTTTTCCCCGAACACGGCGAATCTGCCCGCGCCGAACCAGCTCATCGACAGCGCTTCGGATGGTCAAGCGTGTCGTACCAAATTCCTCGGCGAGGTCTTTTTCGGACGGAATCATGGAACCCGTGGGATATGCACCGCGCTCGATACGTTCCTCGATGCGGCGTCGAATGCGCATATAAACCGGGGTGGCATCTACTGTTTCAGCCATTGTTCACCTGCCACGCTCCTCATGCCGTTCTTTTCGCCGTTATCGGCAAAGCGGAACTTTGTGGGCAAAATCACCGATTTGCAATGCTCCACAAAACGCATGTCCTTATCAAATTCGATTGAGCTCTCATAGAACACCGGCGTTCCTTCTTCTTGCTGGAGCAGCTCGGCCTCTTCGGCGTTCAAACGCGAGATGGAGATATGCTCACGTCCATGCTCAACGCGCACGCCACCTTCTTTGAGCAAGACATCGTAAAGGCTCTCACACTCAAAATCGTGATCGGAAAGCGCGGGGCACAGGGACAGGTTAACGTGAGCGGTCTCGATTGACGCCGGCTCGCCCTCTATAAGTCGAATGCGCTGCATGCGGAGTAAAGGAGCGCCCACAGCCACCCCAAGCTTGTCGGCAAGCGCCTCATCCGCCTCGATGGTCCCGGTGGAAACCAGACGAGAAGAGGGGTATAGGCCGGCAGTCCGCACAGCATCGGAAAAGTTATACGTTTCCTGGAAGATATTCAGCGGCTTGGGAGGACACACATACGTACCCGATCCGCGACGGCTCTCGAGCGTTCCACACGAGATGAGCCGCGTGATACCGGCGCGCAACGCCGTACGCGAAACGCCGATCTCTTCGCACAGCACGCGCTCGGCCGGCAGGCGATCGCCGCCGGCAAGCTGGTGGTGCTGGATATACCAAAGAATTCCCTCAACAGCACGATCTTTGGGGGGAATTGCATAAGATTCGCCTGCCATTGCACAGACTCCTCATTCAGAAACGTATGCCGCCAAAATTAGACCAGCCCTCCCATGGCATCAAATTCGGCCTTGATCTTCTCGGCAACATTCCGATACGACTTATATAGACTTGAATTGCGTTTGACTTCGTCGGTCATAACGGGAATCTCTAATTTGGAAACCTCGTCTTTTCCCGTCTGAACCGCCACAACAACGCCCATACCAAGACACAT
>CALGZX010000141.1 GCA_937934165.1 uncultured Collinsella sp.
TCGCGCACACTGTGCTGCGGCGCCCTTTTGCCGAAAGGTGGACAAGATGGAGTATCCGCAGCTTGCCGTCATGAATATCAGCCATCGTTATTTTGGCCTTGAGGAATTCTTTTCTTCGGCAGCGGCCTCGGGCTACACGTGTTGCGAGCTTTGGACCGGGGCGATGCATCTGTATGTCGATTGCCATGGATACGATTCGCTCGAGCAGGTGCGGGAGCTGTCGCAGCGGTATGGGGTTCGGATTGTGGGGCTTTGTCCCGAACAGAACAACCCCAAGCCGTGGAATATCGCGGCGCGTGGGAATGAGGCGCGTGCCCGCACGCTCGCGTACTTTAAGAACGTTGTGGATATCGCGGCGGAACTTGGAGCCGAGCAGGTCATGGTCTCGAGCGGCTGGGCATTTTTGAACGAGCCGATCGAGGACGCGTGGGGTCGCAGCGCCTCGATGCTGCGTGCGATTGCCGAGCATGCGGGAGAGCGCGGCGTGCGACTGGTGCTCGAGGCCCTACAGCCGGTTGAGTCGATGATCGTGAACTCGGCGGCCGACACGAAGCGCATGATCGAGGCAGTTGATCATCCGGCACTTAAGGCGTGTCTGGATTTGGGCGCTATGGCGGTGGCAGGGGATACCATCGACGATTATTTCGATCTGCTTGGCGATGATGTCGCCCACGTGCATTTTGTCGATGTTGCGGCAGATGGCACGACGCATCTTGCCTGGGGTGACGGCGACCGCGATATGCGCGCCGACCTGGATAGGCTGGTGGCGCGCGGCTATCGCGGAGTTGTTTCGGCCGAGACCTATGACGGGCGCTATTTCGCCGACCCCGCAGCTGCCGATGCGCAAGTAATGGCAGAGTATCGTCGTGCGATTGGCGCCTAGGCGGGTTTGGGTTGCGGCGATCTGCCCTATGTTTCCAAATGAATACGCTATGAGCGGTTGCGGCGGATTTTCCCCGCAAGCACTCTAGTATGCTAAAGTACCCAGAAGACCGGCGGAGCTATGCCGGTCTTCTGTTCTATATGAAACACAGCATGAGGAGGCTCACCAGATGACGGCCACACCGTGGGGATTCCGGGACATATTGCCCGAGGAGGCTCAGGCGCGCGAGGAGATCGCATATACGGTGAAGGGCTGCTTTAGGGAGCATCATTACCTGCCGGTCGAGACGCCACTGCTCGAGGACAAGGGTTCGCTCGAGGAGGGCGGCCGCATTGCGGACACGCCGTTTAAGCTCTTTGACGATGATGGCCGCCTGCTGGTGGTCCGTCCCGACAACACATTGCCGATCGTGCGCTTGGTTTCGACCCGCATGCGCGCGGCCGACCTGCCCCTACGCCTTCGCTACGAGGCGCCGGTGGTTCGCGAGTGCCAGCGCAATGCCGGTGGCTCGCGTCAGTTTACACAGCTGGGCTTTGAGCTTATCGGTGCGGGCGATACCGCGGGCGATGTCGAGATCGTCTCGCTCGTGGCCGAGGCCGTGCGTAAGCTGGCACTGCCCGATGCGCGCATTATCGCAGGTAGCGTGCGTCCGTTTAAGGAACTGCTCGCGGCGTGCGAGGATCGCGAGCTGGCCGCTGAGGCCCTGCGCTGCGTGCACGCCAACGACTTTGTGGGCCTCGATGCCCGTGTGGCGGCAAGCGCCGAGCCCGAGGCCGTCAAGGCTGCCATTAGCGAGCTGCCGCGCTTGCACGGCGGCGCCGAGGTACTCGACCGCGTCGACGCGCTGCTGACGGCGGCGGGCATTGTCGCGCCGCTCACGCGCGAGCTGCGCGCCCTGGTCGAGGGCCTGGCTCCCGAGGACGCCCAGGTGCTGTCCTTCGACTTCTCCATCATGAACTCGTTTGATTACTACACGGGTTTGGTCTTTAAGGCCTATGCCGGCGGCCTGCCCGATCCGGTCGGTTCGGGCGGACGCTACGACTCCATCTTTACCGGTGCGTTTGGCGACGGCATTGAGGTGCCGGCGGCGGGCTTCGCCTTTTCGCTCGAGCGTCTGGAGGCCGCGCACACCTCGGCCGAGGACGCTGCCTCCGATGGCGATCACGCCGCGGGCCGTGGCGCCGAGGGTCCGCTGCGCATTGCCGTGCCCAAGGGCTCGCTTAAGGCCGACACGCTCGACATGCTCGAGGCCGCGGGTCTGGACGTCTCCGAGCTGCGCGATCCCGGCCGTCACCTGATCGTGCGCGGCCGCGACACGCGTGCCGGCGAGGGTGCGGTCGGCAATATCGAGTTTGTCATCGTACGCCCTAGCGATGCGCCCGCCTTTGTGGGCTGCGGCGGTGCCGATTGCGGCATCTGCGGTTGGGACTCGCTTATCGAGGCCGACCTCAACCTGCTGCAGCTGGTCGATCTGGGCTACGGCCTGTGCACTTTCATTGAGGCGGAGCCCGCGTGGCGCGCCGGTCAGGCCGAGCGCAACTATGCCCGCCGCGGGTCGCTTCGCGTGGCTACCAAGTATCCGCGCATCGCGAGCGCCTGGTATGCCGAGCACGGCGTGAACGCCGATATCGTCTCGCTGCACGGTAACATTGAGCTGGGCCCCATCGTCGGCATGACCGATCGCATCGTGGACGTTACCGCCACGGGTGCCACGCTACGCGACAACGACCTGGTTATTACTGGTCGCATTATGGACTGCACGGCCCGCTTCTTTGTCAATCCGGGTGCCGCACGTCTGGATCCGCGCGTACGCAATCTGGCAGATCGTTTGGCGGCAGCCGTGAAGGACAAGCATTTTGAGCCCGTTGCGGGCTCGGCACAATAGCGCGAGCACGCACGGGCGTCCCAACGTCTGGGCTGCGGGCCGATTGGCGCCGCCGCCCGGCCTCTCGTTTTTTCAAACGCAACCTCGACCGATAGGGGATACCGAAATGAAGACCATCAAGCTTACTCCCGGTGAGCGCCTCGTTACCAACCAGCTCAACCGCAAGGGCGTGCTGCCGCAAAACATCGTCGACGCGGCCCGCGATATCGTGGCCAACGTGCGCGCCAACGGCGATGCCGCGGTGCGCGATTACTGCCAGCGTTTTGACGGCGTTGAACTGCAGAGCTTCCGTCTTCCGCAGGAGCAGATCGATGCCGCGCTCGAAGGCCTCGATCCGGCCTTTGTCGCTGCGCTCGAAAAGGCTGCACGCCAAATTCGCGAGTTCCACCAGCGCGAGGTCGAGCAGAGCTGGTTTACCACGCGCCCGGATGGCACGATGCTCGGCGTTAAGGTGACCCCGCTCGCTGCGGCCGGCATCTACGTGCCGGGCGGTCGCGCGCAGTATCCCTCCACGGTGCTCATGAATGCCATTCCCGCCAAGGTCGCCGGCGTCAAGCGCGTGGTCATGGTGACCCCGCCGCAAAAGGACGGCCTGATCAGCCCGTATACGCTCGCGGCCGCCAAGCTCGGCGGCGTGGACGAGATCTATATGGTGGGCGGCGCCCAGGCCGTGGCCGCGCTGGCGTACGGTACCGAGACCATTCCGCGCGTCGATAAAATCACCGGCCCGGGCAACGCCTTTGTCGCCGCGGCCAAGCAGATTGTCTCGGGCGATGTGGGAATCGACATGGTCGCCGGCCCGTCCGAGGTCTGCGTGCTGGCCGATGCCACGGCCAAGCCCATGGTGGTCGCGGCCGACCTGATGGCCCAGGCCGAGCATGATCCGCTGGCGGCCTGCTATCTGGTGACCTGCGACGAGCAGTTTGCGCGTGAGGTCGAGGCGGGCATCGATATCCTGGTCGCGCAGTCGCCGCGTGCCGAGATCACGCATGCCTCGCTCGACAACGAAGGCACCATCGTGGTGGCCGCCGACATGGCGGCTGCCGTCGAAGCAGTGAACATCGTGGCGCCCGAGCACCTTGAGCTGCATTGCAAGGATGCGATGGGCCTGCTCGGCGGCATTCGCAACGCCGGCGCCATCTTTGTGGGCGCTTGGAGCTCCGAGCCGCTTGGCGATTATGTTGCTGGCCCCAACCACACGCTGCCGACCGGCGGCACGGCCATGTTCTCCAACCCGCTTTCGGTCGAAGAGTTCGTCAAGCGCTCGAGTGTCATTTGCTATACACCCGAGGGCCTGCTCTCCGATGCTCCTGCCACGCAGCGTCTAGCCGAGGCCGAGGGTCTGTGGGCACACGCGCTTTCCGCCGCGCTGCGCCGCCGCGTGTTGGAGCAGGGCGAGGATGCCGTGAGCGCCGAGTCGCTCGCCGCGGCCGACCTGACCAAGGTCGCCTGGCCGGGCGACGCCGTGGTGACGGTTGCCGAGGGCGTGGACCTGGCGGCTGCAAGCGCGGATGGCGCCGGCGCGACTGACAAGGAGGCCTAATATGGCCGAGCTCACGTCCCGTATGAAGGAGCTCGTCCAGCCCTACTTGGCCGGCATTGAGCCCTACGATCCCAACTTTACGCCCACGCGCATCAACCTTTCGGCCAACGAGAACACCTATCCCGTGCCGGCTGGCGTGCGCGAGGCGGTAGACGCCGCCCTGGCCGCTACACCGCTCAACCGCTATCCCGATCCCATGTCCAACGATCTGCGCGACGAGCTTGCCGCTTGGCATGGTGTGGCGCGCGAGAATGTCTGCGTGGGCAACGGCGGCGACGAGCTGCTCTATAACTACCTGTTGGCGTTTGGCGGCGCGGGACGGACCCTGCTCAACTGCCCGCCGTGCTTTAGCGAGTACGCGTTCTTTGCGTCGCTCTGCCAGACCGAGGTGCGCGACGTGTGGCGCGACCCCGCGACCTTTGAGCTCGACCAGGCAGCTGTGCTCGCGGCGGCGTCCGAGTGCAACCTGGCAATCGTGACCTCGCCCAATAACCCCACGGGTGACGTGGCGCCGCTCGACTTTGTCGCGGCGCTGTGCGATGCGTGCCCCGGCATGGTCATGGTCGACGAGGCCTACGTTGAGTTTGCCGACGATTTGTTTGGCGCGGCCACCACGGCGCAGGGGCTTATCGCCGAGCATCCCAACCTGGTGATTCTGCATACGTTGTCCAAGGCGTTTGGCGCTGCCGGCACGCGTCTGGGCTATGTGATTGCGGCGCCCGAAGTCATCGGCGTGTTCGCGGCGATTCGCCAGATCTATTCGGTCAACGTACTGAGCCAGGCGGCAGCACTTGCCTGCGTGCGTGCCCGTGATGCCTACACGCCCGTGGTGGCGCAGATCGCATCCGAGCGCGAACGCGAACAGGCCGCCCTGCGCGCGATGGCTGCCGAGGGCATGCCCGTGGAGGCATGGCCGAGCGCGGCGAACTTTGTGCTCGTGCGTACGCCGCATGCCACGCGCGTGCGCGAGCGCCTGCGCGACGAGTATTCAATTTTGGTGCGCGACTTTAGCTACGCGCCGGGGCTCGCGGACTGCCTGCGCATTACCGTGAGTACCCCACAGGAAAACGACGAGGTACTGGCTGCGTTTGCCGCGCTGGTGAAGGAGGAGATCTAGATGGGCCGTTATGCCGAGGTGACCCGCAAGACGGGGGAGACCGACATTGTCGTCAAACTCGACCTGGATGGAACCGGTACGTGCGATATCTCGACCGGCGTGCCGTTTTTCGACCACATGCTCAACGCTTTTGGCCGCCATGGCCTGTTCGATCTGACGGTGCACGCAGTGGGCGACGTCGAGGTCGATGCACACCACACCGTCGAGGACACGGGCATTGTGCTGGGAGAGGCGTTTTGCCAAGCGCTGGGCGACAAGGTGGGCATTACGCGCTTTGCCGACGCGGCGATTGCCATGGACGAGACGCTCGTGATGGCCGCCGTGGATATCTCGGGCCGAGGGCAGGCCTATTGCGAGCTGCCCGTGCCGACCGAGCGCGTGGGCAGCTTCGATACCGAGCTGGCTGTCGAGTTCTTCTATGCCTTTGCGCGCGATGCCAAACTTACGCTGCACGTGCGCGAGCTGGCGGGCGGCAACTCGCATCACATTATCGAGGCCGCCTTTAAGGCCGTGGGCCGCACGATGCGCCACGCCTGCGAGCTCGATCCCCGCGTGCAGGGCATCCCCAGCACCAAGGGCTCGCTGTAACCGTCACAAGGGTAAAACCACCACGAAGGGGACAGGCACCTTTGTGGTGGTTTTGGATGATGAGAAGTGGAGGGGTCGCGTGGGCGAACCGAAGATCGTGGTGGTCGACTACCACAAGGGCAACTTGTCGAGCGTCGTGCGCGGGCTTGCGCGCGCCGGTGCCGCCGCCTGCACATCGGACGATCCGGAGCAGATCCGCAACGCCGACGGCCTGGTCATCCCGGGCGTGGGCGCGTTCTATGACGCGATCGCCTTTATGCGCCAGAGCGGCGAGGAGGTGGCCGTGCTCGATGCCGTTGCCGCCGGAACTCCGCTGCTCGGCATCTGCCTGGGTCTTCAGCTATTTTTTGAGCGTGGCAACGAGGGCGTGCCTGCGGACGAGGGCGTGGACGCGGACGACGATGCCTCCGAGCAGGCCGGCGGTCCCTGGGTCGATGGCCTGGGCATCATGCGTGGCTCGTGCACGCACCTGGAGTCGAGCCGTCTGAAGGTCCCGCACGTGGGCTGGGATCAGGTGCACATGACGCCTGCCGGCGCGGCCGATCCGCTGCTCGCCGGTTTTGCCGAGGGCGCCAATATGTACTTCACCCACAGCTACGCGGTGGCCGGCGACGTCGATGCCACCGATGTGTTGGCGCGCACGCACTATACACGGAGTTTCCCGTGCATCGTGCGCCACGGCAACGTGTGGGGCTGCCAGTTCCATCCCGAGAAATCCTCCGCGCTGGGTCAGCGCATCCTTAAGAACTTCGTCAACATCGTCGAGGAGGTTGGCCGATGATCCTGTTTCCCGCAATCGATCTGATCGGCGGCAAGGTTGTGCGCCTGGAGCGCGGCGACCGCAACTGCTGCAAGGTATATTCCGATGACCCCGTGGCCGTCGCCCGCTCGTTTGCCGAGCAGGGCGCAAGCTGGGTGCACGTCGTCGACCTGTCCGCTGCCTTTGGCGAGGACGAGGACACATGCGCTGCCAATTCGGCGGCGATTAAGGCCATCTGCGGCGTCGACGGTCTGTCCGTGGACGTGGGCGGCGGCGTTCGCTCACTCGCACGCATCGATGAGCTGGCAGGCTATGGTGCTCGCCGCATTGCGCTGGGCACCGTGCTCGTGACCGAGCCGGGTTTTGCTGAGGTGGCAGCCCAAGGCTTTGGCGAGCTGCTGGTCGCCGACGTTGCCGCACGCGACGGCCAGGTTAAGGTGAACGGCTGGCGCGACGGCGCGGGTGTGGCACTCGACGATGCCGTGGCGCAGCTCACCGAGCTGGGCTTTAAACACCTGGTCTATACCGATATCGCGCGCGACGGCATGCAGACGGGCATCGACGTGGCAGCATATCGCCATGTGGCCGAGGTCGCGGGCTTTCCCGTCGTGGCTTCGGGCGGTATCTCGACACTCGACGATATCCGCGCGCTTGCCGCGGTGGGCGAGGATGCCATCGAGGGCGCCATTACTGGTCGTGCGCTCTACGAGGGCAACTTTACGCTGGTACAGGCGCTGGCCGCTGTCCGAGGGGAGGAGTAGCCCATGCTTACCAAGCGCGTAATTCCCTGTCTGGATGTTAAGGACGGCCGTGTGGTCAAGGGCGTCAACTTTGTGAGTCTGCGCGATGCGGGCGACCCGGTGGAGCTAGCCCGCGCCTACGATCGCGAGGGTGCGGACGAGGTCGTCTTTCTGGATATTACCGCCACGAGTGACAACCGCGCGACGACTATCGAGATGGCGGCGCATGCGGCCGAGGAGCTGGCCATTCCCTATACCGTGGGCGGCGGCTTTCGCGACTTGGCGGGCATGCGGACCATGGTTGCCGCCGGCGCCGACAAGGTGTCGCTTAACTCTGCCGCCGTGCGCGATCCGTCGTTGATCAGCCAGGCCGCCGCGGCGTTTGGCAGCCAGGCCGTGGTCGTGGCAATCGATGCCAAGCGTGTGGGCCTGCCCGGTGAGCCGGGGGCCGACAAGTGGGAGGTCTTCACGGCGGGCGGTCGCAACGCTACGGGTATCGATGCGGTGGCGTGGGCCGAGGAAGCGGCTCGTCGCGGCGCCGGTGAGATCTTGCTCACCAGCATGGATCGCGACGGTACCAAGGCCGGCTTTGACCTGGCACTCACCCGTGCCGTGGCGCGCGCGGTGCCGATTCCCGTCATCGCGAGCGGCGGCGTGGGCACGCTCGAGCATTTTGCCGAGGGTGTGATTGAGGGCGAGGCCGATGCCGTGCTGGCGGCGAGCGTCTTTCACTTTGGAACCTTCAGCATTCGCCAGGTGAAGGAGTATATGGCCTCTCAAGGTATTCCTGTGAGGCTGGACTTTTAATGCTGCGGCTTGTCCAGGCACCCGACCTTCCGGCTTCAACCCTCCTCGCGTACTTAAGTACGCGTCGTCGGGCTTGTTGCTCGGAATCTCGGGCACCTGGACAACCCTCGCCGACCTGTGGGATTTCGTTTGTTGCTTGGGAGAAATGATGACTGAGGTAATAGAAGCGTCTGATCTTACGTACGACGCCCGTGGGCTGATTCCTTGTGTGGTTCAGCAATATGACACCGGCGAGGTGCTTATGGTTGCTTGGATGAACGAGGAGTCGGTGGGGCTGACGCTCAAGACCGGTACCACGTGGTTTTGGAGCCGCAGTCGCCAGGAGCTCTGGAACAAGGGCGCGACGAGCGGCAATATGCAGGAGGTCAAGGAGCTCTGGGCCGACTGCGATAGCGATACGCTGCTGGTCAAGGTCGACTCGCCGGGTCCGGCCTGCCATACCGGCAACCGTACCTGCTTCTTTAAGAAACTCGCGTAGGGCGGGCGCTCGATTAGACGCTCGGCCACCAGAAAGGATTGGACTATGGGTGTGCGCACCGCAAACGTTCAGGATGGAAATATCGGTGAGACGTTGACAGGTCTGGTCGAGGTGATTCACGGTCGTCGTGATGCATCGCCGCAGGAGAGCTATACTGCGCGTCTGCTGACCGACGTCGAGGACGAGCTGCTCAAGAAGCTTGCCGAGGAGGCGAGCGAGGTGATCATGGCCTGCAAGGATAACGATCACGATCATATCCGCTACGAGGCCGGCGACCTGGTCTACCACCTGCTCGTGACGCTCGAGCGCTACGGTATCACCCTCGACGAACTCGCCGGTGAACTCAACGCCCGCCGCCACTAGTCATTGGGGACGTTCTTAAACGACTAGTCGTTTGGGACAGTCTTTGTTGGTGTAACGGGGTCATGGAAGTTGCGGTGAAATAGGGACTGTTTAAGCGCTTCATCAGGCAAAACAATCCCTATTCCACCGCAACTTATGAAGGGATGGCTAGTCGAGGGGTGTGGGTTCCCATTCGCCGGTGGGGTGGGGGATGTCGAAGGTTCGGTAGCAACAGTCGTAGGCGTGTGCCTGGGCCTCACGGATGTTCCAGCAGATGTCGCAGGCGCGGTGTGCGTCCGAGCCAAAAGTGATCGGCACCTCGGCGTGGGCAAAGCAACGCAGCAATCCGGTCGTGGGATAGTAGTCGTCGAGGCCCTTGCGCGGTGCGGCGGTCGAGACCTCAATGCGGCGGCCCGTATCGTGGGCGCATTCGGCCATCTGCTGCCAAAACGGTGCGGGGTCAAAGTCGGGCGCAAAGCCTTCCTTCGAAAAGCGCATGACCAGGTCGGGGTGAGCCATTACATCAAAGTTGAGCGGGCTCTCGCAGGCGCGGCACCAGTCGTCGACGTAGCGCTCCCACACGCCGCGTACCCCCTGGTTTTCCCAAACGTGCAGGTTGGTGTCGTCGTCGATCCAGCCGCAAAGGGAATCGGGCGTATCGGGGCGAGCGACGTTTTCCGTTCCCGCCGTACCCGCGGCGCCGGCCATGATATCGCCTGGGTTGCCAATCCAATGCACACTGCCCAGGCGCACGACGGCGCCCCGGGACCAGCGCTCAACCAAAGGCTCGCAGCCCTCGTACCAATCGCATTCAAAGCCATAGATAAGCTCGAGCTCCGACGCGATCTGCGCGGCAAGCTTGCGGGCATCCTCAAAAGCCAGACGATGTGCCGGCAGGTCGCCCTCAGTAACCTGCACCTCGCAGTTAGCATCCATGCTGGCGGGCAGGGTGAGATGGTCGGTCGAGACCATGACGCGGCAGCCGGCCGCAGCAGCGGCACGGACGTTGTCCTCAAACGAGGCATGCCCGTCCGAAAACGAGGTGTGGGTATGGCAATCGACCAGCGGGCACATGGGCATAGCGGCTCCTTTGCGTCAAGCGAATCCGCTTCATTGTAATGGCGCAGCTCTCAACACGCCGGGCACGCCGGGGATCGAAATCGATTGGAAAGGTTGCGCGGCGCGTGGTGCGGCCTCGCTTGCTCTCAAAACGTGTACGTCAGCCTCCAAAACCGACAAATAATGACATGTTTGGAGGCTGACGTACACGTTTGGATGGGGGCGAGGGCGGCGACGGACGAAAGTCACGCTTGTGCCACGTCCGATGTGCTAGCGTTTGGATGAACAAAACGAGCCCGCGCGGAAAGGAGCCGGACCGTATGCCATGCGATAGCACATCCCCGCTGTCCCGCGAGACCGATGCGCCCGAAACCATCGTCAAGCTGGAGTGCGACATCGACGATGCGTCGCCCGAGGTACTCGCTTATGCCGCCGACCGCCTGCGCGAGGCGGGTGCCCGCGAGGTGCACTGGCTGCCACTCTACTGCAAGAAGGGTCGCCCCGGCTGGCAGCTGCAGGTAATCTGCGCCCGCGAGGACATTGACCGTCTGCAGACGATTATCTTTTTGGAGACCACGACCAATGGCATCCGCCGCCAGGTTATGGAGCGCGTCTGTCTGCCGCGTCGTTTTGAGCAGGTGGCGACGCCTTGGGGCGAGGTGGCCGTTAAGGTAGCGACCCTGCCCGACGGCAGCGAGCGCGCGGCTCCCGAGTACGAGGATTGCGCCCGTCTTGCCCGTGAGCACAACGTGCCGCTCCAACGCGTGATGCAGGCGGCTCAGAGCGCGGCGCTGCGATTTGAATAGCGCGGCCGGCGACATCCCGCGCCCAGTCATATCCACCCCACCCGAAAGGACCACCATGAAATACCTCATCGCTTCCGACATCCACGGCTCGGCATATTGGACCGAGCGCCTGGCCGCCGCCATCGAATCCGAGCAGCCCGACCGCATCGTGCTGCTGGGCGACCTGCTCTACCACGGCCCGCGCAACGACCTGCCGCGCGACTACGCCCCCAAGCGTGTGATTCCGCTGCTCAACGCCCTGGCCGACCGCATCATCGCGGTGCGCGGCAACTGTGACGCCGAGGTCGACCAGATGGTGCTCGACTTTCCCGTCATGGCGGACTACGCCACGCTGTTCGACGAGACCGGCCGCGAGCTGTTCCTGACGCATGGCCACGTCTTTGGCGCCGGCATGCACAACAGCATCGACCACGCGCCCGCGCTGCCCGAGGGGTCCGCGCTCGTCTACGGCCACACACACATCAAGGTTAACGAGGAAAGCGCCGCGCACCCGGGCCTGTGGCTCTTCAACCCCGGCAGCGTGAGCATCCCCAAGGATGGCACGCACAGCTACGGCATCTACGAGGGCGGTGCGTTCCGCCACGTGATCATGGAGGAGGACTAACCATGGCGCAGCACATGGCTCAGCAAAATGCCGGGGGCTCGCGCGATCTGTCCACGCTGGTCGACGCGTCGGCCGAGCTGCAGCATCTGGTGCAGACCATTTGGCGTCTGCGTCAGCCCGATGGCTGCCCGTGGGACCGCGAGCAGACGCACCGCAGCATTGGCAAAAACATGATCGAGGAGGCCTACGAGGCGCTCGACTGCATCGAGGCGGACGACGTGGCGCATCTGCGCGAGGAGCTGGGTGACGTGCTCATGCAGGTAGTGCTGCATGCGCAGATTGCGGCGGACGCCGGTGAGTTTACGCTGGCCGATGTGGCACGCGATATCGACGCCAAACTCATCCGCCGCCACCCACACGTGTTTGGCGATGCGGATGCCGATAGCTCCGACGAGGTGCTCAAGATTTGGGACGAGGTCAAGCTTGCCGAGAAGGCTGCCAAGGACAAGGCCGTGGCGGCGGGCGAGGCTGCGCCCGAGGGCCTGCTCGACGGCGTGCCCACACATCTACCGGCGCTGATGCAGGCCCAGAAGGTGTCGCGCAAGGCGGCTGCCGTGGGCTTTGAGTGGGAGACGGTCCAGGACGTGTGGGACGAGGTTGCCGAGGAGCGTGCCGAGTTTGAGGCCGAGGAGCCCGGCTCGCCCGAGCGCGAGATGGAGTTTGGCGACCTGCTCTTTGCCTTGGTCAACGTTGCGCGCAAGGAGGGCATCGACGCCGAGAGCGCTCTGCGCGCCAGCACGGCAAAGTTCCGTCGTCGCTGGGCTGCGATGGAGCAGATGGCTGCCAACGCTCATGTGGATCTTGCCGAGCTTTCAACCCATGGCCTCAATGACCTGTGGGATGCCGCCAAGGCAGAGGAGTAAGACTGCGGGAACGACGGGACGGACTTGTCCCATCGTTCCCATTTTTTAAAAAGATTGTATCCCTCGGTTAACTTAGGGCATAATGCAAAAAGTGCGACATGGCTAACTTGCAAACCAAAGCGCCACATTGGCGCAATGCCGTGTCGCCAAGCATTCAACCCGTTTCCAAGTGAGAGGGAGACAACATGAGTGACATTTTGGATGTCTACGGTCGCGAGGTGCTCGACAGCCGCGGCAACCCCACCGTCGAGGTCGAGGTCGTGCTCGAGGACGGCAGCTTCGGTCGCGCGATGGTGCCTTCGGGTGCTTCGACCGGCGCTTTCGAAGCTTGCGAGCTGCGCGACGGCGACAAGGGCCGCTATCTGGGCAAGGGCGTCTCGCAGGCCGTCGAGCACGTCAACAACGAGTGCGCCGATGCCGTCGTAGGCCTCGACGCCTTCGATCAGCGCGCCGTCGATGCCGCGCTAATCGCCGCGGACGGTACGCCCAATAAGACCAAGCTCGGCGCCAACGCCATTCTGGGCGTGTCGCTGGCAGTTGCCCGCGCCGCTGCCGAGTCGGCGGGCCTGTCGCTGTACCAGTACCTGGGCGGTGTCAACGCCCATCTGCTGCCCACGCCCATGATGAACATCCTCAACGGCGGCGTGCACGCCGACAACAACGTCGACTTCCAGGAGTTCATGATCATGCCGGTGGGCGCCCCGAGCTTTGCCGAGGGCCTGCGCTGGTGCGCCGAGGTCTACCACACCCTCAAGGGCGTGCTGCACGAGGCCGGCCTGGGCGGCGGCGTGGGCGACGAGGGCGGTTTCGCGCCCAACCTCAAGACCAACGCCGAGCCATTCGAGTACATCACCAAGGCCGTCGAGAAGGCCGGCTTTAAGCCCGGTGTCGACTTCATGTACGCAATGGATCCGGCGTCCACCGAGTTCTACAACGCCGAGACCGGTATGTACGAGCTCAAGGGCGAGGGCGTTGAGTACACGAGCGCCCAGATGGTTGATTACTGGGAGAAGCTCGTCGACACCTATCCCATCATCTCCATCGAGGACGGCATGGCTGAGGAGGATTGGGACGGCTGGGTTGAGCTCACCCGTCGCATTGGCAACAAGGTGCAGCTGGTGGGCGACGACCTGTTCGTCACCAACACCGAGCGCCTCAAGAAGGGCATCGAGCTGGGCGCCGCCAACGCGATTCTGGTCAAGGTCAACCAGATCGGCACGCTCACCGAGTCGCTCGAGGCCATCGAGACCGCCAAGGAGGCCGGCTACGCTTGCATCGTGAGCCACCGTTCCGGCGAGACCGAGGACTCCACGATCGCCGACTTGGTCGTGGGCGTCAACGCCGGTCAGATAAAGTCGGGCGCCCCGTGCCGCAGCGATCGTATTGCCAAGTACAACCAGCTCATCCGCATCGAGGACGAGCTCGAGGGCAGCGCGCGCTACGCCGGCAAGTCTGCGTTCTACAACATTCGCTAGGCAAGTGGCGTGTGCGGGGGCGGGGCTGACTCGGATTCGCCTCGCTCCCGCCGGGCACTGTTGAGCACCATTGGGCGCTGGGCCATATGGCTCAGCGCCTTTTTTATGTCGAGCAAGGGCCGCCGAAGGCGTTGCGCGCGCTCGTGCTATAACTAAAAGACTTAGCGCAAACAAACCTCAACCGCACAAGGCGCACATGGATCAGATTTACGACAACAGGTACTATTCCGCCGGTTCGCGTGAGCCGTCACCTCGCCGTGCGCGCACGGTGCAGCTCGGCGGGTCCGATTACGCCGGTGCCGACCGCTCCATGCAGCGACCGACAAGTGCCCCACACTCCCGTGCTCAAATGAATACGCCGACGGACCGTCCGCCACGTTCGGTGCGCCCGGCGCATTCGGAGCATGCTCAGCGTTCCTCGGCTCAAACGCATGAAAAGCCGAATAGGCCTTCGAACCGTCTTTCGGGCTCGGACTTCATGCATTACGCCAACGATAACGCGGTGGTCAAAGCAATCTACGACTTTACCCACGGTCCCCAGCGGGGGCTGTTTGTTGGCATTGTCGTCGCCCTGGCGCTCGTGAGCCTGTATTTCCCCGTGCGCGACCTGTATGTGGCAAAACGCTCGAGCGATATTTTGGCCAAGCAGGTCGAGATTCGTCAGCAATACAATGATGAGCTGCAAAAAAGCGTCGACAAGCTGCTCTCGGAGGAGGGTATCAAGGACGCGGCATCCGAGGACTTGGGCCTGGTGATGCCCGGCGAGAAGAGGATTGAAGTGCAGGGCCTGGACGACGATTCGGATTCGTCTTCGAGCAAGAAGTCGTCGAACGCCAAGAAGGCCAGCGAAGTTGCCAAGGAAATCGAAGAAGTCGGTAAGGACGCCCCGTGGTACATCCAGGCGCTCGACATGCTGTTTGGGTTTAACGGTGTCGAGGGCCAGACGGTCGTGTCCAACGGCGAGTAGCGCCCGGAGGGGAACCCGCAATGGCAGATTGCAAACGATATAAGGTGGCGGCGATCGATCTGGGAACGGTGTCGTCGCGACTGGTGTTGGCCCAGGTCGAGGGCGGGGCGATCGCGGGATCGTCCAAGCATACCGAGATCACCGACTTGGGCGAGGGCGTGGACGCGACGGGCCGCTTTTGCGAGGCGGCCGTTGAGCGCGTGCTCGCCGCATGCCGCATGTTTGTGGACGAGGCACGTGCCTTTGGGGCCGCGTGCATCTGCACCACATGCACGAGCGCCGCGCGCGATGCATCCAATGCCGCGCTGCTGCTGGACGGCCTGCGTGAGCTGGGGATCGAACCGCAGGTGATTCCGGGCGAGGTCGAGGCGCGCCTGACGTTTTTTGGCGTGGCGCACGACTTTGCCGGCGAGCGCATCATTGTTGCCGATTCGGGCGGCGGATCCACGGAGCTCGCGACGGGCGTCTATGCGCCGGAGCGTGGGGTCTTTGCGCTGGAGGGCACGCGCTCGCTGGACATCGGTTGTCGCCGCGTGACCGAGCGGTTCTTCTCGGCGCTGCCGCCTGCGGACGGCGAGCTTGCTGCCGCTGCCGCGTGGGCAGGTGAGCAGTTCGTCGCCTATTTTGAAGGCCTGCCCAGCGACTTTGAGCGCGCCGAACGCTTGGTCGCAGTGGGTGGCACCGTCACCACACTCGTGGCGCTCGTTCATGAGCTGGAACCGTACGATTCGAGCTTTGTGCACCTGCGCGAGCTTTCGCTGGATCAGGTTTCGGCCGCTATCGAGCGCATGTCTGCGCTGGATGTTGCAGACATTGCCGCGTTGCCAGGCGTGCAGCCCAAACGCGCGGGCGTGATTCTCGCTGGCGCCGTGGTGATTCGCGAGCTCATGCGCGCCGGTGGCTACAAGACGCTCACTGTAAGCGAGAACAGCCTACTCGCCGGTATGGCCGCCACCATCAACGAGACCCTCGACGGTACGACTCCCACCATCGCCTGGACCCCAGAGCTCAGCACCCTCTAAATAAGTTGCGGTGAAATAGTTCCTAAATGGGCCGGTAAACGGCCAAAACAGGAACTATTCCACCGCAACTTCTAAGGGGCCGAAGCAGTCTTTTAGCTCGTCCTAAATTAGCTGACTTTCTGAAGCGCGGGGCGGTGGGACGTCTGCGTATTTGCTGCGCAAATCCGCACCGGCTTCAGCCGCCTGCCGGCGCCCTCGCCGGCTCGCTGCGGACGCTGCGCGTCCGCTTGACGCTCGCCCCCCCCTCGCGGGTTCGAGCCCCAACGGCGTCCAAATAAAACGGGCCCGCATCCCTGGGGGACACGGGCTCGTAAACAATACATGGTAGGGGCGGTGGGACTCGAACCCACAATCCTTGCGGCGAGAGATTTTAAGTCTCCTGCGTATGCCAATTCCGCCACGCCCCCGTGAGACTAGAAGTCTAGCACAAGCCGTCCGTTACGCGTTGACGGCCATCGAGTGTTGCCCCGACTTCTCCAGGAACTCCTGGAACTTGGCTTCGTCGCCCTTGTTCTTGTACTGCAGGGCCAGCAGGTATTCCAGGCGGCAGCTCTTGACCTTGTCGTCACCGGCCTCCTTGAGCATGCGCTCCAGCTCGGGAATGTCGTTGTGGCGCTTGAGGATCATCGTGTCGTACATCAGTTGGCATTCGTGTGCGACTGCCTCGGCCTGGCCGCCCTCAAAGCCTTTGATCTCGTGCAGCAGCTCCTTGGACTTTTTGCGGTCCTCCTGGCCAACGTAGTAGTTAAAGGCCTTAATCACCAGGTCGACGCGCTGCATTTTGGGCAGGTTGAGCCCCAGCAGCAAATCGAACATCTCGTCGGCGCGCTTGTGGTCCTCGCGCAGCAGATATGAGTTCAGGCGCAGGTAGTCGCGGTTGTAGCGCGGGTACAGCATGCTGGTGAGTTTGCCATCGAGCAAACGATCGAACTCGTCCCACTGCTTGGCAGCCATAAGCTGTTGCAGGCGCTTAAACGTGGTGCGTTTTTTTACGCTAAAGAACACCGATATGGCGATACAAATAATGACGACGGCGGTCCAGAGGGTGCGGGAATCGGGCATATTAGGGTCCTTAGTCGCTCATAAAGCGAGCGGTATGACAACATGTACTCGATGTATTATACGCAGTGCGCAGGCAAACTGGCATAAAAGTGCATCGAGGCCGAGCGCCATCGCTCGCTGCGGTACACTTACCTAAAGTAAACCACGAAGGGAGACATTACCTATGAAGAAGATTGTTTTGGCTTGCGGTGCTGGTGCTGCTACTTCCACGCTCGTTGCCCAGAAGGTCGCTACCATGCTCGACGCCAACGGTTACGCCGACAAGTACGAGATCGTGCAGTGCGCCATCTCCGAGGCCAAGGACGTTTGCGACGAGGGCGCCGACCTGCTGATCGCCACCACCGTTGCCCCCGAGGGCCTCACCTGCCCGTACGTGAGCGGCGTGCCCTTCATGACCGGCATGAACCGCGTCGCCGCCGAGAAGGCCGTCCTCGACGTCATGGCTCAGTAGGCGCTGACTGCATGAGTGAGCAGAACGCCAATCCGGTCGAGCTCTTTGGTATGCGCGTTGCCCATGTGGGCATTAACGCCGCCGACCCGGCAGACGCCTTGGAGATCGCGGAGCTGTTCTCGACGATGATGGGCCTGCCCGTTATCGAGACCCCGGTTTCGTACTTTAACGATTCGCTGGTCGAGGTCATGAAGCAGAATGGTCGTGGCGCCAAGGGGCACATTGGCTTTGCCGTCAACGACATCGATGCGGCCGAGAAGTGGTTTGCCGAGCGTGGACTCGAGGTCAACGAAGAGTCGCGCGCGCTGCTGCCCGACGGTAGCACCAAGCTCGTGTACTTTAAGCGCGAGTTCGCCGGCTTCGCCGTGCATCTGTGCCGCGAGTAGCGCACAAGCTGCTATAGCTAGCAAAAAATGGGGTAAGGCGCGTGGCCTTGCCCCATTTTTAATACCGAGAGGGTGACTGACGGGCTGCCGTAAATCGAAGGTGAATGGCTTTCCGCGAAGTGAACGAGTGAAATCGAACCCCTGGAGCATCGACACTTTGGAGACGCCGTTTCCTGCGGTTTTGTCAGGTTTTTCTTGCGGTTTTGGCGCCAAAAAGTGCGGATGCTTCGGGGGTCCAAAATAGGTCGTTCACTTCGCGGAAAAGCATTCACCTTCGATTCGTGAGAGGCGCCCCTACCGCGGCAGGCGAATCGTAAAGCGGCTGCCGACGCCCTCGACTGAGGTCACACCGATGACGCCGCCGTGGCTGTCGACGATCCACTTGGCGATAGCGAGCCCCAGGCCCGAACCCTGTGCACCGACATCGCGCGCGTTGTCGGCACGGTAGAACCGCTCGAACGCGTGAGCTGCGGATTCCTGGTTCATGCCGATGCCCTCGTCCTCAACGCTTATGTCGATCGTGCCCGCGCCCGCATCCGGCGCTACGCCAAACGTGATGGGCGTGCCCGCGTCTGAATACTTGACGGCATTCTGCACGATTACGCGCAGAGCCTGCTTCACGAGCGCCACGTCGACGGGCGCGTCGCAGCGCGGGTCGCTGACAAGCGCAGCGTCAAAGGCCAGTCGATACGTGTGCTCGGTATCGATCATCTGCGATTCCTCGCATACCTCGCCGACCAGTGCGGCCAGGTTGGTATTCGCGCGCCGCAGGACCGTGCGGCCGGCATCGCCGCGTGCCAAAAACAGCAGCTGTTCCACGAGCTCCTGCATGTGCTCGCTTTCGGCCTTGAGGGATACGATAGATTCCGCCAGCACGTCTGGGTCGTCTTTGCCCCAGCGGTCGAGCATGCTTACGTAACCCTGAATCACCGCGATGGGCGTGCGCAGTTCGTGGCTCGCGTCGTTGACAAAGCGCATCTGCTGCAACTTGGCCTCTTGCATCTGGCGCAGCAGGCGGTTGAGTGCGACCTCGATACTCGCCAGATCGGCGTCGCCGGTGGTGACGCTCGGCGAGTCGACGCTTGCGCGCTCGATGGCCTGCTCCAGTGTTTCCATCTTGCCGCCGGCGATCTGCATACGTCCGAGCTCGTCCACGCGCAGGGCCAAGTCGTTGAGCGGTGCCATGGCGCGGCGCACGCCGCGTCCGCCGCCGAGCATGTTGAGCACGCTGATGACCTGCCAGCCCGCAACGACAAGATAAAGGGGCCACAGCATGACCAGATCCTGCGCGAGGGGGAAGGTCTTGGTGGTACGCGCAAGCTCGACGGTATAGGTAAGCGTTGTCAGATCCCAGCCGCGTGCTGGCGTCAGCGACATGCCGTGAACGGTGGCGCCTGGAATCCATCCTGCGGTAAACGCGCCGTCGGGTAGCGTCTGGTTGTATCCATAGACGAGGATTGCCGCCGCAATCACCACCAGCAACAGATCGAGCCAGACGTAGCTCACCAAGCGGCGCCACATGTAGCTCCAGTTGATGGCACGGGCGATGGAGGTGACGCGCTTGGTCTCGGCGTTACGCGCGGCAGACATAGCCCACCCCGCGCACGGTCTGGATGATGCGGGCACTGCCGCCGTCCTCGATCTTGGCGCGTAGGTGCGCGATGTGCACATCGACGTTGTTGGTGTCGCCTACGTAGTCGTAGCCCAGCGCCTCGTGCGCAATGCGCTCGCGCGTGAGCACGGTGCCGGCATGTGCCATAAGCAGGGCGAGGACGTCGAACTCGCGGGCGGTCAGCACGATGGGCGAGCCGCCGACCGTGACTTCGCGGCGGTCGGGATCGAGTGCGACCGAACCCACGGTGAGCGCGGCGGGGGAAGGCGAGGCGGATGCCTGGGCCGAGCCGCCGGCCAGGGGCATCGCAACGGTACCGGCGCCCGCGCCGCTCTCTACGTTCGCCCCGGCACCGACGCCGCCAACGCCCGAAGCCGCCCGCACGGCCTCCGAGCGCTTCAGCGCCACGCGGATTCGTGCGAACAGCTCCTCAATCGCAAACGGCTTGGTCAGGTAATCGTCAGCACCGGCGTCGAGCCCGGCCACCTTGTCCATCACGGCATCGCGAGCGGTGACCATGATTACCGGCACGTCCTTGTGCTTGCGGACGCGCCGCAGCACCTCCATGCCGTTGAGCTGCGGCAACAGCACATCGAGCAGAATCAGATCGTAGTTGCGCTCCAGCGCCAGGTCCACGGCGGTGCGGCCGTCGGCGGCATGTTCCACTTGGTAGCCCTCGTGCTCCAGCTCGAGTGTCACAAAGCGGGCGATTTTCTCTTCGTCCTCTACGATCAAGATCCGTGCCATGCGTGCCCCCGTCTGCGATTACTTGTCGTCGTTCAGATTTTGCTTGATGCCGTTCGCGGCGTCGGCGGCGTGATCCATCAGGTTGTTGATGCTGCCGGGCACGTCGCCGTCGCTGTCGATGCGGTAGCGCATGCCAAAGAACAGGCCAAGCAGCATCAGCCATATCGTGGCGCCCCAGGCAAACAGCGCGACGATGGGAATCAGGATGGGAATGTTGAGGATGATGGCGTCGCGGCGCGTGGCGATAAACTTGGTGTCCAGACTCAGGCGGAAGAGCTTCTTGAGGTACTCCCACACGCTGTCCATCTTTTTGGAGAAGTCGGTCTTTTCGCTCGACTTCTCGTAGGCGGCTTGCGCGGCGACCATCTCGGCCGAGGGCTCATCGACCGGCTCGGACTCGGTGGCGGCGTGCGCCGACGTGCTCTGGGTCTTGCCCTGCGACTCGAGCCAAATGATGGCATCCAGAACGTTGCCGTCGGCGGCGTCGAGCGCGGCCTTGGCATCGGTGTAGCTCACGTTGCACTTGGTGCGGATGGTTTCAACTTTTTCGAGGTCGTCCATGACCTGTCCTTTCGTTCGATGGGCGCGACGACGGGCAATATGCCCGGGCGCGAGCGTTGCGTTCGGTGGTCTGCATTGTGCGGCGCCGCCCCGCTCTTGGTCGAACTCTATAGTGCAGGTTATAGATTAAGCGATTCTTGAGCCAAGATTAATGTTGGATGAGTTTTTGGGTAGCGGTGGGAAAAGTATTAGACCTCGATAGCGGGGGATGGGGTGCCGGTGCAAAACGGCGTCAAAGGTTGGTCGAGCAGGCGGTTTCTCCATTGATGTCCGCACGGCATGGGACACTTACCCTGCCGCCCTGCTCTGCCGCGGCGGCATGTACCCAAACAACGACCCTCTAAGGAGTTCGATACCAATGAGCGATAACACCAAGCATCTCGCAAAGAAGTGCGTCAAGGACGCGGGGCCGTGCCTCGCGTTGTGCCTTGCCGGCGCAGCGGTCGCGCTGCTGGCTGTTCTGGGGCCATTCGACGTGCTCCGAAGTGCCAGTTCTCTGCACGTTTGCATGGCCCTTGCCGGCGCCATGATGACCGGCGGCGTGCTCGATCTGGTTTTTTGGGTGCTTGACCCGTTTGGATGGAAGAACGAGGGGTAGGTCCCAAAGGATGGAAGGGCTGGAACGGTTGGCTTAGTGATCGTGCAGAATGTGGGCTAGCGACTTACAGGGAAGTGGTGATCCGATGACGGTCTATGTGACGGGCGATATTCACGGCGGCGTCGACATGCAAAAGCTTCGCGACTGGGATCTTGGGGATGGTCTGACGAGTGACGACTATCTCATCATCGCGGGCGACTTTGGCTTTCCGTGGGATTTCTCTGCCGAGGAATGTGCCGACATCGCCTGGCTGGAGTCGCGCCCCTATACCGTGCTGTTTGTCGACGGCAACCACGAGCGTTTCGATCACTGGTCGGAGCGCCCCATGGAACTGTGGCACGGCGGCCTGACGCAGCGTCTGTCGGACACCTCGCCCATCCGACGCCTGACGCGCGGTGAGGTTTTTGAGCTCGACGGCTCAACGATCTTTACCATGGGCGGCGCCACGAGCGTGGATAAGGAATACCGCATTCCGTATTCCAGCTGGTGGCCGCAGGAGCTGCCGGACGAGCGCAACTTTGAGGAGGCGCGGGCAAAGCTCGACAGCGTGGGTTGGAAGGTCGACTATGCGATCACCCATACCTGCTCCACGCGCATGCTTTCGCCCACGCTTTACCCGGCACCTGGCTGGAATTATCCCGATGTCGATCGACTCACCACGTTTTTCGACGAGCTGGAGGACCACCTGGACTACAAGCGCTGGTACTACGGGCATTTTCATCGTGACGCCAACCCAGCCGAGTGCCACACCGTGCTCTACGACTGTATTGTCCGCCTGGGCGACGAACTCCAGGCCTGGGATGTCGCGTAGGGGCGGGGTGGCTGGCTACTCGACCGTTACAGTGATGTTTTCCCGATGCGTGCGGATAACATCCCAGCTAAAGTGCTCGACCAGCTGCTCGGCAGAACGCGGCGTGGTGTCCGGTGCGATGCCCGTTTGCCCGGCGAGCCAGCCCAGCAGTGCCTTGGGTGTGCCAAAGCGGGTGCGGAGTTCGCCCAGGTCCAGATCGCGGTCGCGCTTGGAAAGGCGGCGGCCGTCCGGCGACATGAGCAGCGGAATGTGCGCGTAGTGCGGCGTGGGAAGTCCCAGCAGATGCTGCAGGTAGATTTGGCGCGGCGTGGAGCCCAGCAGGTCGCATCCGCGCACGACCTCGGTGACGCCCATGGCGGCGTCATCGACCACCACGGCTAGCTGATAGGCAAACACGCCGTCGCTGCGGCGCACCAAAAAGTCGCCGCATTCGGTGGCGAGCGCCTCGCATTGGGCACCATACGTGCGATCCACAAATTCGATCACGTCGTCCGCGAGGTCGTCGACGGCGGGCACGCGCAGGCGCGTGGCCGGAGCGCGCAGGATGCTGCGGCGGGCAACCTCCTCGGCAGAAAGGCCTCGGCAGGCGCCGCGATAGATGGGCGTGCCGTCGCTGGCGTGCGGTGCGCTCGCGGCGTGGAGTTCGGCACGCGTGCAAAAACAGGGATAGGTGAGGCCGGCGTCTTGCAGCTGGCGCAGGGCGTCCTCGTACAGATCCAGGCGATCGTGCTGGTAGTAGGGGCCTTCGTCCCACTCGAGCCCCAGCCAGGTCAGATCGTCAATCAGTTGAGCGGCAAGTTCCGGGCGCTTGCAGCGATCGTCCAGGTCCTCGATGCGCAGCACGATGCTGCCGCCCTGGCTGCGGGCCGAAAGCCACGAGCACAGGCAGCTGAACACGTTGCCCAGGTGCATGCGACCCGAGGGCGACGGGGCAAAACGGCCCACGACGGGCGCGGGGGCGGAGGCGGGTGGCGTCGCTGGCGCGTCCGCGGCGGGCGTTGCTATGTTGCGTGTTTTGATATCCATGCGGACGAGTATAGCGCGGGGCGCGGTGGGGGAGACGCTGCCGTGGCCTGCAAGTTGCCGAGGCCACGCGTTGCGCGTGCCGGACCACCGGCTCGGCACCTTAATCGTCATCAATCAATCTAGCCCTCAAACGACAGAAACCCCGGCAGCTCTTCGCAACTGCCGGGGTTTCCGCGGAAAAGGGGGACATGATCCTCGAACGAACGGCAAAGGGGCAAACCGTTTTCGCTCAACTGCTTTATGCCCCTCGGCTGGCGGCTCAATCAGCGCATGCCGCGCCCACACAAAGCCGCTACACCTGTGACAGAGCTGTGAAGTGATATCTATTGCTGACGCAGGCCATGCCAAGGAGTGTCCCAGATTGCCGGCAGATAAGGAACGTCCCCAGGTGCCGGCCGCGGGCGTGACTTTCGTCCCGTTTGATACTCCGCTGGCCTAGATGTTCGTCATGTGCGCCCGTAAACGTGGGACAATGGCGTTGCTGGTATCACAGACAAAGGATGTGCCTATGAACGCCCCCGTTGCCAAAACCTGTCGGCAGCGCCGCCCGTTTGCGCGATTTGCTTCCGTCTGCGCACTCGTCGCGCTTGCATTGCTGCTACTGCCCGCCGCCGCACACGCCGACGGTTATTCCATGACCCAAACCTACATCAGCGCCACGGTCGAAGCCGACGGATCGCTGACCGTTGTCGAGGGACGCCAGTTTGATTTCGACGACGACATCAACGGCGTGTTTTGGGAGATCAATACGGGCTCCAACCAGCAGGGTGGCTCGGCGGCCGTCGACGTGCTGAGTGTCGAGGAAGAGGACACCGCGTTTAACAAAGCCGATAGCGCGAACAAGGGCGATTCTGGCGTCTACACGGTCGAGCAGACCGGTGACGGCGTAAAGATTAAGGTATTCAGTCCTCACGAGAGCGGCGACAGCGCGACCTATTACGTGAGCTATACCATGACCGGTGCGGTTATGAACTGGGCCGATACCGCCGAGCTCTACTGGAAGTTTGTGGGCGACGGCTGGTCTGCGGATTCCGACGATGTCGAGATGGAAGTGCGCTTCGCAAATGCCGCTGCCGGGACGGCGGCCGTCAAGGGCGATAACTTCCGCGCATGGGGCCACGGTCCGCTGACGGGCGACGTGTCACTCGATGAGGACGAACCCATGGTCACCTATACCATTCCCTGCGTGCATCAGGGCGAATTCGCCGAGGCACGCATCGCCTTCCCTAGCGACTGGGTGCCGCAGCTTGCCGCTTCGGGCGAAGAGCGCATGTCAACGATCCTGAGCGAAGAGAAGGAATGGGCCGACGAGGCTAACGCCCGCCGCGCTCACGCTCGCATGATTGCCAATGCACTTGCCGTGCTAAGTGTTGTTGCGGCGGTGGCCTTTACCGGCACAATCGTTATGCTCAAGCTGCGCAAGCGCAAGCCCAAGCCGTTTTTCCAGGACGAATATTTCCGCGATGTGCCTTCGGCCGACCATCCCGCCGTGCTTTCGGCCCTCATGAGCTGGAACGAGGTGCCCGATCAGGCATATATCGCCACGCTCATGAAGCTCACTGACGACCGTGTGATCAAGCTGGAGCAGGCGACCGTGACCAAGGCCAAGAAGGGTCTGTTGGGGCGCGAAAAAGAAGAGCAGACGTATCGCGTGACGGTGAGCGATGCGGGCTGGAAGTCGGCCAAGGGCATTGACCACATGGTGCTCAAGGTCTTCTTTGCCGGTGCTAAGCCTGACGAGAACGGCGATCGCTCGCGCACGTTCGACGAGCTGCAGCACTACGTCAAGCAGCACGCTACACCCGTGGGTGATAAGCTCGAGGACTATCAGAACACCGTTAAGGGCAAGCTGGCCGATAGCGAGTACGTTGCCTCGGACGGCATTGTTGCAATGGTGTTTTGCCTGGTTCTTGGTATCCTGGTTGCCTTTGTTCCCGTGGGATCCATCTTCTTTACCGATGGCGCACAGGCGAACATTACCGCCGCGGTTATCTCGGTGCCGATTGTGCTGGTGGGTATCGGCGTGGGCCTTACGTTCCGCCGCTTTACGCCGGAGGGCGCCGAGGTGGCGGCTCGCTGCAAGGCACTTAAGCATTGGCTCGAGGACTTCACGCGTCTAAAGGAAGCCGTCCCCGGCGATCTGGTGCTGTGGAACAAGCTGCTGGTGATGGGCGTTGCCCTAGGCGTTTCGAAAGAAGTGCTGCGACAGCTGGCCGAGGCTGTGCCGCCCGAGGTGCGCGAGGCCGACGGCTTCTATGACAATTATCCCTGCTACTGGTGGTACTACCATCATTACGGTACCGAGTCCCCGCTCGATTCATTCGATGACGTGTATCACGAGACCATCCGTGAGCTGGCTTCGAGTTCCGATAGCTCGAGCGGCGGCGGTGGCGGCGGCTTCTCGGGCGGCGGAGGCGGCGGCGTCGGCGGAGGCGGCGGCGGAACGTTCTAACGGTCGTAGATTATGGGATGGGCTTTTCTCGACAGCCGTCGGGGAAAGCCCATCCCTTTTTATGCGCTACCTACGAAGACTGTCCCCAACGACTAGTCATTTAAGAACGTCCCTAACGACTACCAAGGAGTGTCCCGGGGTGCCGGCACAAAAGGAACGTCCCTAACTGCCGGGTTTAGGCTGTTAGGTCGAGTTCGTAGAGGAAGCTTTCGCGCGGCATGTCGTGACGGCGCTCTTCGCGGTTGGCGCGGTGCGTGGCCGTGCGCTTAAAGCCGTGCAGCTCGTAGAACTTCCACGAGCAGTTGGAGTCGGTGTACAGGTGCGCCCTCGTCGCTCCAAGCGAGGACAGATGCGAGACCGCGGCATCGAGCAAAACCGAGCCAACGCCCAGGCCGTGGACATCGCGATCTACGGCAAGCAGCGTGACCTCGTTGTCGTGCGGCAACGGGCTGCTCTCGAGCAGGCGGTTGTTAGTTCGGATGGTTGCGCGCACAAACGAGAGATACTCGGCGCAAGCATCGGGCTCCAGCTCGCGCATTTGCGACAGCAGCGAGCGTTCGGTATCCATCCAATGTTCCTTGACGGTGGCGCCGGAGCTTTGTCCCGCACGCGCGAGCGAAATGCCGCGCGCCTGACCGTCGATTACGGCAACCTGCGAAAACGTCGACGACGAAAGGCAATAGGCGAGGTCGCATGCGGCCTCAAGGCGGTTGTACTCATCGTTATCCGAATTGTTATGCCAAAGCTGCTGCAGAATCAGCGCGATGGCGTCGAGGTCTTCGGTATCAAACGGTCGGTAGAGAACCCGCGAGACCATGGTGCCTCTTTCTTTTGCGGATGCATATCGAGCACAGTTCTACCACGCCATTGGCATCTAATTATGGTGCCCCTGTGTTCCATGAACTCACCGTGCCCGGTGCCGCGCCCATCGCCTCCGCTCACAAACTTTTTCTGCATATGCGCCCGTTGCGGGGTGCATCGATGCGCTCGATGCGCTACATTGAATCAGTATTTTCAATGCCGCTGCGCGAGCGCTGCAGATCGACGTATCACCGACTCACAGAGCACGGCGGCGTACCAGACAGGAGGACTGTATGGGATCTGATGTGAAGATCGCACGCGCGTTGATCTCGGTTACCGATAAGACGGGCGTCGTCGATTTCGCACGGACGCTGGTCGATGACTTTGGCGTCGAGATCATCTCTACGGGCGGCACGGCTCGTGCCATCGAGGACGCGGGCGTTCCCGTAACCCCCATCGAGGAGTTCACGGGCTATCCCGAGATGATGGACGGCCGCGTTAAGACCCTGCACCCCAAGGTTCACGGCGCGCTGCTGGCCCGCCGCGATTCCGAGCAGCACATGCAGGAGGCCGCTCAGCACGGCATTAAGCTGATCGACCTGGTCGTCGTCAACCTGTACGAGTTCGAGAAGACCGTCGCCAACCCCGAGGTCACCTTCGCGGATGCCATCGAGCACATCGACATCGGTGGCCCCTCCATGCTGCGCTCTGCCGCCAAGAACGCCGCGAGCGTTACCGTCATCTCCGACCCGGCCGACTATGATGCCGTCCTGGCCGAGATGCACGAGACCGGTGGCTGCACCACGCTTTCCACCCGTCGTCGCCTGCAGGTGAAGGTCTACCAGACCACCGCCGCCTACGACACGGCCATCTCCCGCTGGCTCGCCGCCCAGGCAAGCGACGTGGCGGACACCTCTGCCAAGCTCGAGATTTCGCTGGAGAAGGTCGACGACCTGCGCTATGGCGAGAACCCGCAGCAGAAAGCCACAGTCTATCGCTTTGCCGAGGGCTGCGAGAACACCGCGAGCTCGCAGTTCCCGCTCGTGGGCTCCAAGCAGATCCAGGGCAAGCCGCTCAGCTACAACAACTATCTGGATGCCGACGCCGCCTGGAACCTGGTCCGCGAGTTCGACGAGCCGGCCTGCGTAATCCTCAAGCACCAGAACCCCTGCGGCTCCGCCGCGGCCGAGGACATCACGGCCGCCTACGACCGCGCGTTTGCCTGCGATCCCAAGAGCGCCTTTGGCGGCATCATCGCCTGCAACCGCGAGGTTCCCTATGAGCTGGTCGAGCACTTCGCCGATCAGAACAAGCAGTTCGTCGAGGTTATCATCGCCCCGAGCTACACTGCCGAGGCGCTCGAGCGCATGGCAAAGCGCCCCAACCTGCGCGTGCTGGCTACCGGCGGCGTGGACCACGGCGCCCAGGTGGAGCTGCGCTCCGTCGACGGCGGCATGCTGGTGCAGGAAGTCGACCACGTGACCGAGGATCCCGCGACCTTCACGTTTCCCACCGACCGCAAGCCCACTGACGCCGAGATGGCCGAGCTCGAGTTTGCCTGGAAGGTCTGCAAGGGCGTCAAGTCCAACGCCATCCTGGTCTCCAAGGGCAAGGCCGGCATTGGCATGGGCCCGGGTCAGCCTAACCGCGTTGACTCTGCGCTGCTTGCCTGCGAGCGCGCCGAGGACTTCTGCGAGCGCGAGGGCGTGGAGAAGGGCGGCTTTGCCTGCGCAAGCGACGCGTTCTTCCCGTTCCGCGACAACGTCGACGTGCTTGCCGAGCATGGTGTGACCTGCATCATCCAGCCCGGCGGCTCCAAGCGCGACGACGAGAGCATCCAGGCCTGCAACGAGCACAATATTGCTATGGTCTTTACCGGCGCCCGCCACTTTAGGCACTAAGTTTCGCCCCGGAACAAAATAATCTCTGCAAAAGACGGCTGCTCCGTTTGGAGGGCCGTCTTTTTGGTATAAGAGGACGGAATGACTAACACGAAAGGTACAACCATGCCCCAGATTGATGATGCCGAGCTGTTTGGCAATGCCGAGGATCAGCGTGCGTACGAGGACTTTTGCGCCAATCAGGAGGCGGTCGAGAAGTTCACGCTCGACAAGCCCGCGCTTGTCTGCCGTTGGCGCATGTCCAACAAAAAGGTGCCCATGCTCAACCGCCACATTCGCGCACTGTCCGAGCGCCTGGTGCAGGGCGAGCCGCTTACCCATAACATGCTCAGCTGGGCTAAACAGCACGTTGAGTGGTCGCTTGCCGAGGGCGATTACACTGCGCACGACGGCGTACTCATGCTGGTGATCGACGTCAATGGCAACGCCGCCATGACGGTGGGCGAGTACGAGCCGCTGGCTGACACCTCGGCCAAGGCGCTGCGTGCCCGCTCCGCCGAGGCCCGCTCCGAGGCCGACGAGACCGGCGTGGCGCCCGAGCTGCTCGCCGCCGTCGATAACGGCGAGCTGGCCTTTGTGGCGCCGGCGGACGAGTGCCTGTGCGGCACGGCGACGCTCATCGAGCAGCTGGCCCAGACCAAGGGCATCCCGGTCACGCGCGTAGACATTCCCGCGCAGCTCAAGGGTGCGCTGTTTCTGGTGAGCGACGAGCACGGTGTGGTTGCCGCCGCCGACTCCGACGCCGCCGACTCCGACGCCGCCACGGTCGCCTTCTTCGCCGAAGGCTACGAAAAGCTCCGTGCCCGCCGCTAAATGATGTTTCTGGGACGGGGATTAAAAACTCATTTAATTCCCGTGCTCGTCGCGAGCGAGAGGCAAGCCTCTGCCACTCGCGAACAGTTCTGTCACTTTGGTGCCGCGTGAGGCGCGTATCTGCGGATCCGCGGTCATAATGGGGCAAGACAACCAAGAGGGGGGGGCGGAATCCATGGCGCTAATCTATATCGTTGAGGACGACGAGCCCATTCGTCGTGAGCTTATCGACATCCTTGCCCGCGCCGGGTTTGAAATCGAGGCCTGCGAATCGTTTGAGCATGTCTCGCGCGATATTCTCGCCGCCGCGCCCGACCTGGTGCTGCTCGACCTCACGCTTCCCGTCAAGGACGGCCAGCATATCTGCCACGAGGTTCGCCGCGAATCCGAGGTTCCCATCATCGTCCTCACGTCGCGCACGACCGAGATCGACGAGGTCATGGCCATGACGCTCGGTGCGGACGACTTTGTTCCCAAGCCCTATAGCGCCCGTGTGCTCGTGGCGCGCATCAATGCCTTGCTGCGTCGCACCGCGGCGGCGGGCGAGCGCAGCACGCTCGTACACAAGGGACTGGAACTCGACCTTGCACGCTCCATGGTCACCAACACGCTAACCGGCACCAGTACCGAGCTCACCAAAAACGAGCTGCGTATCCTCTCGCTGCTTCTGAGCCGCGCGGGCAAGATCGTTTCGCGTTCGGCCATCATGCAGGACCTGTGGGACTCCGACGCCTTCGTGGACGACAATACGCTCACCGTTAACATCAACCGCCTGCGCACCACGCTCGAAAAAATCGGCATCAAGGGGTATTTGACCACGCACCGCGGCCAGGGCTATTCGGTCTAGGGGCCGGCTATGTCGTTTGCCAAGTTCTTTAAAGACGCGCTGCTTCCCGTCGCCGTGTGGACGTGCGGCGTGCTGCTGAGCTGCTTTGTGCTGACGGTCGCCGGCGCACCCGTTTCTATCGTGGTCGTGGCGGTCGGCGTGTCCTATATCTTTGGTATGCTCGGCATCGTGATCGAGTACGCGCGCCGTCGTCGTTTTCTGCGCCAGCTGGAGCGTGCGGCCGAGGAGCTCGAGAGTCCCGCATGGGTGCAGGAGATGGTGCAATGCCCGACCTATGCCGAGGGCGAGCTCGAGTACGAGGTCTTGCGCCGGGTGGGCAAAGCCGCTTGCGACGAGGTTGCCGAAGGCCGCCGTCAGACCGATGACTATCGCGACTATATCGAGAGCTGGGTCCATGAGGCCAAGCTGCCCCTGGCGGCGGCCCACCTGATTTTGGAAAACCTGGACGGTAGCGAAGACGACCTGTCGCGCGTGGACGATCTGGCACGCGAGCTTGCCCGCGTGGAGCGCTATATCGACCAAGCTCTGTACTATGCGCGCTCGGAAGTCGTGGAGCGGGACTACCTGATTCGCCGCTGGGATCTCAAGACCTTGGTGACGGGCGCGATTAAGGCCAACGCGCGCGAGCTCATCGCGGCGCACGTGGCCCCGGTGTGCGAGAACCTCGACTTTGAGGTCTTTACCGACGAGAAGTGGCTCGAGTTTATTCTGGGCCAGCTCATTCAGAACAGCATTAAATATGCGCGCGCGGATGGCGCAAAGATCGTGTTTTCGGGTGCGTTGCTGGACGAGGGCCTGGCAAGCGAGCGCATCGAGCTTACCGTCGCGGACAACGGCTGCGGCGTGAGCGCGGCCGACCTGCCGCGCGTGTTCGAGAAGGGCTTTACCGGCGACAACGGCCGCACCACCAAGCGCGCAACGGGCATCGGTCTCTATCTGGTGGCGCGCCTGTGCTCCAAGATGGGCATCGACGTCACCGCAGCATCGGAGCCCGGCGAAGGCTTTGTCGTTACGTTTGCCTTCTCAACCAACAAGTTCCAGTATTTCGAGTAACGCACGCGGCGGACGTCCGCCCAAACAAAAACGTGCTGCATCAAACAAAACGTGCCGCCCCAAACGGGGCGGCACGCCATCTTTCTTATCAGCCAACTCGCTGAAGTACGGTGACGAAGGCGCAAGGCCGGGAGGGGTTATCTAAGCCGACATCCCGCAGCCGCGAAGCGGCGAGGACGTCGGCGTGATAACCCCGCAGGCCTTGCGCCGGCGGGAAGGAACCTACTTCACGACCAAGATGTCGCAGTCCGTATTGCGCAGCAGGAACGTCGAAATCGAACCCAGGAGCGCATACTTGATCGAGGACAGGCCGCGGGCGCCGCAGAGCACCAGGTCGGGCTTAACCACGTCGAGCATCTCGTCCTTGAGCGTCTCGCGAATGCGGCCGGCGCGAATCATGACCTCGACCTCGGGAATATCGGGATTGGCCTTGGCCTCTTCGAGCTGCTTGGCGATGGAGTTCTTAAATGCCTCCTCTAGGCCGTTGACCAGATCGACCGGATAGGAACCGGCGCTCTCGAGTGCCGTGGAATCGATAACGTGGCCGATGATTAGCTTGGCGCCGTTGTTCGCGGCGACCTTGATGGCGCGTGCGAGCACAAAATCCTGCTGCTCAGTACCGTCGAGTGAAACAAATACCTTGGTGTAGCCCTCGTTCATGGTTTCCTCCTTGGTCTATCGCACGGGCGCGGGGCTCGTGCATCGGGCGGGCGCGGGCGCGTTGGCCGCCGGACACTTTATCTTGTTGCAGTTATACCCAAGGATTTGGGTTTGACCGCTCGCAATTCTGTGAACGGACGAGTTTTTTGGTAAGGGTAGGTGCAGACGCGCCCGAACGGTTGATAATGGGACATCGCCCGCACCGTCCGCAGAACAATATCGGCGGGTGTCTAACGAGGGGGTCCCTTTGGATATCATCGAGCTTCTAAAATCTGCTTTCATGGGCCTGGTCGAGGGCATCACCGAATGGCTGCCTGTTTCGTCGACCGGTCACATGATCTTGGTGGACGAGTTCGTCAAGATGAACGTGAGCGAGACGTTCTGGAATATGTTCCTGGTCGTGATTCAGCTCGGCGCCATTCTGGCCGTTTGCGTGCTGTTCTTCCATGAGCTCAACCCGTTCTCGCCCAGCAAGGGCAAGGAGGGCCGTCGCGACACCTGGGTGCTGTGGGGTAAGATTGTGCTCGGCTGCATTCCCGCCGCGGCGATCGGCCTGCCGCTCAACGACTGGATGGAGGAGCATTTCTACAATGCTCCCGTCGTGGCGCTGGCGCTCATTGTGTACGGCGTGCTGTTTATCGTGATTGAGAACTGGCGCGCGAACAAGCGCGACCAGGCCGCTCTTGCCGGTTCGTTTGGTTCGCGTGCCGTGGTGTCGGGTGGACGTCCCGCCGGTGCGCACTTTGCGGCGCCCGCCGCGGCTACCGCTGAGGATGAGGGCGATGACGATAGCTTGGACTTTGGCTCCATCACTACGCTCGAGGATCTGAGCTGGAAGACCGCACTGGGTATTGGCTGCTTCCAGGTGCTTTCGCTGATCCCGGGCACATCGCGCTCCGGCTCCACCATCATCGGTGGCCTGCTTTTGGGCTGCACGCGTTCGGTGGCGTCCAAGTTTACGTTCTTCCTGGCCATCCCTGTCATGTTTGGCGCGAGTGCGCTCAAGCTGGTCAAGTACTTCATCAAGGGCGGCACGTTCGGCACCAACGAGGTCGCCATTTTGGGCGTGGGCTGCGTTGTGGCCTTTGTGGTTTCGCTCATCGCCATCAAGTGGCTCATGGGCTTCGTCCGCCGTCACGACTTTAAGTGCTTCGGTGTTTACCGTATCATCCTGGGCATCGTAGTGCTCGCATACTTCTTCGTCCTGGAGCCTATGCTCGGCCTCTAGCTTGGTTGACGCTGCGCGGCGGCCAGAGCGACAACTTGTCATTCAAAGAGTGGCATGACCAAAAGGTCTATGCCGCCCTCTTTTCATGCCAATTTGTTCGCTCTGGCCGCCGCTCGCTGCTGCTGCCACGACATCGGCGGTTCCGTGATTGTCAATAGATTGGTGCAAAGCAACCTGACACCATTGCACCAAATCCGCTGGGGCGGGCCTGACGGTGGCGCACGGAGTCGTGGTGTGATTTGCGTCGGTGTCCGCGCGGCTCGGTATACTGGTACGGCTCAAACTATGGCGCTGCCCGCAGGCGCGCCGTCCGTCAGATGAGGAGTCGCCCATGACCCAGCCCCTGCCCTGGGAAAAGAACACCGCGGTACCCGTGCCGCCCGCGCCGGAACCCGTGCCGCTCGATGCGTACGCCGCCCCCGCCGCGCCGGAACCCGAGCTCGTTCCGCTCGACATCTACGACGCCCCGGCTCCGGTGCCCAAACCCGCCAAGCCGCTCGTCGATATCGATAGCCTGAACCCCGCCCAGCGCGAGGCAGTCCTGACCACCGAGGGCCCGCTGCTGGTCCTTGCCGGCGCCGGCTCGGGCAAGACCCGCGTCCTGACCTTCCGCATCGCGCATATGCTTGGCGACCTGGGCGTTAAGCCCTGGCAGGTCCTGGCCATCACGTTTACCAACAAGGCCGCGGCCGAGATGCGCGAGCGTCTGGCAGCGCTCATCCCCAGTGGCACCCGCGGCATGTGGGTGTGCACCTTCCACGCCATGTGCGTGCGCATGCTGCGCGAGGACGCCGACCTGCTGGGCTACACCGGTCAGTTCACCATCTACGATGATGACGACTCGAAGCGCATGGTGCGCGACATTATGCAGGCGCTCGGCATCGAGCAAAAGCAGTTCCCCATCAACATGATCCGCAGCAAGATCAGCTCGGCCAAAAACGCCATGATCGGGCCCGAGGACATGCTCAAATCCGCCGACAGCCCTAATGACAAAAAGGCCGCGCAGGTCTACCTGGAGCTGGAGCGCCGCCTGCGCGCCGCCAACGCGATGGACTTCGACGACCTGCTCGTGCGCACGCTCGAGTTGCTGCGCACCCGCCCCGAGGTGCTCGACAAGTACCAGGAGCGCTTCCGCTACATTAGCGTCGACGAGTATCAGGACACCAACCACGTCCAGTACGAGATCGCCAACCTGCTGGCCGCCAAGTACCAAAACCTCATGGTCGTGGGCGACGACGACCAGTCCATTTATAGCTGGCGTGGCGCCGACATCACCAATATCCTGGACTTTGAGAAGGACTTTAAAAACTGCAAGACCGTCAAGCTGGAGCAGAACTACCGCTCCACGGGTCATATCCTGAGCGCCGCCAACGCCGTGGTGCGTCACAACTCGCAGCGCAAGGACAAGCGCCTGTTCACGGCCGAGGGCGACGGCGAGAAGATCCAGGCCTTCCAAGCAAGCGATGAGCGCGACGAGGGCCGCTGGATTGCCGGCGAGATCGAGAAGCTGCATGCCAAGGGCACGAGTTACGACGACATCGCCGTGTTCTACCGCACCAACGCCCAGTCGCGCATTCTCGAAGATATGTTCCTGCGCGCGGGCGTGCCCTACAAGATCGTGGGCGGCACGCGATTCTTCGACCGTGCCGAGATCCGCGACGTCATGGCCTACCTCAAGATGATCGTGAACCCGGCCGACGAGATGAGCGTTAAACGCGTCATCAACACGCCGCGCCGCGGTATCGGCTCCACCTCGATCCAAAAAATCGAGCAGCTGGCGCGCGACAACCGCTGCTCGTTCTTTCAGGCCTGCGAGATCGCGTGCGCCGAGACGGGCATGTTTAGCGCCAAGGTGCGCAATGGCCTGTCGAGCTTTGTGTCGCTGGTGCGCGAGGGCCGCCGCATGGACGGCGAGCTCAAGGATGTTGTCGAGATGATTGTCGATAAGACGGGCCTGCTGCAGGCGTTTCGCGCCGAGGGCACCATGGAGTCCGAGAGCCGCGCCGAGAACATCCAGGAATTTCTGGGCGTCGCTGCCGAATTTGAAGAGACGCACGAGGATATCGAGGGTACGCTCGAGAGCTTAGAAGAGCTGCGCGCAGCCGGTGTTGCCGATGTACCGGCCGGCGCCGAGTCCGAGCCCGTCGTGGTGAGCGCGTCTGCGCCTGAACCGGGGCCGTCTGCCCCGGCATCCTCGTTTGAGGCGCTCGTTGGCGCGCGTGATGCCGCGGGTTCCAATCCGCTCGATAGCCTGGCGGCCCCGGCGCTTTCTCCGCAGGATGCCCTGGCCGCCGCCATCGCGGGCAACGCGTATGCCGCGCCGACGGAGTTGCCGGCGGGCGCCGTGCATGCCGACGAGATCGAGCGCACCTACGGTCCGCTCACCTGCAAGGCGCTGCCGGCACTCATGGAGTGGCTGGCCCTGCGCTCCGACTTGGATTCCCTGGCCGGCGAGACGCATGCCATCACCATGATGACCATCCACTCCGCCAAGGGCCTGGAGTTCCCCGCGGTGTTCGTGGCCGGCATGGAGGAGGGCATCTTCCCGCACGTGCACGACTTTGGCGGCAGCGATGATCCAGGTAAGCTCGAGGAGGAGCGCCGCCTGGCCTACGTTGCTATCACGCGTGCCCGTAAGCGCCTGTTCTTGACCTATGCAGCCACGCGTCGCACCTACGGCTCGACCTCTGCCAACCCGCGCTCGCGCTTCCTCAACGAGATTCCGTTTGAGGATATCGAGTTTAGCGGTATCGGCTCTGCCGGTTTTGAGGGCACGGGCTGGGAGAAGCGCGGCGACCGACACGGCACGTTTGGCTCGGGTATGGGCTCGGATATGTATGGCGGCAAGGTGTTCGGTTCGCATACGCGTTCGACCGGCGGTTCCGGTTCGCGCGGCGGATCGAGCTTTGACGACTTCTTTGGCGGCAGCAGTTACGGGACCGAGCGCCATTGTGGGGTTTCGCCCGACGCCGGCCGTGTCGCCTCGACCTTTGGCTCGGGCGCGCCGCGAGCCAAAAAGCCCTCGTCCAAGGTGTCCCCGACGGTGGAGCGCAAGGTCGATCGCGCCAGCGCATCGCAGGACTTTGCCGCGGGCGATACCGTGAGCCATAAGACCTTTGGCGCGGGTACCGTGATCTCGGTCGCTGGAGACATGATCGAGGTCCAGTTCGAAAAGACCGGCCAGACCAAAAAGTTGATGAAGGGCTTTGCGCCGATCGTCAAGCTGTCGTGATCCTGGCGGACCTGGGCGGGCGTATAGGGCAACATCGCCTGCTCGGGCAGTCCTGCGCAAGACGGAGAGCACATTAAGTGCTCTCCTTTGCGTGCGGAACTCGCGATCGATGTTGCCCTATACGCCCGCCCAGGTCCTTGGGTAACGGTGCTTGCGAACGTCGCTCTGCTCGTTCGCTTTTTGATCTGGAGAGCCGGGTGGGCTGATAAATAGATATGGCAAGGGGCTCTCCCGCACATGGACGGGAGAGCCCCTTGTTGCGTTTGGGTTGTTGGTGCGACCTACAGGTGGCTGATGATCAGTTCCATCTTGCCTTCGAGGTCGATGGAGCTGACGGTGCTTGGGGCCAGCAGGTGGCTTCCCTTGTGGACGGGGTCGCCGCAGACGGTGCCTTCGCCGTCGATGACCGACAGGCACATGAAGGGCCAGCGCTGGTCGAGGGTCTTGCTGCCGTTGACGCGCACGCGATCGACGGTGTAGCAGGGGTTGGACTCGAGCTCGGTCACGCCGTCCACCTCGGGCGCGGTCACCGTGCCGTCGGTCGGAGCCTGAGCATCAAAGTCGATGCAGTCGAGGCTCTGCTCAATGTGCAGCGGGCGCAGGTTGCCGTCAGTGCCGGGACGGTCGTAGTCGTACAGACGATACGTCACGTCGCTCGACTGCTGCGTCTCCAAAATGAGCGTGCCGGTCTTGATGGCGTGCACGGTACCGGAATCAATCTGGAAAAAGTCGCCCTTGTGAATCGGCAACACGTTGAGCATGTCGTCCCAACGTCCTTCCTCGATCATTTGTGCGGCCTCGGCGCGGTCCTTGGCACGCTGGCCGACGATGATCGTGGCGTCGGGCTCGCAGTCCAGCACATACCAACACTCGGTTTTGCCCAGGCTACCGTTCTCGTGCTTGGCGGCGTACTCGTCGTTGGGATGAATCTGGATCGAAAGGTCGTCCTTGGCGTCCAGAATTTTAATGAGCAGCGGGAACTCCTTGCCCTCGCAGTTGCCAAAGAGCTCGCGGTGCTCGGCCCACAGCCATGACAGCGTGTGACCGGCGTACGGGCCCTCAGCGATCTGGCAGTCGCCGTTGGGGTGGGCCGAGATGGCCCAGCACTCACCGATGGGACCATCGGGAATGTCGTAACCAAATACGGTTTCGAGCTGGCGGCCGCCCCAGATCTTCTCGTGAAAGATCGGCGTCATCTTAATCAAATCGGACATGTTCATACCCCCATTGTGTTGTGCGGGCGCTGCACAAAACAGCTCAAAGCGAGCGCCCGGATGACTACAAAAACCTATGCCAACGTTACGTTGTGCAACTCAAAGCGGTCGCCAACGTTGCGCGAGACCGAATACTCAAAGGCGGCGCCGCTGTCCAAAAAGCCAATCTGGGTGAGCTCGAGCAGGGGAGAGCCAGGTTTGGTGTCCAGGCGATCGGCTTCTTCCTCGGTTGCTGCCACGGCGCGAATGGTACGGTGGAAGCTCGAAATTTTCAGCCCGCATTGCTCGCGGATGAAATGGTAGACCGATCCGTACAGGTCCTTCTTTTTCAGCCCCGGAATCAGCTCGAGGGGCATGTAGGTGTACTCGATAACGATGGGCTTCCCATCGGCCTGACGCACGCGCACGACGTGATAGGCAAAGTCATCCTCGGCAATTCCCAGCTGGGCTGCGATGTCCGCTGGTGGATTAACAATCGAGAAATCGTAGACCACCGAGGTCACCTTTTCCCCGCGGTGCTCATACGAAAAGCCCTGGGCACGGTCGTTTTTGCCCTGGAAAAACGCCTGGCCGGGAAGTCCCGCCGTGTCCTTAACGTAGGTACCCGATCCGCGCCGGCTGGTAATAAGACCTTCCTCGGTGATTTGCTCGATAGCTCGTTTGACGGTGATTTTGGAAACGCTATAGAGCTCGCAGAACTCAACGACGGTGGGAAGCTTGTCGCCCGGTTTAAGAGCGCCATCCTCGATACTTCGACGAATATCTGCAGCTATCGCCTCGTATTTGGGAATCATGGAACCTCCTTTCCGACATATATGAATACAAAAAGTAAGTATAACCCTCAACAGGGCATCCATATTACTTTTATCTAAGAAGTTCGAGAAAGAAAAAAGAAAAAGACGCTTTACATTTAAAATTAGAACGCTATAGTTTAAGCAACGAACGGAATCCTTCCGCACAACAGGATCGACCGTTTGGGGACGGTTTTGTTTTGGCGGGTTGGATATCGGTATGGCCGGTGCGCGGCCGCGCCGGATAACCTGCCAAAGCAAACCCGTCTCCAACCGGAAGCTCTAGAACACGAAAGCGAGGACTTTGATGGCACAGTATCAGCTGCCCAACGACTTCTTCTTTGGCGCTGCTATGTCCGGCCCGCAGACTGAGGGTCAGTGGAACCAGGGCGGCAAGCTCGAGAACCTGTGGGACACCTGGTCCATCCAGGATCTGGGTTCGTTCTACAACCGCGTTGGCTCTTACGCCGGCAATGACTTTATGGCCAAGTACCAGGAAGACCTTCGCATTTTGAAGGACTTGGGTCTGGATACCTATCGCACTTCCATCCAGTGGAGCCGTCTGCTCGATGCCGACGGCAACCTCAACGAGGAAGGTGCCGCGTGGTATCACGAGTTGTTCCGCGCCTCTCGCGAAGCCGGCTTGGAGCCGTTTGTCAACTTGTACCACTTTGACATGCCCACCTACCTCTTTAACCGTGGCGGCTGGGAGAGCCGTGAGGTTGTCGAGGCTTACGCACATTACGCCGACGTCGCCTTCCACGAGTTTGGCCAGGAGATTAAGTACTGGTTCACCTTTAACGAGCCCATCGTCGAGCCCGAGCAGCGCTATCAGGAGGGCGTGTGGTTCCCGCAGCTCCACGACTTCAACCGCGCCCGCACCGTGCAGTATCACATCTCGCTGGCGCACGCGCTGGCCGTGGCCAACTATCGTCGCGCCTATGACGAGGGCGCTATTCGCGCCGATGCCAAGATCGGCATGATCAACTGCTTTACCCCGGTCTACACCAAGGAGAACCCCAGCGAGGCGGACCTCGAGGCCGTGCGCATGACCAGCGGCATCAACAACCGCTGGTGGCTCGACCTCATCACCAAGGGCGAGCTTCCTGCCGACGTGCTCGACAGCCTGGCCGAGGGCGGCGTTAAGCTCCCGTTCCGCGCCGGCGACCAAGAGATCCTCAAGCAGGGTGTTGTCGACTGGCTCGGTTGCAACTACTACCACCCCACGCGCGTTCAGGCGCCGGCGAGCAAGATCGACCAGTACGGTCTGCCGCACTTTGCC
>CALGZX010000142.1 GCA_937934165.1 uncultured Collinsella sp.
CACCTTGTCGGCGGGGCGCCTTATGACCGCGATATCGGAGCTCAACCCATCAGGTACCTTCGCATCTTGCGGCACCACGAGGAAGCGCTCCCCGTTCGAAACGCAGATAAGCCGCAGGCCGCCTTCGTACTCGTCGACAGTGAAGTGCTCGGCGTATTCAAGCTGAAGCGCCCCCGTCGGCTCCCAGCCACAGCCCAAATCGGCGTTGTGGAAGTCGGCCGCGGCGCTTGAAGCCGTTCCCGCAGGGGAGCCGCCGCTTGCATCGTCGCCCGTTTTCTCCTTCATGGTGGATGAGTCGAAGTGGAGCGTGTAGTCGATGGTGTGCGGCGTCGACATGGCGACGGTCTCGGCCGACACGGCGATGTCCTCGTCGAGCGTGACGGGTATCTCGAACGTGGAGTTGCCGCCGTCGTTTATGGGCGCGTAGTCCACGCCGTCGACGGTCATCTTGTCGTAGTTCGAACTCGACCAGGTGATGGTCGCGGTGTAGGTGTCGCCATCCTTCACAATTGTGGTTGGTGAAGCGATGCTTGCGCGCCCTGACCCGCCGGAAAGCGAGACGCTCACAGTGTATTCCTGAGAGCCCGTCGTGGCACCGGTCGCGTTCGGGCTCGCACTGCACCCCGCGAAGGGAAGCGCGAGCAGGGCGACGAGAACGCAGGCGATCGCGCGCGCCGCGATGCTGTGGCGCTTTCTGTTTTCCCCCTTGGGAAGAATCGACCGCATGGCGTTACTTCAGTGCGTCGGCGCGCAGATCGACGCCGGCGGATTCGAACACGAGCGTGCGGTCGTACCACTGCTCTTTTCTAATACTCCACGCGGCGCAGGCGGTGTCCTCGTCGAGCGCTTCAACGGGCACGTCGTAGGTGTACTTGCCTTCCGCGTTTTCCACATAGGGGATGAAGTCGGCCTCGCTCGCGGCGGCAGCCTCGTCACCCGTGCCCATGAAGAGCTTGCCGTAGCCCGTGCCGGAAAGTGTCATCACGCAGTGCATGGAGCCGTTTTCCACGATGAGCTGGGCGTCCACAATCCTGAACATGTTCGAGCTGGAATCTACGGTGATCGGATAGGTGCCGTCGGCCACCTTGTCGGCGGTGATGGGGGCAGCGCTTGCGCCCTCGGGCGCATCGGCCGCCTGTTCGGTCTTTTCCTGGGAATCGGCATCGCTTGCCTTTGCGCTGTCGATTGAATTTCCGCCGCAGCCGGCGAGCGAGAACGCGAAAAGCGCCGCCGACAGGGCGAAGGCGAGGGTTTTCTTCAACATGGAGGGGGTTCCTTTCAATCGCTTCGACCGCCCGCGCCGTGCGGTGGGCGGGCGGGATGCGAATGCAACGGGCATGCGCCGTCGGTCGGGGAAGGCGCATGCCCGTTGCACGGGGACGCGACCGGCGCCCCCGTGCGCGGCGAGTTTACAGCTTGGCGATGGCGTCGTCCACGTGCGAGACGTAGATGTCGTCGACCGCGGCGTTCTGTCCCAGACCCTGGAGCAGGCACGTCACTTCGAAGCCAGCGGCCACGAACTTTGCAGCCCAGCTGTCGGGGTCGGTCTCGTCTGCCATGTCGTTGTTCGCGTGGTCGCCCGCGACCACCATGAACGGCGCGAGCACGGCCTTCTTGTACCCTGCGGCGCTCGCGGCGGCGATAACATCCTCGCAGGTCGGCTCAGCCTCGACGGTGCCGACGAAGAACTGCGTCAAGCCCTCGTTCTTGAACACTTCCTGCATCTTGGCATAGTCGGCGTTGGAATCGGCTTCGGTGCCGTGGCCCATGAGGCACAGCGCCGTCTTGCCGTCGTCGAAGGACGCCATGTTCTCCTTAATGGCGGCGGCCACCTTCTTGTAGTCGTCGTCGGAGGTGAGCAGCGGGTCGCCGAGCGAGATCTTGTCGAACTTGTCGGCGTACTTGTCGAGCTCGTCTTTCACGTCGGCGTATTCCAGGCCACCCATGAGATGCGTCGGCTGCACGACGATTTCCTTTACGCCGTCTTCCACGCAGCGGTCGAGCGCCTCGGTCATGTTGTCGATCGTGATGCCGTCGCGCTTCTTCAGCTTATCGATGATGATCTGCGCGGTGAAGGCGCGGCGGATGTCGTAGTCCTGCCAGTACTTCTCGCGGATAGCGTCTTCGATGGCGCCGATGGTGATGTGGCGCGAGTCGTTGTAGCTCGTGCCGAAGCTCGTGACGAGGATGACCGGCTTCACGGCCTTCTCCTTTTCACTCGATTTCTCGGAACTCGCGGAGGTGTTGGAGCAGCCCGCGAGCGCGACTCCGGCGAGCGCGACGGCTCCGGTTGCTGCGGCGCCCATGAAGCCGCGGCGTGACATCTGGTCGGACATGGTTTTTCCTTTCCTCGGTTTGCCGGTCCCCCGGCGACAGTTGCTTGTCGGCACAAGCGAAAGAAAAGCGCACCCCTCGGGGTTCACAAGGAGCTAACGCCACGGCGATGCCGTGAGGAAAAGGCGAAGCAGTCTGGCTTGGGGCGCGAGGCGGTTCGCCCGCGCGTCCTATACAGTAATGTCCCTTGCCCAGGATTCCCACCTGGTTCCCTCCGCAAGCCAGCGCGGGCTGTGCGGGCGCCGCGCCGGTCATTTCCTTTTATCCGATTGTCATATGCTCGTTGCCGAATCTTTTACTATGATAGTGGGCACTTGTGAACGTGTCAAAGCCAGGGCGGGCGGCATTGCGCCTCCTGCCTGCGTATTTGCGCCGATTGCCGCCGCAGGCGCCGTGTTTTGCCCGCTGCGCGAAGGGCGGCGTAAACGGTTGCGATGAGAAACGGGAAGGGAAGGCTCGGATGATTCATATCGTTGGCGCAGGCTCGGGCGCCGCCGACCTTATCACGCTGCGCGGGGCGCGCCTTCTGCGCGCGGCCGACGTGGTCGTTTGGGCGGGAAGCCTTGTGAACCCCGAGCTGCTCGCCGAGTGCAAGGAATCCTGCATCGTCTACGACAGCGCGCACATGACCTTGGAGGAAGTGCTCGACGTGATGTGCGCGGCAGATGCGCGGGGCGAGGAAGTGGTGCGCCTGCACACGGGCGACCCGTGCCTGTACGGCGCCATCCAGGAGCAGATGGACGCGCTCGACGCGCGCGGCGTGGACTACGAGGTGGTGCCCGGCGTGTCGAGCTTTTGCGGTGCCGCGGCGGCGCTTCGCCAGGAATACACGCTGCCAGGAATCAGCCAGTCGGTCGTGATCACGCGGCTTTCCGGACGCACCCCCATGCCCGCGGGCGAGGGCATGCGCACCATGGCGGAAAGCGGCTCGACTATGGTCATCTTCCTGAGCTCGGGTATGCTCGCCGAGCTTTCCGCCGAGCTTTTGGCCGCGGGCCGCAGCTCCGATGAGCCGGCGGCGCTCGTGTACAAGGCGACCTGGCCTGAGGAGCGCGTGGTGCGCTGCACAGTGGGCACGCTCGCCGATGCGGGCGCGCGAGAGGGCATCGACCGCACGGCGCTCGTGGTGGTGGGCCGCGTGCTCGGAGCTCGCGGCGGGCTTGCGCACAACGGTGCGCAAGCGGAGTCGTACGAGCGCAGCAAGCTTTACGACCCTTCGTTTGCCACGGGGTATCGGAAGGCGAGCAGCTAGCGTGGCCTTCGAGCACTACATATATACCGGGACGACCCGCCTGCGCTGCGGCTATACCACGGGGAGCTGCGCCGCGCTCGCGGCGAAGGCGGCCTGCGAGATGCTCTTGTCACGAAAGCCCGTCGGCCACGTGTCGATCGTCACCCCCGGCGGGCTGCCCGTCGAGACGGACGTGGTCGATGCATGCATCGGCGAGGGGTGCGCCCAGTGCGCCGTGCGAAAGGATGCAGGCGACGACGCCGATGTGACCGACGGCGTGCTCGTGTACGCGCGCGTGGAACATGCGGGGTCGGGCACGGGTGCTGCGGGCAGCAAGGACGTGCCCGCGCACGAATCGGAAGTTTCCGTCGATGGCGGCGTGGGCGTGGGGCGCGTGACGTTGCCCGGGCTCGAGCAGCCGGTGGGGGCGGCCGCCATCAACGCGGCGCCGCGCGCGATGATCACTTCGGCGGTGCGCGAGGTGTGTGCCGCGCACGGCTTTTCTGGAAATATTGCTGTGACGATTTCGGTACCCGAGGGTGTTGCCCTTGCCGAAAAGACCTTTAACCCGCACCTGGGGATAGAGGACGGCATCTCCATCCTGGGAACGACGGGCATCGTCGAGCCGCGCAGCCTCGCTGCCTTGCGCGACAGCATCGAGCTCGAGATTCGGCAGCATGCGGCTATGGGGCGGCGCGGAGTCGTGCTCACGCCCGGCAACTACGGCGGGCAGTTCATCTCGGGGCATTTCCACCTAAACGGTGCGCCGGTGGTCTTCATCTCCAACTTTGTGGGCGATGCGATTGATTGCTGCGTTCGCGAGGGATTCACCAATGTCCTTCTTGTGGGACACATCGGCAAGCTAGTGAAGGTCGCTGGCGGCATCATGGACACCCATTCGCGTACCGCCGACTGCCGCGCGGAGATTCTGGCCGCCCACGCGGCCTTGGCCGGCGCGGGCGCGAAGACCGTGCGCGAGATCATGTCGTCGGTCACGACCACGGCGGCGCTCGAGGTAATCGAGGCCGCCGGCGTGGGGGACGCTGCGCGCGCTTCGCTCGCTGCGGCAATCGAGGACAGGTTGCGCCGCCGTGCGGCGGGCGCATGCGACATCGCCGCGGTCGTGTTCGACGCCGAGCGCCGCGAGCTTTTCCGCACGTCGGGCGCCGATGCAGTTATCGGGGAATTGGGGGCGACGTATGAGTAAAGGCGTGCTGTACGGGGTGGGCCGCGCAATCGGCTGGCCGGGGACGAAGGTGGTCATAAAGGCGCGCCGCTCGCTTGCGGACACGAAGCGCTTCCTTTGCGAGGAGGGCGCCTTCGACGGTGCCGAGCTTGTAGAGGACTGTGGGCTTCCGGGCGAGCGCGTGTACCGCTCGCTCGATGATGTGCCCGATCGGGGCAGCTACTTCTCGACGATGGTGGTGCGCTAGATGAGGGTTTCCTGCATAGCGTTCACTGAGAGGGGGTATGCGTTGGCGGAGTGCACCGCACGCGCGCTTTCCAATTGCGCGCAGACAGGTGAAGATGACCCTGGCTGGGACGTTTCCGTTTCGCGCGGTTTCGGTGAGGGGAAGGCCGACCTGCGCGCATGGACGGCGCTCGCGTGGGAAGCGTCGGACGCGCTTCTGTTCGTGGGCGCGGCGGGCATCGCCGTGCGGGCGATCGCGCCGCATGTCGCCTCGAAGGCAACCGATCCCGCGGTTGTGGTGATTGACGAGGCGGGGCGCTTTGCCATCCCGCTTTTGTCGGGGCATTTGGGCGGTGCGATCGAGCTTGCGCAAACTGTGGCACGCGCGGTAGGGGCCATCCCCGTCATCACCACGGCGACCGACGTCCGCGGCGTGTGGGCGGTGGATACGTGGGCGCGCTGTGCGGGGCTTGCTGTTTCGAATCCCGAGGCTATCAAGCGAGTGTCGGCGCGGCTGCTTTCGGGCGGGCGCGTGACGCTCTATTCCGACATGCCGATTTCGGGACAGCCGCCTGAGGGGGTTGACATTGCGTCCGACCGCGCTCGGGCCGATATCGTCGTGTCGCCGTTCGCTGGCGCGAATGCAGGTGCGTCCGTTCGCGCGGCGGAGACAACGGGCGAGGTCGTGCCTGCCGGTGAGACGGGGAAGCCGGCGGGTGTGCGGGCGCAGGCGCCTGCGCCCGAGCCGCTTCGCCTTGTCGTGCCCTGCATCGTTGCGGGCATAGGGTGCCGTCGCGGTGCGTGCGCCGAAGCGATCGGGGAGGCGTTTCTTCTCGCGTGCGGGCAGGCGGGCATCTCGCCTTCGGCCGTGCGCGAGGCGGCGACGATCGACGTGAAGGCGCACGAGGAGGGCCTGCTCGCCTTCTGCCGCGCGCGCAATATCCCGCTTGCGACGTATTCCGCAGAGGAGTTGTCGCAGGTCGAAGGCAGCGTTTCGCCATCTGATTTCGTGCGCGCGACGGTGGGGGTCGACAACGTGTGCGAGCGCGCGGCGCTCGCGGACGGGGGCAAACTTATCTTCCCGAAGCTCGCTCACGGCGGCGTGACCGTCGCGTTTTCCAAGGTAACTATCGAACTTTCGTTTAAGGAGCGGTGATGGGAAAGCTCTTCGTGGTGGGGATCGGCCCGGGCGGCCCCGACGGCATGACGATTGCGGCTCGGCGCGCGCTCGAGGCGGCCGATATCGTTGTGGGGTACACGAAATACGTGGAGCTCGCGCTCGCCGCCGTGCCCGACGCGGCGCATCTCGCGACGCCGATGATGCACGAGGTCGAACGGTGCCGCCTGGCGCTTTCGCGCGCGCAGAGCGGAGAAGCCGTGGCGCTCGTGTGCAGCGGTGACGCGGGTGTGTACGGCATGGCGAGCCCCGTGCTGGAGCTTGCGGAGGACTACCCCGATGTAGACGTGGAAGTTATCGCCGGGGCCACCGCGGCTCAGAGCGGGTCGGCGGTGCTCGGCGCCCCGCTTGCCCACGACTTCGCGGTCGTGTCGCTCTCCGACCTGCTCACGCCGTGGGAGGTCATCGAGCGCAGGCTCGCCGCCGTGGCGAGCGCCGACTTCTGCATCTGTTTGTACAACCCGCGCAGCAGAAAGCGCGCCGACAGGCTCTCGCGCGCGGCGAAGATTATGCTCGAATGGAAGGCCCCCGACACGCTCTGCGGCTGGGTACGCAACATCGGGCGCGAGGGGCAGCAGTCGGGCATGTGCAGGCTCTCCGAGCTGGGGGAGCTCGATGCCGACATGTTCACCACCGTGTTCGTCGGCAACGCGGGCACGAAGCGCGTAGGCGGCCGTATGGTCACGCCGCGCGGGTATCGGGAGATTCCATGCGAAAGGTAACGATCATCGGGGTGGGGCCCGGAAACCCCGACTTGCTCTCGCGCGCGGCGCTCGACGCGATCGACATCGCCGACGTGGTCATCGGCGCTCATCGCGCGCTTGTCGGCATCGACGTGCCGCCCGACGTGGTGAGATGCGAGCTCGTGAAGACGGCGGACATCGTCGCCGCGCTCACCGATGCGGCGTCGTGGCAGCGCGCCGTGGTCGTGATGACGGGCGATGTGGGGCTGTTCAGCGGCGCGCGCCGCCTGGTTGAGGCGCTCTCCGACGACGCGCAGGTGGACGTGCGCGTCATTCCCGGCATAAGCTCAGCGTCGTATCTCGCCGCGCGCCTCGCGCGTCCATGGCAGGATTGGCGCTTCGCGAGCGCTCACGGCGTGGCGTGCGACATCGTGCCCGAGGCCGAGCGCGCAGGTGAGCTCTTCCTCGTCACGTCGGGCGGGGAAGATCCCTCGCGGCTTTCGGGCGAGCTTGTGCAGGCGGGCTTCGGGGACGCGTGCGTGACGGTGGCCGAGCGCCTGTCGTACCCCGGCGAGCGCATCACCTGCGCGACCGCAAGTGAAATCACAGGTCAGACGTTCGACGACTTGAACGTGATGCTTATCGATTTCGCAGGCGGCGCCGGGTCGCCTGCGGGCTCTAGCGCAGCCTCCGAGGCGCCCGCGTCGGCTTCTTCCGTGGCGGACTCTGCGGGCGCATCCCGCGCCGCGAGCTCCCGCTGGCCGTACGCTTCCTCGGGCATTCCCGACGAGCTCTTCATCCGCGGCGACGTTCCCATGACCAAGCAGGAGGTGCGCGCCGTCGCGCTCGCAAAGCTGCGCCTTACCGCGACTGACACCGTGTGGGACGTCGGCGCCGGCACGGGGAGCGTGTCGATCGAAGCGGCGCTCGTCGCGCGAGCGGGGTCGGTATGGGCGGTCGAGCGCAACGCGGCCGGCGTGCGGCTCATCCGGGAGAACGCGGATGCATTCGGGTGCGGCAACGTGCATGCGGTCCCCGGTGTCGCCCCCGAAGCGCTCGCGAAACTGCCCGTCCCCGACGCCGTTTTCGTCGGTGGGAGCGCGGGCGAGCTTCCCTCCATCGTGGAGGCGGCGCTCGAGAAGAACTCCCAGGTTCGCCTGTGCGTGCCATGCGTCACCGTTGAGACGCTCACCGAGGCTTGCACGCTCCTCTCGGGTTCGCGCTTTAAGGGGTTCGAGGCGTGCCAGGTGTCGGCCGCCCGCGGCGAGGCTGTAGGCTCGCACCATCTTATGAAGGCGCAAAACCCCGTGTTCCTCGTCAGCGCGCGCGGTGCAGGTGGGGAAGGCGGCGTCCGGTGAGCACGACCATCCCGCGCTTCATGGTCGCTGCGCCCTCGAGCGGGAGCGGCAAGACGGTCGTTACGTGCGCGCTCTTGCGCGCGCTCGCGCGCCGCGGCCTTGCATGCGCGGCCTTCAAATGCGGCCCCGACTACATTGACCCGCTCTTTCATCGCCGCGTCGTGGGTGCGCGCTCGGGCAACTTAGACGGCTTCTTCACCGACGCCCCGACGCTGCGCGCCCTGCTCGCACGCGGCGCCGCGGGCGCGGATGTCGCGGTGCTCGAGGGGGTCATGGGCTTCTACGACGGCATGGCGCCCGGCGTGGCCGACGCGAGCAGCTACCAGGTTGCGCGCGACACGGAAACGCCGGTCGTTTTAGTGGTGAACGGGCGCGGGGCGTCTTTATCGCTCGCCGCCGTAATCCGCGGCATCGCCGAGTTCCTGCCTTGTGCGAATGTGCGCGGTGTCGTGCTGAACAAGACGAGCGCCGGTGCCTGCGCCTACGCGGCGCCTGCGATCGAGAAGCACACGGGCGTCGCGGTTTTGGGGAATATCCCCGCCGACGAGGCGTTCTCGCTCGAAAGCCGGCATCTGGGGCTTGTGACCGCCGACGAGGTCGAGCAGCTCTCCGCGCGCATCGACAAGATGGCCGAGCTGGTGGAAAAGAGCGTCGACGTCGACCGCTTGCTCGAAATAGCGACGACGGCACCCGATATCCGCGAGGAACCTTACCGGTTGGAGCCGATCGCGGGAGCGCGGCCCATCGTCGCCGTCGCGCGTGACGAGGCGTTCTCGTTCTACTACGAGGAGAACCTGCGCGTGCTCGAGGACCTGGGTTGCGAGCTGGCCTTTTTCAGCCCTCTGTGTGATAGCGAGTTGCCCCGGGGGACAAGCGCCCTCTATCTGGGAGGCGGCTACCCGGAGCTCCATGCGCGGCAGCTCTCCGAGAACGCGCCGATGCGCGAGGCGGTGCGGCGCGCGGTGGAATCCGGCATGCCGACGGTCGCCGAATGCGGTGGGTTTCTGTACCTGCAGCGCGAAATCTCCGATAGCGAGGGGCGGCGCTGGCCTGTTGCGGGCGCCCTTGAGGGCGCAAGCGAGAACGGGGAAAGGCTGTCCCATTTCGGGTACGTGGAGCTCACTTCCCAACGCGACGGGCTCTACGGGCCGCGCGGCACACGCATCCGCGCGCACGAGTTCCACTACTGGCAGTCTACCTGCCCGGGCGGCGACTTCTGGGCGCAGAAGCCCCGGCGCGACAAGGGCTGGCCGTGCATGACGACCACCCCGTCCCTGGTTGCGGGCTTCCCGCATGTGTACTATCCTGCGAACCCCGACGTTGCGCGCGCGTTCGCGTCTGCCGCGGCGTCGTTCGCAGAGAGGAGACGGCATGGCTGAAGCAACCGAAACCGCGCTTGCCTGCATCCGCGAGGAAGTCGAGCGCGCGTTCTCGTCGGCGCCGGGCGCCGTGCTCGAAGCCGCTCTCTCCCGGATCGCGCCCGCAGACGAGTGCGCCCGCGCCGCCGCGTACGCCGCGTGGGACTCCATCGCGCACCCCTTGGGGGGATTGGGCGACTTTGAAGACGCCGTCGCGTGTATCGCCGCAGCTCAGGGGAGCGCCGAGGTTGCCGAGTTTCCCCGTGCGCTCGCGGTATTCTTCTCCGACAACGGGGTCGTTGCCGAAGGCGTGTCGCAAAGCGGGCAAGACGTGACGCGAGCCGTCGCGCGCAACATGTGCGAGGGGGCCACGAGCGCCTGCCGCATGGCGGCGTTCGCGGGTGCCGAGGTCGTGCCCGTCGACGTGGGTATGGCCCGGGGCATAGAAGACGCGCGCATGGTGCGCGCGAACGTACGGCGGGGGAGCGGCAACATCGCGCGCGGCTTAGCCATGTCTCGCGATGAGGCCGTGCGCGCGATCGATGTCGGAATCGCCGTCGCGTGCGGGCTTGTCCGCGCCGGCGTGCGCCTTCTCGCCGCGGGCGAGATGGGCATCGGCAACACGACCACCTCGGCGGCGGTGGCCGCAGTGCTCATCCGGGCGGACGCGCGGAGCCTCGTCGGGCGCGGCGCGGGGCTCTCGGACGCCTCGCTCGCGCGCAAGCGCGACGTGGTCGAGCGCGCTATCGACGCGAACTCGCCCGATCCTGCCGACCCGATCGACGTGCTCTCGAAGGTGGGCGGCTTCGACATCGCGGCGATGTGCGGCTTCTACCTGGGGGCCGCGGCCTCGAAGGCGCCGGCGCTCCTCGACGGGGTCATATCCTGCACGGCGGCCCTGTGCGCGGCGCGCCTGTGCCCCAATGCCTTGGGCTACTTCGTGGGCACCCACGCATCAAGCGAACCCGCAAGCCAGGAGCTCCTTCGCGAGCTCGGCATTAAGGCACCCCTCGACGCGGGCATGCATTTGGGCGAGGGCGCGGGCGCCATGGCGTTTCTGCCCCTTCTGGATTCGGCGCTGCGCGTGTACCGGGATGGGAAGACGTTCACGGCGACTGGCATGGCTGCTTACGAGCATTTCGAGGCTGGGAAATGACGGTGACGCTCGTCATCGGCGCCGCCGCGAGCGGCAAGAGCGCCTATGCCGAGTCCCTGTGCCTCGGGCACGACGGCCCCCGCGTGTACCTGGCAACGATGGAGCCCTTCGGGGAAGAGGGTGCCCGCCGCATCGCGCGCCATCGGGCGCTGCGAGAGGGCAAGGGGTTTTCCACCCTCGAGCGCACGCGTGACGTGGGCGCCGCAGCGTCCGGGCTTCCGCGCGGCTGCACGCTTCTTTTGGAGGACGTGGGCAACCTGGTTGCGAACGAGCTCTTCGCGGAAGGCGGCTTGTCCCCACGTGACCCCGACGCTGCGGCGCGCGAGGTGCTCGGAGGCATCGAGCGGCTCGCTCAGGCCGCTGCGTATACGGTGGTGGTCACCGTCGACGTGTTCGCCGATGGGATGCGCTACGATGAGGGGACCGAGGCGTGGAGGCGCGCGCTCGCGCGCGTGAACGCGGGTGTGGTGGCGCTGGCCGACCGCGCAGTCGAAGTGGTATGCGGGATTCCCGTGTGGATGAAAGGCGAAGGACCTACAAGGTGAAGATAGCAGAGGCAATCGGCGCGGCGTTCGGAACGTTCTCGCGCGTCCCCGTCCCGAAATCGGCCTGGACCGATTTCGGATCAACCCATGCGCTTGCCGCGTTTCCCCTGGTGGGCCTTGCGGAAGGCTTCCTCATGACGGCGTGGGGGTACGTGGCGAACCTGCTCGGCGTACCCGCGACCATCGTCGCGGCCGTGCTCGCGGCGTTGCCTGTGGCGGTGACGGGAGGCATCCACCTAGACGGGCTCTGCGACACCTCCGATGCGCTTGCAAGTTGGGCCCCGCGCGAGCGAAAGCTCGAGATCATGCACGACCCGCGGGCGGGCGCCTTCGGGGTCATCGGTGTTGTTGTGTACCTTATTCTGCAGTTTTCCCTGTTCACCGCGATGCCGCTTACGGCGGGGGCGTTCCTCGCGCTTCTGTGCTCGCTCGTGTTCTCCCGCGCGCTTTCGGGGCTCGCCGTAGAATGCTGGCCTGCCGCGCGGGCGGACGGCATGGCCGCGGGACTCTCGCCTGCTAAGAAGCGCGCGGCGATCGTCGTGCCGCTTTGCGCTTTCGCTGCGGCTTCGGCTGCAGGGATGGTTGCGTGCGCTCAGGCCGTCGGCGCCCTTATGGCGGTGGCGGGGCTTTTGGCGCTCGCGTGGTACCGTCATGTTGCCCTGTCCCGCTTCGGCGGGGTGACAGGGGATTTGGCCGGATGGTTTCTGCAATGGGCCGAGCTCGCGATGCTTGCCATGCTGGTGGCGGGGGGTATGCTCCTATGATTCTCGTGGTAGGTGGCGCGCATTCGGGGAAGAGGACCTTCGTGCGCGAAAAGCTCGGGTTCGCGGCGGACGATTTCGTCGACGCGGCGCAGCTTGCGGAGGGCGGCGTGCCCGCGGCTTTTGCCGGCCGTGTCGCGTACCGTGCTGAGGAACTCGTACGCGCGCTCGACGCTGACCGGGCGCTCGAGCGGCTGATCGGCTTCGACGCAGTGATTCTGCCCTTGGTCGGCTCGGGGGTCGTCCCCATGCGTGCGGAAGACGCCCAATGGCGCGAGCGCGCGGGGCGCCTGGGATGCGCGCTTGCTGCGCGCGCCGACGTCGTCGTGCGCATGACGTGCGGGATTCCCCAGGTCATCAAAGGAAACCTTGCCGATGCGCCTCGAGGGACGCAGGGCGCGGGCGCGCCTTTGGAAGTCGTCTTCGTGCGCCATGGTGCCACGGCGGGCACGGAAGACCATCGCTACAGCGGGGCGGGCACCGACGAGCCCCTGTCGAGCGCGGGCGAGCGCGTTTTGCGCGAGCTCGCGTGCGATCGTGACGTGTTCCGTGTTATCACGAGTGGCATGGCCCGCACCGACCAGACGGCACGCATCCTCTTCCCGAATGCGGAGCTTATGGCATGCCCCGGTCTGCGCGAGATGGATTTCGGTGACTTCGAGGGGCGAAGCGCCGCCGAGCTTAAAGAGGATGCGCGCTACCGCGCCTGGGTAGACTCCTGGTGCGAGACGCGCTGCCCGCATGGCGAGGGCAAGAGCGATTTCACCCGCCGCGTCGTCGCGGCGTTTCGGGAGGCGTGCGAATCGGAGCGCGCCCAGGGGAGTGGGCGCGCCGTCTTCGTCGTTCACGCGGGTACCGTGAAAGCGCTGCTTTCCGAGCTTGCTGTCCCGAAAATGGAATACTTCGACGTGCATACCGAGCCGGGCGGCGCATGGGCCGCCACCTGGGATGGGCGCTGCCTTCGCGACGTTCGCCCCGCTTCGGGGGGCGATGCCCGGTGATGACGATTCTTGCCGTCGCCGCCGGGTTCGCGGCCGACCTTGCCTTCGGCGACCCGCGCTGGCTTCCCCATCCCGTCGTCGCCATGGGGCGCGCGATCACGTGGGCCGAAGGCCGCCTGCGGGGCGCATTCCCGCAAACGCCCGCGGGCACGCGCGCCGCAGGGCTTGTGCTCGCCGTGGCGCTTCCGCTTGCGTGTGGACTTTTGACCTGGGGAATCCTGCATCTTTGCGGCATGGTTCACTCCGGCTTGCGCTTCGTGGCCGAGGCATGGGCGAGCTATCAGATTCTCGCGGCATGCGAGCTGCGCCGCCAGAGCCTGGCCGTGGCCCGCGCGTTCTCGAAGGGCGGCCTTGTCGCGGCGCGCGAAGCCGTCGGGCTCATCGTGGGACGCGACACGTCTGTTCTCGACGAGCAGGGCGTCGCGCGCGCCGCCGTGGAAACGGTGGCGGAGAACGCGAGCGACGGCGTCATCGCGCCGCTTTTCTACCTTATGATCGGGGGTGCGCCCTTGGGCATGGCGTACAAGGCGGTGAACACGCTCGACAGCATGGTGGGCTACAAAAACGAGCGCTACATCGACTTCGGCTGCGCCTCGGCGCGCCTCGACGATGCGGTGAACTGGATTCCCTCGCGCTTATCGGCCCTGCTCATGATCGCCGTGTGCCCGATCGTCGGGCTCGATGCTCGCGGGGCGGCGCGCATCTGGCGCCGCGACAGGCGTCGCCATGCGAGCCCCAACTCGGCGCAGACCGAGTCAGCGTGCGCGGGCGCGCTCGGGCTGCGCCTGGCAGGACCCGCGGTGTATTTCGGCAAGCTCGTTGAGAAACCGACGATAGGCGACGCGTCCCGCGAAATCGAGTGGGGCGATATCGCCCGGGCGACAAGGCTCATGCTCGCCGCGTCCGTATGCGCGCTCGTCGTCTTCGGCGCCGCGCGCGCGGCGGTCGTGCTCGCCGTGGGGGCGATGGCATGAGGGAAGACCACGCCGCGCTCCGGGCTGCCGGGGGAATCCTGCGCGCCCGTACGCATGGGGGCAGCTCGCAATCGCTCGGCATCGCTTGCGAAGGAGGCGCCTCCGACCTCATCGACTTCTCGGTGAACGTGAATCCGGCAGGCCCCTCGCCGCGCGCCGTCGCCGCAGCTTGCAGGGCGCTTTCTCGAATCGACGCCTACCCCGATAGGGAAAGCCTCGCCCTCGTTCGCGCCCTATCGCGCGCCCAGGGCATTCCCGAAGATACTATCGTCTGCGGCGCGGGCGCGTCCGACATCATCTGGCGACTCGCCGCGGCGGTGCGCCCGAAACGCATCGTCGTGTGCGCGCCGACGTTCTCTGAATATGCGGAGGCGGCATCGTACTACGGCGCATGCGTGCAGGAGTTCCCGCTCTCCGAAGCGGACGACTTCGACGTGCCCGCCTCCTTCGCCCGCGCGATTGAGGGGCCGGGAGACGTGGCATACCTCTGCAATCCGAACAACCCGACGGGGCGCCTCGTCGACCCCCGCGTGATCGATGCCGCGGCTTGCCGCTGCGAGCAGGTGGGCGCGCTGCTCGTCGTGGACGAGTGCTTCCTCGGATTTGCGCCCGACGCCCGCGAAAGGAGCGTGGCCGCACGCGCCGCGTGTTCGCGCCATGTGGCCGTGCTCTCCGCATTCACCAAGCTCTACGGAATGGCGGGGTTGCGGTTAGGATATCTGATCAGCGGAAACGCCCAACTCCTCGAGGGGATTCGCCGGGCGGGGCAGGCGTGGCCCGTCTCCTCGGTCGCCGAGGCCGCGGGTATCGCCGCCCTGGAAGACGTCGAATACGTCTCGCGCACGCGCGATGTATTGGCGGGCGAGCGAGCGTGGCTTTCCCACGAGCTCTCCTCGCTCGGGCTTTCCGTCGTGCCGTCGGATGCGAACTTCCTTTTAGTCCGGACACCGGCGAAAGACATCCCCGAGCGCCTGTATAAACAGGGGGTTTTGGTCCGCACGTGCGACTCGTTTTCGGTACTGTCCCGTTTTTGGTGCCGCGTCGCGGTGCGCACGCGCAAGGAGAATGCCCGGCTTGCGATGGCGTTCGGCCGCGCGCTTCGGGCGGAAGGCGCATCGGGCGAAGGCGAACCCGACAAACGGGGCGGCGCTTCTTGCAGCGGCGCTATGGCGGGCGCGTATGGCCGAGTCTCGACGAAGGAGGTCGATACCCGTGGGTAGGGCGAAGCCCATCATGATCCAGGGCACCATGTCGAACGCGGGGAAGAGCCTGCTTGCGGCGGGGCTGTGCCGTGTGCTTTCGCAGGACGGCCTGCGCGTGGCTCCCTTCAAGAGCCAGAACATGGCGCTCAACAGCGGTGTCACGGCCGACGGGCTCGAGATGGGGCGCGCCCAGATCATGCAGGCCGAGGCGTGTGGCATCGTGCCCGACGTGCGTATGAACCCCATCCTGCTCAAGCCCGAAAGCGACCACCGAAGCCAGCTCATCGTTGCCGGCAAGGCGCAGGGAGCCTTCGCTGCGAGGGACTACTTCGCGCGAAAGAAGGCGCTCATGCCGCAGATTTTGGAGTCGTTCGATTCGCTCGCGGAGGAAAACGACGTCATCGTCATCGAGGGCGCCGGCAGCCCCGTCGAAATCAACCTTGCCGAAAACGACATCGTCAACATGGGGCTTGCGCGCGCCGTGTCCTCCCCCGTGCTGCTCGCGGGCGACATCGATCCAGGCGGGGTGTTTGCCCAGCTCTACGGCACGGTCGCGCTCCTTTCGCCCGAGGATCGCGCGCTTTTGCGGGGGCTTGTGGTGAACAAGTTCCGCGGCGATGTGGAAATCCTGCGCCCGGGTTTGGCCCCGCTCGAGAAGATGTGCGGGGTTCCCGTCGTGGGGGTCGTGCCGTATCTTACGCTCGACCTGGACGACGAGGACTCGCTCGCGCCGCGCCTATCTGCCCGCGAGGCGCGCGGCGTCATCGACGTCGCCGTCGTGCGCCTTCCGCATCTGTCGAACTTCACCGACTTCGACCCGCTTTCGCGCGTGCCCGGCGTGGGCGTGCGCTACGTTTCCTCTACGACCGATCTGGGCCGACCCGACCTGGTGGTGCTCCCCGGCTCGAAGACCACGCTCGACGACGCGCGCTGGCTTGCGGCTAGCGGCATTGGAGCCTGTGTACGCGCGCTTTCGGGCGCGGGCACGCCGGTGCTCGGCATATGCGGAGGCTACCAGCTTTTGGGAGACGAGCTTTCCGACCCGCACGGCAGGGAAGGCGCTGGCACCGCGCGCGGGCTCGGGCTCATCCCTGCAAGTACGGTGTTCAAGGAGGAAAAGCGCCTCGCCCAGTCGGAGCTGCGCATCACGGGCGCCCAAGGCGCGTTCTCGGTGTGGAACGGCATGACGGCGCGCGGGTACGAGATTCACGACGGCGAAACGACCGTCTCCTGCGCCCATGCGGGCACGATTGGCGGCAAACCAGAAGGCGCGGCCTGCGGAAACGTGTTCGGAACCTATCTCCACGGCTTGTTCGACGAACCGCGGGTGGCGCTCGCCCTCGCACGCTCGCTCGCGCTCATGCGCGGCCTGCCTGAGAACGTCGTGGGTGCTGCGGGCGCGGCGTCCGCGGCCGATCACCGTGCGCGCGAGTTCGACCGCCTGGCTGACGTCGTGCGCGGAGCGCTCGACATGGAGTATGTCTACCGCATTATCGAGGAGGGCGTATGATCCACGTGTATCATGGCAACGGCAAAGGCAAGACCACGGCGGCGATGGGCCTCGCCCTTCGCATGCTCGCCGCAGGCCGCCGCGTCGTCGTCGTGCAGTTCCTGAAAGACAGCGAAAGCGGGGAGGCGCGCCTGCTCGCCGAGCATTTCGGCGTGCCCGTGTTCGCGGGGAAGGCGTCGGACAAGTTTACCTGGTCGATGACACCGGAAGAACTTGCCGCGACGTGCGAGCTGCACGATGGGAACCTCGCTTCCGCGCTCGCCGAGCTCGAGGGCGCGCAGGAGGGGCTGCTCGTGCTCGACGAGGCGCTCGACGCGCTTTCGAAGGGGCTTGTCGACGAGGCACTCGTGGACTGCGCGCTCGATATGTCCGCGCGCGGCGTCGAAGTAGCGCTCACCGGGCGCGCGCCTTCCCGCAAGATCGTGGAGAAGGCCGACTACATAACCGAGATGCGGTGCGAGAAACACCCCTACGCTCAGGGGATAGGTGCAAGGGAAGGAGTGGAGTACTAGATGGATTCCAAGGAGATGGCGCCTGGCGACATCGAGCGGCGCAGCTTCGAGATCATCACCGAAGAGCTCGGCGGTCGCACGTTCCCGCCGCTTGAAGAGCCCGTCGTGAAGCGCGTCATCCACACCACTGCCGACTTCTCGTACGCCGATTCCCTCGTGTTCACCCATGGCGCCGCGCACTGTGCGCTCGACACACTGCGCGCAGGGGCCACGGTGCTCACCGATACGAATATGGCGCTCGCAGGCATAAGCAAGCCCGCGCTCGCGAAGCTCGGCTGCAAGGCCGTGTGCTATATGGCCGACCCTAATGTCGCCGCGGCTGCGCGCGCCGCGGGCACGACTCGCGCCGTTGCGAGCATGGACAAAGCTTGCGGCATCGAGGGTCCGCTCATCGTGGCCGTCGGCAACGCTCCGACAGCACTTCTGCGCCTCGCCGAGCTCATGGACGCGGGGAAGATCGCGCCCGCGCTCGTCGTTGGGGTGCCGGTCGGGTTTGTGAACGTGGTCGAGGCGAAAGAGGAGCTACTTGCGCGACGCGTGCCGGCCATCGTCGCGAGGGGTCGCAAGGGCGGCTCGACCGTGGCGGCCGCCATTATGAACGCGCTGCTCTACCAGATCACGCGCCCAGGCGGCCCGAAGTGACGGCGCCCGCATCCGCGCCGGCGCTGCGCATCTTCGCCGGCACCACCGAGGGCCGTCTTCTGTGCGAATGGGCGTGCGGGGCGGGCATCCCTGCCCGTGCCTACGCGGCAACCGAGTACGGAGGCGAGCTTTTGGGCGAGCTTTCGGGCATCGAGGTGCATGCGGGCAGGCTCGACGAGGCCGACATGGAGCTCGAGCTTTCCGGCGCGCGCATCGTCGTCGATGCCACGCACCCCTTCGCTACGCTCGCAAGCGGCAACATCCGGGCCGCTTCGCTCGCCGTGGGTGCACGATGCCTGCGCCTTGCGCGCCCGGCCGAGGCGCTGCCCAAAGGCGTCGTGCCGGTCGCGTCGATCGCCTGCGCGGCGCGCTTTCTCTCCGAGAACACGGGTCGCGCGCTTCTCACGACGGGGAGCAAGGAGCTTGCTCCCTACACGCGTGTCGCCGATTTCGCGGAGCGCTTCTTCGTGCGTGTGCTCCCGCTGCCCGGTGCTATAACGAAGTGCATCGACGCGGGGTTTTCGCCGTCGCACGTCATCGGCATGCAGGGACCCTTCACCCGCGAGCTCAACGAGGCGATGCTTCGGCAGGTGGGCGCCCAGTGGCTTGTGACCAAGGACTCGGGAACCGTAGGCGGCACGGCCAAGAAGCTCGCCGCCGCGCGCGACGCGGGAGCGCACTGCATCGTGGTCACCCGTCCCGCCGAGGGAGACGGGGCCCTTTCGCTTCGGGAAGTGGAAGACGCGCTCTTACGGGAGTTCGCGCGCTAGGCGCTCGCCGCGCCTGCGTGCCCTCCCGCCCGCGAGGAGGAGCGCCTCGAGCAAGCTCGAACCGTACAAGACCGTCATCCGCCAATAGCTCGAGGACGACGCACGGAACTGGCGCAAGCAGCCCTTCAATAAGTTGCGGTGAAATAGTGTCTGTTTTTGCTGCTAGATAGCATATTCAGTCCATAATTCACCGCAACTTGTTGGTGGTGGCTTACTGGTAGCGTAGGCACTCCACCGGGTCGAGCTTTGCTGCGCGGCGAGCGGGGTAGAAGCCAAAGATTACGCCGATGCCGACCGATACGGCAAACGCGATCAACACTGTCGTAATGGAGAAGCTTGGCGTGATCGTCCCGGTGGCTCCAAACTCGCTCATGATGCCCGAGCTTGCGGCAAAGAACGTGAGTCCCCATGCCAGCAGATAGCCAATCAGGACACCCAACAGTCCGCCGGTGACGCACAGCGCCGAAGACTCGGCCAAAACTGCGCGGTGATATCGCGACGACTGGCGCCCAGAGCGCGGCGGATGCCGATCTCGCGAATGCGCTCCGTTACGTTGGTAAGCATCATATTCATAATGCCGATACCGCCGACAAGCAGCGAGATGCTGGCGACAGCACCCATGATGAGCGAGAACGCGCCCATAAAGGAGTTGAGTGCATCGATGGCGCTTTTCATGGATGTCGCCGATACACTGTCGTACTCATCCTCCTCCGCGATGCCCTTCATCGCGCGTACCTTGGACTCGATGGCCTTACAAAGCTCATCCATATCGGTGCCCTCGGCGGCGAGTGCGGTCACGCTGGGAAACGAGGGATTCTCGTCACCGAACAGCCCGGCAATGGTCTCTCGCGGCATGTATAGCGTGAGCGAGCCCATGGAGTCGCTGCCGCCATCAATCACGCCTACAATCTGCACCTCGCCGTTGGACACCTTGATGGTTTTCCCCAGTGCGTCCTGTTCGTTGCCGTACAGCTGATCGGCGCCGCCGCGGCTGATGAGCGCCACGCGCGAGCCTGATTGGGACTCGGCCTGGGAATAGGTGCGCCCCGCAACGAGCTTGCTGGCACCCACGGCGTCGAGCATGTCGCTATCGACACCCTGTGCCATGACGGTATAGCTTTTATCGCCGGTCTTGTACTCGGTATAGGCGCTGTCGACAATGCCGATCTGCTCTATCTGCGGCACCAGTTTTTGAAGCTTCTCGATGTCCGACTCGGTGAGTTCTTGCGACGAATAGATTTGCACCATGCGTGCCGCATTGAGGCCCAGACTGTTGACCAGGCTGTTTTGGATGCCGCCGATGAGCGAAGTCATGGCGATAACCGAGGCGATGCCGATGACAATGCCCAGGATGGTGAGCAGGCTGCGCCCCTTGTTGGCCTCGAGCGAGTGAAGGGCTTCCTGGATGAGATCGCGGGCGCTCATGCCACCGCTCCTTTCGGCGGGTTGGCGGAGGCGGAAATCATGGGCAGGCTATCTACGGCGCTGCGCAGGGTCCGCGGTGCATGTGGAATATACGCGCCGTCGTGAATGCGACCGTCGCGGATGGTCACGGCACGGTCGGCCTCGGCGGCGATGCTGGGGTCGTGTGTGATGAGAACGATGGTTTTGCCGCGCTTCTGGAGCTTATGGAAGGTCTCCATCACAAGCGCTCCAGTCGCGGAGTCCAGGTTTCCCGTCGGCTCGTCGGCAAGAATTATGGGCGGGTCATTGACGAGGGCGCGCGCGATGGCGACGCGCTGCATCTGGCCGCCCGAGAGCTCGGATATGCGGTGGTCCCAGTGGTCGACGGGCAGCGTGACGGCCTGCAGCGCGTGCACGGCGCGCATTTCGCGCTGGCTACGGGGCACATTGGTGTAGGCCAGCGGCAGCATGACGTTTTCGATAACCGACAGGCGCGGCAGCAGGTTGAAGCTCTGAAAGACAAAGCCAATGCTCAGGGCGCGAACTTCGGTGAGCTCGTCATCATCGAGCTCGGCCACGTTGAGCCCTTGCAGGTAGTAGTCGCCCGCTGTCGGCTTATCCAGGCAGCCTAGGATGTTCATGAGCGTCGACTTGCCCGAGCCCGAGGGGCCGGTAATGGCCACGAACTCACCGGGATTTACCGCCAGGCTCACGTTGTGCAGGATGTGGGCGCAACCTGCCTCGCTCTCAAAGATGCGGTGCACGTTGCGAATGTCGATAACGGGACGCATTACATGTCCTCATCGGCAGTCATACTGCCCGAATCCGCGCTGTAGCCGCCGTCAGCCGTTGCGTCCGCTCCGGTGTCCATGACGAGGGTGTCGCCATCGCGCAGCTTGGTAACCGGCACGTCAGGGTTGATCTCGTTGCCCTGGTCGTCGCGCTTGATCTGTGTCTTGCCGACTACGGCTTCGTTGTCGTTTTGCGTCACGACGGTCACCTTCACGCGACGGGTTTGCTTGCCCTCGTCATCAGTCGCCACGTCGACGTAATAGTGTTCGCCGTCTTCGGTCATGAGCGCCATCGTCGGCACCATCACCACGTCGTCGAGCTGCTCGGTCACCACCGATACCTCGGCCGTCATGCCCGGCTTCAGGCGCGCGTCGGGCGCCTCGATGAGGATGTCGACGTTAAAGGTCACGCTGCCGCCGCCGTTGGCGGCGTCGGAGTTTGCCACCGACGCGATAGCCGTGACGGTGCCCTGGCTCACGATATCGGGAAACGCGGGATACGTGACGTTGGCGCTCTGCCCAACGGCGATCTTGGCGATGTCCTTTTCGCCCACCTGCACGGTCACCTTCATCTTGGATAGGTCGGCGATCTGCATGCACTGCTTGCCGCCGCTCGTATCGCTTTCGCCCATGATCATGCCGCCTGTTACCGTGGCGACCACCTTGGCGTTGAGCTCCACGATTCTGCCCGAACTCGGTGCTGTAACCGTACGGCCGGCGGCCTTGGCGTTCGCCTGATCGAGGTTTGCCTGGGCCGTTGCGAGGCTGCGCTGCGCGGCAGATACGGCGTTCGTGTCGCCGGACGCAGTGGGGGCGCCTGCCGCTGCGGCGGAAGCTCCCTCGACGTCCGTCGTTGGGGTGGCCTGCGCGGCAGCTGCGGCTTTCTGCGCGTTGGCGAGGTCTTCCTGAGCGGCTGCAACTGCACGTTGCGCCTCGGCAACGTTGCGATCGAGCTCGTCGTTTTTAATGGTCATAAGCACGTCGCCCTCGTTAACGGATAGGCCCGGCTGAACTTTGATCGAATCGACCGTGCCGTCGACAGAAGGGGAGACCACTGAGGACGAAATGGGTTTGAGCTGGCCTTTCGCCTCGAGCGTTGTGGTAAACGTGCCCTCGGTCACCATGTCGGTCACAGGCTCGCTAGCGCCCTGTGGCTGCGCATTGATAACCAGGGTTGCGACAATGGCAATGAGCGCGATGGCGCCCACGACGCCGGCGGCAATACCGCGTCGAATCAGCTTTTTGCGCCGACGTTCGGCACGTTTTGCCTTGAGCTTGGCGTATGCCTCTTCATCGGAAATCTCGGCCGCATCGTTCGCGCGTCCGTTCTGCTTATCGGCATGTACGTTTGTAATCAGAGGAATCGTTTCGGTGGCACCTTCGGGCGTGTTCTCGGTATCATCTGGGCCCGGGGTGATCGTGGGGACATTCGGCATAGCGTCTCCTTTATAGAAAGAATCTCGATAATTATATGCGCCCACCGGTTGGGGCGGGCGCATGGGATGGTTTCTTTCGGAACTGTTATATTGGTCGCAGCGGTTCCACGTTGTAGGAATGCGCGCGTTGCACTACGAGTGGACAACCACGCACAGGCCGACTTTGATGCAGTCGTGAAGTGCCTTGGCGTCGGCCAGGCGCAGGTTGATGCAACCGTGGCTGCCGCACCACTTGTACGACTCGGCATTATCGAAGCTCTTGTCGTTTTGCCAGGTGGCGTCGTGGAAGCCGATCATGTTGCCCTCAAACGGCATCCAGTAGCTCACCGGGCTCTCATATTTGGGTTTACCGTTCTCGGGGTCCTTGGCTCCGATCAGGGTGCTGCCGCCGTCGTTGCTGTTGATCTGCCACACGCCCTCGGGGGTGGCGTCTTCGCCCGGTTTGCCGGAAATAAAGTTGGCCTCCCACACGATATTGCCGTTCTCGTCGTAGTAGCGCGCGTGCTGCTCGGACAGATCGACATCGATGTATGCCTTCCAGTCGGGCTCTCCCTTTGCGGTAAAGGTGTCGGCCTTCTGGGAGTACTTGATCTCGATTTCGCCGGTCTGCTTGTTGTTAATGGCGTCCTCGACCTGCTTGGCGAGCGAGCTGCTGTCGATGGACCAACCAAAGTCGCCGCCTTCGACGGCGCACTGCTTGCCATCGGCGCGCGTCCACCAACGAGTGGAGCCCACGGTATTAAAGCCGTTGGCGAGCTCGGCTGCCCAGCTACTGATCTGCGACGTATCGAGCGTGGGGTTGGCCGGATCGGCAAAGCTGATCCACTGCAACACGGAGCTGCCGTCGACCTTTCCGGCATCCTCGCCGTTGAGCTTGAGGGTCACGTTGACGCCCAGGAAGTTGTTGGCGGCATCGCATGCGGCCTGAATCTGATCATCGGTCAGCGTTCCATTGAGCGGTTCATAGGCATCGTTGCCGAGCTTGGAAAGATCTACGGTCTCGGCCAGCGAGGAAAGCTCGAGCTCGGCATACTTAATGACATGCTCGCGGTTGATTTTTTCGTTGGAGCGCGCCTTCTCGACGGTAAACTTGCCGGCCTGCTCGTCATAGGAGCTATTGGCCTCGAACGTGCCCGAACGGCCCTCGTTAAACTCGTCGATAGCGGCGCCCAGGTCCTCCTCAAACTTCTTTTGGTCAAAGGTGTCGGAGAGCATGGACAGGTCGACGTCTTGATCAAGATCGACTTCGTTGGAGGTAGCAGTTGTTTTGGTCTTGCCGCTTAAGGATTCCACAAGGCGGACCGGCCAAATAAAGGCTTCGTTGTGGTTGATGATTTCTTTTGCAGCAGCTTCACCGTCGACGATGGGTTCATCGGACTCGGGCTGATAGGTCCAGCTAAAGTCATCTCCTGTCACGGTGAGCTTATAGTGCTTCCATGCCGAGTTGACCTTGGTGGCGGCAGACGAAGCGTTGGAGAACGAGACGTCGACGCCGGCGATGGTGGTGTTGGGGTAGGCTACCTGCGAAAACGCTACGACGCCTACGATATAGACAATGACGATTAGACCAAGGACGACAAAGAGCGTTGTCTTTTTGCCCGACTTATTGTTCTCGGCGGGCTTGCGCGCGGGGCCGCGATCGCCTCGAGCGTGCGTGGGGGGCTGCTTGGGCGCATTGCCGTTTGCCTGGCGCTGCTGACGTTGTTGATGCTGCTGTCGCTGTTGGTTCGGGCGTTGGGAAGCGTTTGCTGCACTACGCTGCTGACCGTGGCTCGGCGCGATAGGACGCGGCGATTGAACGCCTCCGGTGTGCCTGCTCGGCTGCTGCGGATCGGGAATCAGTTGAGTTCGATCGTTTTGCGACATCGTATGCATATCCTTCGATTTTCGCCTTGCGGTTCATCGTGTTTTTACTGGGCTTGCATTATAGCGATTGCCCTGCTGTTTGTGGTACGGAAACGGTGGCATTCAAAAGAGGTGGGACATTTGTCCCACCTTCGAGTTGTTCTTTGCCGCTATCCGCACACCCCGCATTTTGCACAGGCCGAAAGCGCGGCCGGAGCCTGCGCGATGCCGCCCTTTGCCGTCTCGCGCAGCGTGGCCGGCAACGCGTGACCCACCGAGAGCATGACATGTGCCATCTGGTCAAACGGCACCAGGCTCTTAATGCCTGCGAGGGCGAGTTGTGCCGAGCTAAAGGCCGCTGCCACGCCGATGGCGTTGCGGTTTTGGCAGGGCACCTCCACGAGGCCACCGACGGGGTCACAAACGAGGCCCAGCAGGTTACTCAGCGCGATGGAACTGGCGTCGAGCGCCTGCTCGGGCGTACCGCCGAGCATCTGCACCAGCGCGGCGGCTGCCATGGCGGCGGCGCTTCCCACCTCGGCCTGGCAGCCGCCCTCGGCGCCGGCCAGCGTGGCGCGCGCGGCCACAACCTGCCCAAACCCGGCGGAGACATACAGTGCTCGGCAGATGGCTTCCTCGTTATAGCTGCCGCTGCGCCACAAGGGCAGCAGCACCGCGGGCAGAACGCCGCAGCTG
>CALGZX010000143.1 GCA_937934165.1 uncultured Collinsella sp.
TCGACTGCTTCACGGCCAGGTTGCCGTTAGCTGGACCTCGGCTCTGGGTGCCGATTGCATCCTGTTGGTGAGCGACACGGTCCTCAATGACAAGCTTCGTCTACAGGCCCTGTCCCTTGCAAAGCCTGAGGGCTGCAAGGTCGTCGTCAAAAACACCGAGGACGCCGTCAAGGCGCTCCAGAGCGGAGTGACTGATAAGTACAAGCTCTTCGTGGTTTGCGAGACGATCCAGCAGGCCGGTGCCGTCGCCAAGGCGATGGGAGTCAAGAAGATCAACCTCGGCAATGTTGCCTTTAGCGAGAATGCCCGCCAGGTCTCGACGAGCGTGTTCCTTACGCCCGAAAACGAGGCATACGTCAAAGAGCTGCTCGGCGAGGGCTATGAACTGTTCATTCAGATGATTCCGGCAGATGCGAAGACTGACGCCGCGAAGGTCATCGGTTAGGGGCTGTCATGGTTATCAAGACAATCCTGATTTTCCTGATTGCCCTTTTGGGCTATTCCGAGTGGCTGACGGGCACGAGCTACCTCCAGCGCCCGATCGTGCTCGGACCTCTGGTTGGCCTTGTCATGGGCGACATGGTGACCGGCACGATCATGGGCGCCACGATGGAGCTTGCCATGGTCGGCGCCATCTCGGTCGGTGCGTATAACCCGCCCGATACGATTTCCGGAACCATTCTGGGTGTGTCGCTTGCCATGCAGGCCGGCGCGGACGCTTCGGCGGCCCTGACCCTGGGTATTCCCATCGCAACGATCGTCCTGGCGCTCGATACCGCCTTGGGCCAGCCGGTGATGCTGCTGCTGGTGCACCGTATCGACAAAAACGTCGAGGACGGAGACACCAAGGCCATCACGCGCAACATGCTCATTGCCGGCTACGCGCAGAGCTGGTGCGGCCTGCTGATTATTCCCCTGGCATTCTTCTTTGGCGCCGATGCTGTTGCCAGCCTGCTCAACATCATCCCCGATTTCGTTCAGACCGGTATGGATGTCGCCGCCGCCTTCTTGCCCGCACTCGGTTTTGCAATGCTGGCTCAGATGATTATGAACAAGACTGTGGCGCCGTTCTTCTTCGCTGGCTTCTTCCTCGTCGCCTACTTTGGCATTAGCACGACGGGCGTGGCGATCTTTGCCGCGATCATCGTCGTCGCGATGACGGTTTTGGGTGACAAGAAAAAGACGGAGCAGCCCGCAGTGGCAACCGAGGATCCTGCGATTGGGAGTGGGTTCGATGAATTTTAAGTTTGAGTCTTCTTATGACGGGCTGATTTCCCGCGCAGACCTTAAGAAGCTGTTCTGGCGCTCGATTCCCTATGAGCATTCCTGGAACTACGAGCGTATGGGCCATATCGGCTTTATGTGGGCCCTTATGCCGATCCTTCGCAAGCTGTATCCGCAGGATGCGGACTTTAAGGCCGCCCTCAAGCGCCATATGGAGCTCTATAACGTCACGCCGTACATCTCGACGCTCCCCATGTCCATCGCCGCTGCAATGGAGGAGGTCAACGCTACTGACGATAGCTTTGACACGAGCGCGATCTCTAATGTCAAGCTTGCTTTGATGGGGCCGCTGTCCGGCGTGGGCGATGCCTTCTACTGGGGCACGCTGCGAATTTTGGCAACGGGTGTCGGCACGTCGCTGGCGCTACAGGGCTCTATTCTTGGCCCGATTTTGTTCCTGCTCGTGTTCAATGTCCCTCACTACATCATCCGTTACCTGCTGACGTTTGTGGGGTATCGCTTTGGCTCGGACATGATCAGCAAGGTCCAGGAATCGGGCATTATGGACACGATCGTCAAGATGGCCTCTATCATGGGCGCCATGGTGATCGGCGCTATGACCATGGAGATGGTCACCGTGGACATTCCGCTCATGGTCGGTGCGGGCGATGGTGCTCAGACGCTGGCCGAGCTGCTCAACGGAATCTTCCCGGGCTTTGTCACGATGGGGCTGTTTGGAATCGTCTATCTCATGCTCAAGAAGAAGATGAATCCGCTGGTCATCATGCTCGTGATCCTGCTCGTGAGTATCGCCGGCGCGTTCTTTGGAGTGCTTGGTGTTCAGTAGGGCATCCGTCATAATGAGAATAATGTAAGAGGGG
>CALGZX010000144.1 GCA_937934165.1 uncultured Collinsella sp.
CCTGCTCCTGCTGGGCCACATACCGGCCGAACTGCGCCGTGTCGATGCCGCCTTTCCATTCTTCCGGCATATCCACCATGCCGGAGCGATTCAGGTAGTAATCTCCTAGCTGGGCAGGCCCGTGCACATCCGGCAGATGCACATAGTAGTCCACGTTTTCGGGAAAGTCGATGATTCTCCCGATGCTGAAAAGCTCACTCTGCGGGGCTTGCAGGGCGGCGTTCAGCTCTGCGCGTTCCCCGGTAGAGAGGGTTTCCAGTCGTGATGCCAGAAAGTTCAGTTCGTCCACATTGGATGCCAGCACCATGTTGTAGGGGATGGCAAAACGCTTTTCTTCCTCGGCAAAATAGCCGGAAATGAAAAGGCCCTGCGGATTATCGGACGAAATGCCGATTTGCCGCAGGGCCACTTGTACCTGTTCGGTTGTGGTGGGCAGGTCCAGCCAGACGCCATCTCCGCCTTGTTGCTGTCGATTTTGCAGCTGGATGGAAAATAGTTCGCTCATTTGGTCACACTCCTTTTTTGCTATCCTACGGATAGAGAGAGCCGGTTATGGCAAAATGAATGCTTCACCTTACCATAACCGGCCCTCGTTTTCTTTATCCCTTACGCTCTACCCGGTAATTGACGTACTTGCCTCCCGTATCTGCTAGAAGTACTGTTGCATCATAGGTTTTGCCTGTTTTCTCGGAGTAGAGGCCCTTGACCTTTGCCTTACCGTTTTTGAGCAGAGCGGCGGCGATGACGACCTTGCCCGAACGAGTTTTAAGTGCAGCGAGCGTGTCTTTTAATCTGCCTCGAACTCCCATGTACCCAAAGAGCCAGATCGCACAGAAGGCATCATGGAGAAAAGATCCCGCAATGGAGGCACATGCAAGCGCTTCCGCCGATCCAATATAGGGCGCGAGCGCCAAACCGATTCCAAGTATTACTGTATCAAGGCCCCAAAGAAGACCGCTAAAAAAGCCGAATTGCATCGTTACTCACCTTTTCGATAGATCTCCAGTGCCTTTTTAAGGTATTTGGCACTGTAATTGAAGTAGATATAGAGCCATTCGCCTACGAAGTCGCCTTCGGCTTCTTTCAGAAGAGACCAGAGGTACCAGCACCATCCTGCAAGGGCAATGTGCGCATAGTTATGTGCAACTTCGTTGTTTGTTGCCTTGCGCCCAAAATATGCATCAAGCGCGCGGTCGACTTCATCTTCGGAAAGCTCGCAGCAGACACTGCACGTTCCAAAATCGTTTGCATAATCGCTCATGCCAGCATATTCCCAGTCAATGAGATAGTACTTGTCGTTTTCATCGATAAGGAAATTGAGGTAAAAGAAGTCATTGTGACAAAGGCATTTTGGCGCATTGTCGGCCTGGACAAAGTGCTCCAATTCATCGATTTCGGCGGCCATTTCCCTGTAGCCTGGAATGTCGATAGGGCCTTTTTCCAAAAGAAGTGATTCGTAGCGCTTCGCTTCGAGGTAGAAGTCAAATTCGGTTTCGACATTTGCACCGCTCTCGTGAAGCGAACGACACATCTGCATCATTCGATTCATTTGGGCATCATCATGCGGATCAGGCTGCTTTGCGTTGGGTACAAACTTCGAAATTTTCCAACCGCGCTTTGGGTCCTCATGAATGAACGTGTCGTCAAGGCCGAGTTCCTTGGCCTTTTTAAGTGCGGCTACTTCTCCATTTCTGTTAATAAGCAGTTCGGTCCCGACTCCCGGATGGCGGTAAACGTACTCTCCGTCATTGGTTCTAAAGTGGCACGATAGATTCGTAAGACCTTGTTTAAGGGGATAAACGTCGTGAATCTCTGATTTGGAGCAGCCGAGCACTTGCTCGATGTTATCGAAAATATCGGAGTCAACGTTTTCGATAAAATGCGGATCAAAGGCACGCAGTTCATCAAGAGAATCGAATTCGTTGATCTCGCCCTCAGGATACTTTTTGATCACCATATCGAGCTCCTTGATGTGCTCGATATATAGATCTTCCCAAAGCTTGTCCGTTGTTTCGGGCTTGTTATATTCCGTTTCGAGAATCTGCTTAAATGCAAGCGAGAAGGCTTTATCAAAGTAGACATGTCCGAGCATATACCAAGCATCGGAACCGCCAATCGTAACATTGGTGATTCTGTCCATTGCTCCGGTTTGAATGCACCATTCTTTGGTGGCGCCTTCAGCATATTGAGCAGAATAAAATGCTTTCCAAACGTATGCTTCAAACGGATTGTTTAGAAGGTAATCATCGCTTGAACAAATATAGGTGTTGCCAAGCCGCTCTTTTACGCACATAAGCGATGCGTGGTTATTTTTGGATGCATATTCGTTGTTGACGACAATCGAAACGCCGAACTTGCTTTCGAGATAGAAGAAATACTCTTTTTTATAGCCGACAACGACGGTGATATTGCTGATACCTGCGTCTTGCAGCTGCCTAATCTGACGTTCGATGAGAATCTCACCACGTACCTTTAAAAGGCCTTTGGGCTTTTCATACGAAATGGGAGCAAAGCGGCTCGAAAGCCCCGCAGCCAATATCACTGCGTTTTCAACCTTATAGGGGTGAAGTGCTTCGTAACCGTTGTCGGTTAGGCTGTCCGATTCGAGAAGGCCTTCATTCGTAAGCTCTTTATTTGCTGCGTTTACCGATCCAAGTGAGAGGCCAGTGCGCTCGGCAACTTCTCGCTGGCTGGCATATGGGTTCTTTAGGTATTCGTACAGAACAGTAAAGTTACGCTTGGTCAGTTCCACTGCAGGCCTCCAATTAAGATGTTCATTGCTTAGGAAAAGAATAGAATGATTGAACGTTATGTTCAATTTAATATATTTATCTACATAGACTGAACAGACAGTAACGAAAATCAATCCTGGAATGTGGATTAAAATAAATAAATGAGATATCTGGGAGGGTCGCTTATGTATCGATTCGAAAAGAAGGCCACGCTTGTTTGTGCTGCTGCGTCATTAATCACTGCTTGCTGCTTGCCCCTGAGTGCGAATGTCGCGTTTGCACAGGATTCCGTTGAGGCTCAGAGTATTGAGTCAAAAGCGGATTTTTCTTCTGTGGTTTCCGATGATTTGCAACCTGATAATTCTTCCGTCATAAAAGATGGCTGGCAACGAGACGAGTCGTCTGGAGTTTGGTATTACGGAAAAAACGGTAAACACCAAACTGGCTGGCTGCAAAGCGGGGGCTATTGGTATTGGCTTGATCCAGCCAATGATGGTGCAATGCAGACAGGTTATTTCAATGTGACCGATGCTGGCGGATCGACTGCTTCGTTTTATGCGAATGACGGCAATGCCGCAACGCCTTTTGGCGCGCTATATCAGAACTGCTGGCTACGTAACTCAGATGGAAATTGGTTTTATGCCAATGCTGGAGGCGATTTAGCTGCTGGTTGGTTTTATCAAGACGGCACATGGTATTACCTGGATCCTGCCACCCATATAATGCAGGTTGGTTTTGTCGACCTCGGGAGCGGGAAATACTATTTAGATGCCACTGGTGCTATGAAAACCGGCTGGATTCTCGTTGACGGGAATTGGTACTGGGCTTATTCATCGGGTGCCCTTGCTTCGTCATGGCAAACGATAGGTGGGGCTCGCTATTATTTTGACCCACAGACGTTCATCATGTTTAAGGGTCGTCAAAAGATTGATGGAAGAACCTACATTTTTGGTGACTATGGCCTCGCAAATGGATGGTACAAAGACGGAGCAGATTGGTATTACTGCTCTAACGGTATTGCGGCCACTGGCTGGAAACTCGTTAACGGCGCTTGGTATTATCTCGACCCAGCCTCCGATGGTAAGATGTCCGTTGGGTATTTAGACCTTGGCAATGCAGCATATTATTTGAACCCCAATGGGGTTATGGCTGTTGGCTGGGCTCAGTCCGAGAACGGCTGGTATCTAGCCTCTCAATCTGGTGCGCTTATTTCTGACTGGTATAAAGAAGGCGCTAGCTGGTATTACCTGGACCCTGTTAGCCATCTAATGAAAACGGGCTTATTTGAGGTGAGCGGCAACGATTGTTTTGCAAACCAGAGCGGTAGGCTCGTGGTTTCAAGCTGGGTTACCGTTAATGATGGCGTTGAAAGATATGCCGATGATAATGGATATCTTTGCAAGGATGTGATTCGCGAAAACGGCGCTATTCTAAAAACCGCTGGAGCTGATGGTTGGCAGGTTGCGTCCGGCTGGGTTAATGTCGCAAATCTAAGGTTTTACGCTGAGCCCGGAACGGGTGCCATTCATCTTGGATGGCTGCAGATTGACGGCGATTGGTATTGGCTTGATGCCAATTCTGGCGTGATGAAGACCGGATGGGTTTTTACTGGTGGTTCATGGTATTACCTAAACGCTGACGGAAAAATGGCAACTGGTTGGAAATGCCTGAATGGAACATGGTATTACCTTGAGTCCAATGGAAGCATGCATGTTGGCTGGCTTAAAGATTCGGGTAAGTGGTATTGGTTAGACGGCAGCGGCGCTATGGCAACGGGCGCAAGGACCATCGACGGTGTTCGCCGAATTTTCTGGAGCGATGGCCAGTGCGACAAAGTTGGCTGGCAAAATCCATCCCAGTATCCTCAGGTCAGTTCTTGGACTGTTCAGCTGCCTAGCTATTGCACCGGATACTTTACCTATGTGACCCCTTCTCGCATTTCTGTCGAAGCAACGCGGGAAGATTGCGTGAACGCCTTTATCCAGCGCGCCTATGAGTATATCGGTACGCAATATATTGAGCCTTGGTCTACCGCTCCCGGTGGAGCTGTTGATTGCTCTGGTTTTGTCTTGCAGTGCCTTTATGCTACTGGCATGGATATGGGTGTTTACAACCCTTATAACCATCGCTGGGATCCAAGCCAAACCTACAATTCCATGAATTGGTATCGAAGCAATATCTTTATGCCCGTGAGCACGAGCTCGATTCAACGCGGCGATGTGATTTATTACCGCGGTCATATTGCAATTGCACTTGGCGGCGGCTTGATGATTGATTCCTGGCCTCATCAAGGTGTCGGAATTCATCCTATTAGCGCAAGGGGAAATGTAATCGGCGCAGCTCGTCCGTTTATTTAATAGATTCCCTGCAAGACAGTCGGTACCGGTTGGGGGCTTGAAATGAATGCTCGGATTGATCATCGAATTTGCTGGCGAGTAATTGGCTTGATGCTATTTTCCGCCTTACTTTCAGTTACAGCCCCCGCATTTTCTTGCACTGCTTATGCCGTGGAAGAGGGGGCGGATAACGGTGTCGTAGAGCGCGACTCGACAGGAGGGCCGGGAGCATTGGTCGGTGGCGGTTGCTCTCAAGATTCCAGCGATTGTGCCGGCAAAACAACGGAAGATTCGAGCCTACAGGTTGTCGATAGCCATGACCCGTCGACTACAGAACAACTATCTGGATGGCAATGGAACGGTTTGTCCTGGTATTACTATCTAGATGGCTGTCGTTTGACCGGAATTCAGAATATTGACGACTTGCTGTACTACTTGGACCCCGCTCGTGACGGCGCAATGAGCTGCGGCTGGATTTTTACTGAAAATAAGTGGTATTACGCGGGTCCGTCAGGCGCTTTGGCAAGTGGCTGGCAGTTTATTGGAGACCAATGGTACTGGTTTGACTCCCTTAACAGCTGTTCTATGGCTACTGGTCGACGTGTTATTGATGGGCACCCTTATCTTCTTGGAACCTATGGACTGATTAATGGATGGTACCTTGATAACGGTTTATGGTATTGGGGTAGCAATGGTGAAGTCTTAACCGGCTGGCTTCAAACTGGCAATAACTGGTATTGGCTTGATCCCGCCAATGATGGTGTTATGTCTAGAGGAATCGTTTCTGTTGGTTCGTCTCGTTATTATTTATTGGATTCCGGCGCAATGGCTGTTGGTTGGGCGTTTGATGGGACGGACTGGTATTACGCTGACGGTTCCGGCGCACTTGCATCGGGCTGGCGTTTGGTGAATGGCGTTTGGTATTGGCTCGATGTCGCAAATGACAATAGAATGGCTACCGGCTTTTATGTCATCGGATCCAACCGGTATCATTTTTCTTCAACGGGAGCGCTGTCACTCGGCTGGTTTATGAGCGATGGAGACTGGTATTACGCTGAGCCTTCTCATGCGTCGGGCATTATAAAGACTGAATGGCTGAAGGACGGTGGTCAATACTATTATCTCGATCCTGCCGCCGACGGTAAAATGCTTCTTGGTCATTTTTCTGTAAATGGGAAAAGCTATTATGCAAAAGCTTCAGGCGCTGTTGCTTGTCGTGAATGGGTAGATGTCCAGGACTCGGTTCAGGATGAGCCATCTAAGGCTTTTGCTGGTTCTGATTGCTCATTGTGTGGAGCATTGCGTAATGGAAAACTGTTTGCATCAAACGGCGATGGCGAATTGGTCGAAGCTCACGGGTTTGTGATGCTTGGAGGCTGTAAGTTCTATGCTGATTCAACCGATGGCTCCCCCTGCGCTGGATGGAAGAACGTTAACGGAAAATGGTACTTTTTTGATGAGACCGCTGGCTATGCACGATCTGGCTGGCTGTACAAGGATGGCTCCTGGTTCTATTTGGACCCATCTACCTACGTTATGAAAACCGGCTGGGTTGCCGTTAACGGATCTTGGTATTACTTGAATTCGTCTGGTTATATGCAGACAGGATGGCTCAATCTGGGCGCCACCTGGTATTGGCTTGATGCTAGTGGAGCTATGGCTACTGGCTGGCGCGTTGTGGACGGATCCTGGAATTTCTTTATGGCTAACGGCGCGTGGGTGTCAGACTATATGGATGCTAAGGCTCAAAGTTATTCAAGCAATACAAATTGGCTGATACTTGTCGATACGTCACGTTGCGTTACGAGTATTTACACTGGATCCTGGAATAACTGGTCCTTAAACCGTCGATATGTATGTTCGACGGGAAAAGCTAGCACGCCTACGGTGATAGGGGAGTATCAAGTCTACGGTAAGGGATACTCCTTTGGGCATGGATATACTTGCTATTACTACACGCAGTTCTATGGTGATTACTTATTCCATTCCTCACCCTACTACGTCAACAGCAACCGCGTGATGGATCCCACGATGGGCGTTCCATCCTCTGCTGGATGCGTACGCCTTGAGATTCAGAATGCAAAATGGATTTACGATAACATTCCTTATGGAACAAAGGTTGTTACTTATTGATATTAGGCACTCGTTTTAAGAGACAGGGATAAATACTCTATTTTTAAAAGAGTTTCTTTTAACTGAGGGTGCTTTGATAATCTTTAAGCAATGAATTTGGGAGGATTTTTGGAAATAGAAATGGGAAATGATATTGGCGTATGCGTACTTCTCTCAGCTTATAAACCCGATCTTAAGTTTTTCGCGGAACAACTTGATTCGATAGATAAACAAACTTTTCCGCTTACGCTTCTAGTTAGAAATGACTGCCCTGAATCGGATTCATTAGAGCGGTTTATCCAAGCGCATATAACGAAAAACGCCTATCGGTATTATCACGGTGATAATAATCTCGGTTATGTCAAATCGTTCGAGGCGCTGCTCTCCTTGGCGGAAGGGGATTACGTAGTACTTTGCGATCAGGATGATATTTGGGAGCCTAATAGAGTTGAAGTTTCGCTCAACCATATGCTAGAAGAAGGCTCAATTCTAGATGTTTGTGATAGATCGGTAATTGACGAAAACGGAAATATTCTGGTAAAGAGTTATAGGAAAGCTCATCCTAATTCGCCGGAAGTTAATTGGTGCTCTGGAGAGGATATTACTGTACAGGCCGCAAGCGTATGTTACGGCATTGGTATGGCTCTCATGTTAGATGCGAGTGCGGCGAAGTCGATGATTCCCTTTCCGGAATCGACTGCACATGACTTGTGGTTGACATTGGGTTGCAGTGAACTGGGGAAGTGCAGCTTTACTATGACTCCTTTGGTTAAGTATCGTCGACATGGTGGTAACGAAACTGGATTCCTTGCAGGTGTTTCTTCAAAAGATGATTGGTATTCGACAAGAGTTAAAAACAGGGTTGATACTGCTAGGCGATTTGCCGATAGATTTCCCGATTCACCGCATCTAAAGGAAATATTGGGGTTCGCTGAAGCAAGGGAGCGGCGCTCCATAATTGGTTTACTTAAATACCGACGAGCTTGCCCGTCTATCGCTAAAGCAGATATCATTATACGTCTTATGCCGAATTGGCTGTTTATTTTGATTTTAAAAGAACTTAAAGCTGCGAGATAGCTCCGTATCCTCATTTCGACAGGTTTAGAAGGGCGCTTATATTTGTGAAGGCCACAGAGAAGACTCTTTCGATTAAACATAATATGTTCTGGAATACCGTCGGTTCGTTGACTAATTTAGGCTGTCAGTGGCTTATCACCATTTTGGTCGTTCGGCTGTCTGATGGATATAGTGCTGCAGGCATTTATTCGCTGGCTATGTCTATTTTCAACATGTTTTCTCAATTAGCCCAATACAGGATGTACACGGTGCAAATTGCAGATGTTGAAAGGAAAAACTCTGCTGGTGAATACCTGACTTTTCGTTTCTTTACTACTTTTATAGCGTTTGCAATGTTAGCCGTCTATTCCATTGCAACGTGTCGTATTGGTACGGTGCCCGCTATTCTTCTGTATGCTCTCTATAAAACCGCTGGCTTAGTCATTGATGTCATGCATGCTAATGATCAGGTTGGTCATAGGATGGACTATATTGGGAAATCCCTCATAATGCAGGGCATCGGCTCTCTCCTTTCATTCATTCTTGTCTTTGGATTTTTTAATAGCCTCGAAGGTGCACTGTTGCTTATGACGGTAGTGACAATAGGCATCGGAGTTATTTACGATTATCCAAGATCAAATCGGATTTCTGCAATCAAGCTTGGAATTAGCCGAGCGAAGGTCAGAGCCTTCCTATGTAGCTGTTTGCCCATCGTTCTGGGCGGCATTGCTGCTTCTGCGGCGCCGAATATTCCCAGGCAGTATTTATCTTATTCATTCGGAGATTCTGCTCTGGGTATTTATGCATCAGTTGCTGCACCTGTGGCAATTATCCAAATGGGTGCGACCTATATTTATAATCCTTTATTAGGTTATCTAGTAGAGCGTTACCATTCTAGAGAAAAGTCCTTTTTTTCGCTCATAGGTAAAATACTTGCTGGCATCTTTTTTGTCGGTGTCATATCTTCAGTTGCCCTTTTCTTTTTCGGTAAATTATTGCTGTCACTGTTTTATGGCGCTGGAATAGCTAAACATACCGATCTCCTTCAGCCTATGTTGGCTTGTGCCTTTTTGACTGGCATCGCTTGGTTTGTCAACGATTTGTTGGTTTCTCTTGATAATTACCGAGGGGTATTTGTTGGCAGCATGCTGTCCTTAATTAGTGCTGTCGCTGTTATGGCTCCTGCGCAAATGCTGTTTGGCTTAAATGGCCCTACTGTATCGGCGCTTATATCCAATGCCATTTGCCTTATTTATCAGTCTTCTGTTTTGGGGAAACAGACGCAACAATGGTTCGGGGAAAAGAGATAGGCCGATGATGTCTAAAGCTCACGCGCTATTAAAGCTTCAAAACACTGAATTGGATATCCTTCAGGTTGTCGCCGCATTCTGCTCTAAGCGCGGCATCAGGTGGTGGCTTGACGGTGGAACATGTTTAGGAGCAATGCGTCATAGGGGGTTTATCCCTTGGGATGATGATATAGATATCGGAATGATGCGTTCAGATTATGACCGCTTTTGCTCTTTAGCCGAGGGTGGGTTACCGGAAGGATATTCGCTCCATACATCGCGGAATACTACTGGCTATGCTGCGATGTTTGCTAAGGTGTATCGCGATGGAACTCGCTTCGAGAATCAAGAGGCTCGAGAGGCTTCCAGTTCGATGGGCATTTTTGTCGACATCTTTCCATATGACCAGCTCTATACAGATAAACGCCTTCGTGCAAAGCAAGTCCGAACTGCATCAATTGCACAGAAAAGAGCCTATTTATATCATTCTTCTTCCATTGTTGTCCCTCATAAAGGGTTCCTTGGTCAACTCGAGCAAATTGGTTGTTCTGCTATGCACGTGGTGGAACAACTGGTTTCTCGAGGCGCATGCTCTTACCAGGATTTGTTCGATTCCTGTATTGCCGACTCAAATACGGGTGAGGTCTCTGATTACTGTCTGACGTTAAGCTGGCCGAATATGGCGCCAGTGCCTATTTCAGAGATTTTCCCTCTGAGCAGTGCGGTTTTCGAAGGCAGTGAATTCCCTGTTCCTCGTATGACGGATAAATATCTTACAACGATGTATGGCGATTGGAAAAAAATACCGTCACCGGATAATCGACATACCCATCTTCCGCTCTTGCTCGACTTTGGAGATGGGGAAGTCTGGACGGCACAGAATTAAGGATATGACATCTATATCAGATGAGGTTATGTGATGAGCTCCTCTATTTGTATTTTCACTCACCATTATCACCCGCAACTTAGTGGAATTGGTAATTTTGTCGATGGTCTCGCTCACGCCTTGACTGCACGCGGCGATAGGGTGGTTATCGTTACTAATGATTCGATGCGCGTGGGAGTCGGTCATTCAGTCGAAAACGGCCTGGAGGTAATTCGTCTTCCTTGCATTCCGTTACTTGATGGAAGACTTCCTCTTCCCAAAAAAACCAGTGATTATTACCGACTCCTGCAAACCCTTGATGATTATGAGTGGAATGGTGTTCTGATAAACACGAGACTTTTCCCTCTCTCGCTCGAAGGGCTGAAGTTTGCTGCGGATCATAGTGCTAAGGCTGTTGTTCTCGACCACGGCTCAGCGTATCTCTCTTTCAATCAGCCATTTCTTGATTATTTTGTTCGCCGATATGAAGATTGGATTACTGATCGCGTAAAGTCGTTTGAACCTGATTTCTATGGGATTTCTTCTAAAAGTGTTGAATGGCTTCAGCACTTTAATATCACTGCAAAAGGCGTAATTTCAAACTCAATCAATGCCTCATTCTATAGGAGTATTTCTTCGGGGAGAGATTTCCGATCTGAATTAGGTATCCCTCAGTCATCTTTGGTTGTAGCTTTTGTCGGGCGGCTTATTCCTGAAAAGGGAATTTATTCAATTATTGAGGCGGCTCGCACAAAAGATATTACCAAGCGTGATATTTGTTTTGTTCTTGCAGGGGATGGTCCGCTGGCTAATGAGGTCAAGGAAGCTTGTTCGTCTAACTTGTTTTGGCTTGGGAGATGTAACACAGAGGATATTTCCTCCTTACTTCAGCAAGCAGATGTGCTTTGTCTTCCAACTCGTTCCGAAGGCTTTTCAACGGTACTTCTTGAAGCTTCAGCCTGCGGAACGCCTGCAGTGGTAACAGACGTGGGCGGGGCACGCGAGCTTATCTTAGATGATAGCTTCGGCACAATAATTCGGTCCATGGCATCTGATGAGGTGGTTTCGGCATTATGCAGGCTTTTTGATGATCGAAAGCTGCTTTCTCTTCAGTCTCGAAACTCTAGGGCGCTTGTTGAAAATCGATATAACTGGGATGCCGCTGCTATGGATGTCGAGAAGGCGTTTTGTATTTGCTAAGTGATACTTGGCTGGCTTTTGCTTAGCTTTTGAGTGAAGTTGGATTTGAGATACGAATTTGTTATTGTCGACTTACCCTATTCGATTTTGTCTTTAGTTGGAGATGCACGTTTTGAATAATCCTGCAATTAAGAAAAGCGAGTACGCGCTTGCCATCTTTGGGCTGGGACTTCTTTTATTAGCTGTTGCGACATCATTGCACTATAAGAATTTAAATCTATTCATTCTTGAACTCTTTTGCGATGTCATTGCTGTTGCGTGCTTATATTTGCAACCGAAATCACAGTCGGGTGGTGACGCTATTCGTCAGATAACCGTCCTCGTCGCGTCCAGCATTCTCAGCAGCTTTCTGCTAGTTTTAATCATATTGACTGGTGCGAAGACGTTTGGCCCCTTCGATCTTGACGCATGGAATATCGCAAGTCTTGTTATATGCTTTCATTTAGTTTTAGCGTTTCAAGGCATTGAGCTTTGCTATGGCCTGGTGAAGAGCTTTGTAGCCTCGGTTAAGAAAACTGATACTAAGAAGTGTTTCTTTTTTTTGACGGTTTCTGTTGGCTTTGCTGTTTTAATCGCTTTTATTGGCATTCCGCTCGATAAGTCAAAGACGGTGTTGTTCGCGTCTGCTTTGCCCATTACTGTTTTGATCGGGTTGATTGCTATTAATGGGGGCACTTCTTATCTGAAGCCCGAACTGTTCGCTTTCGCATGCATTGTCTCGGTCGGTCTATCCGTAATTATTTGCTTCCCCGTTACAAATTTTCTGACATGGGATGATGAGGTCCACTATGGAAATGCAAATAGTGTTTCCTACCTCACAAATGCTGAAATAACAAATTCTGACCGAATGATAGTCGAACAGTTTTATAGGGGGGACGGCTTTAGTTTGGATGCATCTTTGGGTAAGTACCCAATAGATGAAACAAGAGAGTTTAACCGTGGCTCTGTTGAGCAATTAGTCAGAGAGGCCGATAAAAATAATATAGCTGAAGGTATCGAACGTGTTAATTGTTTTGATAGTGTGGCTCTTTCTAAAATTGCCTATATTCCTTCATCTATCGGCCTTTGTTTGGGTCGCTTGCTTCATCTCCCATTTTCTATCAAATTTGCATTGGGAAAATTATTTAATTTACTTGCGTATGCAGTTATCTGCGGAATCGCAATTCGTATAGCCCCTTGCAGAAAATGTCTTTTCACTTGTATTGCGTTGTTCCCGTCTGCCGTGTTAATGGCAGCCAGTTACTCGTATGATCCCTGTGTGATATCGTTCAGTTTGCTAGGAACAGCTCTTTTGTTGAAGATGCTTGTTTCTGAAGAGGATATTTCTGCAAAAACATTCTTCGGATTTCTATTATCTTTTGCAATCGGATTTGCAGCTAAAGCGATTTATTTTCCCTTATTCGGACTTGCGCTTTTAATTCCTGCAGATAAATATACTTCGAGCAAGCAAAGACGTATCTTGATTGGAGCTGCACTATTCGTTTGCGCCATAATGATTTTATCTTTCTTGACGCCATATTTCTCTTCTGTCGTAAATAACATTTCTGATGCACGTGGTGGCTCCGAAGTCTCTACGGCTGGTCAAACGACGGGAGTGCTTGCAAATCCAGTTGGAACTATAGTTGTAATCTCGAATTTCGTTTTTGGATCGATGCTGACCCCGGCGTTTCTCAATTCAATATCAACGAATATGGCTTATCTTGGGGACGTGTCCAATCTGTTCCCATGGCTTTCATATCTTCCCATCGTGTTGTTTGAGGCTATATGCATTATTGATAATGAAAAAGTTACTAAATTTAAGTTTAGCCGTTTCGGGATTGTTTGGACTCTATTCCTGGTTCTTGCTACTTGCTATTTAGTTGCTTTGGCTCTATACATCGCCTTTACAGGAGTTGGAAGCCAGACAGTTGCGGGTGTTCAGGCGCGATACCTCATACCTTTGTTAATACCTTTCGCCTGTCTTTTGCTCAGGTTTCCTATTTACTGCGACGAGGAAGAGAAGACTAAATGTACAGCCTTTATGCTCGGGATTCCATTTGGGCTGCTGTATTTTGTGTTTTTCGAGCTTTTGTATATCCGATTTTTCTAAACTAGCGCTATAAGTCATGGCTATAGTAAGAGGGGATAATAGTTGGATTAGATTGGTTCGAATGGGACGGCGTTGAGGACTCAGGACATGCGTTCCGCATTTGAGACAGAGGTGCACGGGGCCCTTACCCTGCTATGATGGGTGTGGACTCCGTGTGGGCCCCAGTTAAGCAAGCTAAATATCTAAGCTTGAGATGTAACTTCGCGATGGCTAGTCAGGATACTGTAAACTTAAGTTTGAGTTAAACTGTGCGTTGGGCTGTAAGAGTCGCAATTTCTTCAAGCGTCGCTAAGAGCCAACTTTTTTGGAATGGATGAATCTCGATTGTCTCTTGCTGCAACAACATGTTCAAAAGGATATCCGCGTGTTCTCGTAATAATCCCTGCCTATAACGAACAGGAGTGCATTCTCGATACCGTTGCGTCTATAAAAGCTGCGGGATATGACTATGTTGTAATCAACGACGGGTCACAAGATGGAACGCTTGAGCTTTGTCGAGAGCATGGTGTCAACATATTGGACCTGCCACAGAACCTTGGTATCGGTGGAGCGGTCCAAGCGGGCCATAAGTATGCTCAGAGATTTGGCTATGATATTGACATTCAGGTTGACGGCGATGGCCAGCATGATCCTTCTTATGTTCCTGAGCTTGTAAAGCTGATTGAGGGTGGGGCGAGCCTGGCGATAGGCTCTCGATTTCTGGTTGAGACTGATGGTTTTCAGTCAACTTTTATGCGTCGCGTTGGAATCAGGTGGCTTTCATTTTTGCTCGAGCTGCTTACGGGTAAGGTGGTCACCGATCCCACTTCTGGTTTTAGGGCATGCAATAAAGATGCTATCGACCTGTTCTGCAAGAGTTATCCTGATGACTACCCGGAGCCAGAGTCGATTGCTTTGGCTATGAAGCTTGGTCTTCCCGTTATGGAGGCGCCTGTAAAGATGAATGAACGCCAAGGCGGACGTTCGTCCATCGGGGGCTTCTCTTCCGTCTACTACATGATCAAGGTCACGTTAGCCATTGTTCTTGTGTGCTGGGTTCATAGGGGAGATAAATAATGAATCTAATTTTGAGGATTGGTGCGGCCCTCTTTTTCGGCGGCTTTCTCGTCTATGTTTTGCGGCTCGTGTCCAACGGAAAGATGCTTCTTAAGTACTCTCTGTTGTGGATTTTGATGTGTATGGCGGCCTTGATTTGTGATATATGTCCTCAAATTATTTATAGTTGTTCAACAGCTATTGGGTTTGTCAACCCAGCCAATTTCCTTTTTTTGGGTGCAATCGTGCTGTTGCTTGCAATCTCTCTGTCTCTTAGCGTTGCCGTGAGTCGTCATGTTTTGGCGATTAAAAACCTTACTCATAGGATTGCCCTACTCGAAAAGGAACTTGAGAAATGGTCTAATCATGAATGAGCTCAATACGATGGTTTGATTCAGTTCCTTCGGCTATTCCTCATTAAGTCTCCCAGGGTGGTTGTCAATCTAGTGCCGGAGCCCAGGGACCGTTATGCTCGAGTGGTCCCGGTGGTGGGGGCTCGCTCTTGAGTCAAAAGTCCTTTCATTATCGAACTGCCTGAGCAATATTCTTTCCGAAGCATAATTTGACTGGGGTGTTTCGCTGTAAATCGTCATCTGGATGGACAGCGGTGACGAGGTCCTTGGTCCGATTGTTAAATCGTCTCAGCCGTTATAATTCACCACTACTGTACGCCAATTGGCTTGTATCGATGCATAGAGTCAACTTAAGCCAGCCGGAGAACTCCATGGCAAAAGAACGTAATTCCATTGTCGAGCTTTTTTGGTTAATCTCAATGTGGTGTGTATTTGCGCATCATTTTGTAATACATAATGCAGATGATATATCGGTTTTTGCTAGTCCTTTAACCCGTTTAATTTTTAAGTGTTAGCGCCGGAATAATTTAGCCAAATATAGTCGGCCGAGATTGACCAATCCCGGCCGACCCATTTTAGCCAACACGCCCGCATCTATGACTTTCCTATCGCATTCCTACATCCCCTCGGGCTGGATCCCCCTCACCTTCACCGCCTGGGGGACGGCCTCCACCGAGTAGGTGTCAAGCTCCCTGCCGCGGTAGCTCGGGCCCCGCATCACGAACACCGACGCCTTGTCGAACAGCCTGCC
>CALGZX010000145.1 GCA_937934165.1 uncultured Collinsella sp.
GGAAAGGGTCGATGGAGCAGAGCGTCCATCGACCCTTAATCAAGTCTGGTCTTGTGGCTTGACCGTTGCGTCAATTCCGCATTCCGCGAACGAGGGCTAAAGCCCCCGTGGTCGCTGAATGCTGCATTGACCCAACTACTGCGCCGCTTGCCGCGCATCAAACGCGGCTGTCTTGCAGTACTCCTTCATGACGTATGTACCGTTGTCGCAAAGGCAGCGGAACCACTCGGGGCGGTTCGCGCGCGCAAAGCGCAACAGGTACGCATACGAGTACTGGCCTTGCTCGTCCACGAAGTCCATCATCTCGCCGATGTACCCATACTTGTCGTTATCGCGGGTCTTGAGATCCGCGTAATCGGCGTTCTGGAATTCGAGCACATCAGCTTCGCTGTATTGATGCTTCTCTGGGTTGTTCAGATGGCAGAGGTAGCGGGCGCAGTTGCGTTTCGTTCCCTTTGGGATGATAGGGATTGGTCCATTAAGCGGTGCAACGAGTTCCTGAACCTGCTCGAACGATTTAACGCTGTCGAAAAACAGGATTCCATGCCAATGCGGCTTCTTTGGTGTACCGTCCTCGTTCACATCGGAATCGTGGAGCGGTGAGACAAGGCAGTCGACAAGCCAACCGTTGATAATCTCGCGCCAGTTCTCCGGCGCACTATCTGGATAGAACTCAAAGAGCCAGTAATCCTTACGTGGTGCACGTTTCTTTTCGTACTTCTTATCCGCACGTTTCTGGGCTTCAGACCTAGCCATGCTATAATCTCCTTGTCTTGAATGCCCCTGCTGCCGCCAAGCTTGCTGGGGCTTTTTCTTTTTTACCTGCGCTTGTAGACCTCGCGCCTATGCGCCACATCAACCACGAGAATCACGAGCCTGCCGTCATCGATGTCGCACAGAATCCGATAGTCGCCGACCCTGTAGCGCCACACGCCCGCCAGGTTCCCCGTCAGGGACTTGCCCCTGACTCTCGGGTCTTCGAGCTTCGCTATCTCGTCAAGCTCTTCGAATATCCTCGCGGCGATGCCCCTGTCCAGCTTGCGCATCGCCTTGTCAGCGTTCCTCGTGAAATCAATTCGCCAGACCACAATGCGCCCTTACCTCATCGATGCTGTAGGTCTCGAGCCTGCCTGCGCGGTAGTCCTCGATGTCCTTAAGAATCCCGTACTCGTACTCGAAACGGTCAATCGATTCTTGCAGGGCCTCGTTCACGTAGAAGCTCCTCGACCTGCCGGTTTCCTTCGCAAGCCTGCTGTAGCGCTCGTTCAGCTCGGTCGGAATCCTCATCGAAGTGACTGCGGTAGCCATAACGCACCTCCTATGCTGTAATGCAGGTACTACTATAACACATCACCGCGTCTGCCCGCGCGACCGCGCAGGCGCTTCGTGGTTTCGGTTCCACGCTTCCGCCGCCCTCGTGGCATCCCTCGCCATTTCATCCAGGCCGCGCTGCTCCGTCTTCGGCTTCGGCATCAGATATTCGAGCGAGCGCGATATTCGGCTTCTAAGCTCCTCCACCTTGAGCCATATTCCCGCAACGTCTGCTCTGATTCGACTCGCGAGTCCATCGCACTTAGCGCAGATCCTATCGAGTATTGCGCCGCGCTCAGCTTTCCCCGCAGCTTCCCAGCACCGAACATCGGCAGCGATGGGGCGAAGCTCTGCAACGTCTCGCGCAACCCCGTCCGCTCTTTGCCGAAGGCACTCCAATCGGTCTTCTTCGCCCGCAATGTCCATGCGCACGTCCTCGAGCTGGCTGTCCAGCTCGGCTAGGTCATCTTCCTTGCCAGCAATCTCGGTCACGAGCTCGGCCTTACGCAATTCGGCATCGCTTAGTAAAGCGGCGGCTTCCTTCCTAGCCGCCGCGACAATCCGAGCCGCTTCGTCCTCGGCAGGCTGCACGACCGCCCTATCGACCGCGCCGCGCACCTTGTCGATGTCCACGGACTTGTCGGTGTACACGCGCTGCGCCCGCGTCTCCTCGTCAAGCTCGACCTCGGGACGGTAGCCAAGACGCTTCTCCAGATAGTCGCCGAGTTCCCTATGCATGTTCTGATAGAACGTGCGCGGGCACATCTTCTTGTAGTTGAAGCGCCCATCGAGTATCGGCGTGAACGGCACGTGTATGTGGTCGCGGGCGGGCGTGCCGTCCTTCACCACCTCGTCCTTGTGGACGAACCCGCCCATCATGTTGTCGATGCCGAACTTGTTCGACAGGTACCAGTACGTGAGACGGAAGAACCTGTCCTCATCGCCCTTGCGCACGTTGTCTGGAAGCGTCACCACAACGTCGGCCATAACCACCGCGTCCTTGCGCGTGGCGCGCTTCCCTGCGGCCTTCTGCGCCTCGTTCACGCGCTCTATGCGCCGCTCCACCGTGCCCCAGTTCGGCTCGCCCTCACGGGGCACCACGCGCCCCACAACAAGCCTGCCGTCCTTGTTCGTGTAGTGACCGACGACCATGTCGTTCTCCACGCGCTTCGGGTCGATGTTGTCGCGCTCCATGCTGGACGCGTCGCGCCTGTAGTGAGCGAGCATGTGCCCGACCGAGGTTGCCTTGTACTTCGCTATGTGTGCCATGTCGGAACCGCCTTGCGTGAGATTTTAGTCGACTAAAGTCTAGCACGTTAGACCTTAGCTGCGCTAAGGACGTGCCCTGCGGGGCTTCTCCGCAATCCTCCCAGCGGTCGAGATTGCTGCGCGTCATCGGTGGCGGCACCTCTTCCTTGCCCGCTCGGCTGCGCCGAGATGGAGGGACTTCGCCCCTCCAAACCACCCCACGAATCACTGTCGGTATCGGTATCGGATATCGGATTCCCATGGGCGAGGTCGTAGTACCTCGCCCATGGGAATCCGTGCCCCAGCCCTCTCCCCCCTGTGGTCATTTGTCATTTGTCATTTGTCACATTATTTTTCGGACGTAGTTAGCGAAAAATAATGAGCCGCCCGATTCTGCAGGTCTCATCCAGTCGAGACACGGGCAAGGAAAGGGTCGATGGAGCAGAGCGTCCATCGACCCTTAATCAAGTCTGGTCTTGT
>CALGZX010000146.1 GCA_937934165.1 uncultured Collinsella sp.
CGCTGGGGGCGCATCGTGTTGCTGGCTATGAGGGAGCAGACAGTTACCATAACCGACTCGTGGGGGTCGCATGCCCTTGGGGCACTCCCCGCGGACATGCGGCCACGAGAGACCGTTACGCAGCCTGCCGTAGTCGAAAACGGATCGTCAACCACGGCCGCATTGAGGGTCGAGCCTGACGGGAGCGTGAGCGTTATCAACCTAGGCGGCACGCCGGTCGGCACTCAACACGTGTCGTGCACGGCATCGTGGACGGCGTAGCGGGCTACGACAGCTTGCCAATCCAGACAAGCTGGTAGTCGAAGTGGAGGCCGATTGATGACTCTGCGTCGGGCCATGCAACGAGCTCTACGGAATCGTAGGTTGTCTTGTTGATATAGGCGTCCTTAGCTGCCCAACCTCCCGTGCGCTTGGCCATCCCGGCATAGAGGCACGACTCGCCCCGTCTCGGCAATTCGATGGTCTTTATATTTTCGCCCGCTTTGAGCAGCGTAAACGAGTCCCAAAAAGTGAAGATTGCGCAGTTGTCGGGCAGTTGCAGCATGCTCCAGTGGCCCCCTAGATCGACGGGGGCTACCGAATCCCACGCGTCGTTCGCGGCGGCGATTCCGTCCTCCATATGGTTCAGGCGCTCGGGCGTGAGGGGCGTGTAGTCGGTTGTCCCGTCTTTCCATACCTGCTTTTCATACGACACGGCTACTTATCCTCCCCACTCGACAGAATGGCCTCGACCTCGGCGCGCATGGCCTCCGGCACGCTCTCCAGGGTGCGCCGCCCTGCCTCGACGAGGCGGGCGTAGGACTTGGCTATGGGGTTGCTCATAGGTTCCCTCCGATCATCGACTCGTACAGCGCCACTATCGCCTCGTCGGTCTCGATCCGCGAGGCGGCCACGGCCTCATAGAGGCTCGCCACCGCCTCGTCGTGATCGAGCTGGACGGCCTCGACCGCCTCGAATCTCGCGGGCGTGGCGTCCGTGATTGCGTCTCTTTCCTCTTCCTTCTTGCGGGCCTCCTCGGCCTTCTTGCGGGCCTCCTCGGCCGCCGCCTCGGCCTCGGCGCGCTCGCGCTCGATCTCGGCCAGCTCCTCGGGCGTGTAGGGGACGTATCTCCAGACGTCCTCCCACTCGTCCCACGCCTCGGCCGCCTCGACGGCCTCGACGTCCACAGCCCACACCACGTCGCGGCCGCCCGTCTCGGGGTACTCGGCCACCGTCTCCCAGTGGCCCTGCTCCTCGACCGCCTCCACGGCGGGGTGACGTGCGATAAGCAGCCTGTCGGCCACCAGGTGCCCGAGCGACAGGTCGGGGCTCTCGACCTCCGCGCCCTCGGCATCGACTAT
>CALGZX010000147.1 GCA_937934165.1 uncultured Collinsella sp.
CAAAGGAAAGCACTTAATGTGCTTTCCGTCTTGCGCAGGACTGTAGAGCAGGAAAGTTCATATGCGCCGCCCGGCTCCCGCGGCTCTCAGGGGCATCTCTCATGCAAAAACTGTCGTGGGGTAAAGTCCGAGGTCAGTGGCGTTTTATACCGAGAAATCCAAAAAAGTTGAAAATTCATTACAAATTTGCGTTGACTTTAGGTAACTAAAGTTTCATACTCCTTTTCAACCACTGGGGGATGTGAACACGCACGGATCGTTCGCATCATGATTGAAGAGGATTTCTTAGACATGTTCACGCATCAGCTAAACATTATCAGCGTAGTAATTATCTGATGCGGGTTAGCACATACAGCTAGCCCGTACGATAACGGGCGGCTGATGAAGATGAGGGCCGTCGAGCGCAACCGACGGCCCTCATTTTTTATGTCTAGGAAGTTCTTTTTAGAGGAGGAAATGTAATGAACGGAGTTTTGCTCATGGTTGTGGCCGCGGCGGTGCTCGCCTGCGGCTATCTGGGCTACGGCCGCTGGCTGGCCAACAAGTGGGGCGTTGACAAAGAGGCCCTCACGCCGGCCAAGCGCATGAAGGACGGCAACAGCTTCTCGCCCGTCTCCGCCTTCACCGCGTTCTCGCACCAGTTCAGCTCGATCTGCGGTGCTGGTCCTGTTACGGGTACGATCGTCGCCATGGCCTTTGGCTGGCTGCCCGTCGTGCTCTGGGTCCTCGTCGGCGGCATCTTCTTTGGTGCAGTCCACGACTTTGGTGCTCTGTACGCTTCGATGAAGAACAACGGCAAGTCGCTCGCTCAGCTCATCGAGAAGTACATCGGCAAGACCGGCCGTCGTCTGTTCCTGCTGTTCTGCTGGCTGTTCTGCATCATCGTCATCGCCGCCTTCACCGACATGGTCTGCAAGACGTTCATGTTTACCCCGGCCGTTGACGCTTCTGGCGCTGCTACCGGTGCCGTCGACTTCACCAAGTCCTATGCCGCCGGCTGCGCTGGTACCATCTCCATCCTGTTCACTTTCGTCGCTATCGCCTTTGGTTGGGCCCAGAAGAAGTTCAACCTCACCGGCGCTGCCGAGTTCGTCACCGGCGTGGTCCTCATGGTTCTCATGTTCGCCGTCGGTATGCAGTTCCCGGTCTACCTGGATAAGTTCCAGTGGTTCGCCGTCGTCATGGTCTACCTGGTCTTCGCTGGCGCTATGCCCATCCAGATGCTCAAGACCCCGCGTGACTACCTCACTTCCATCATGATGATCGTCATGATCGCCTGCGCTGTCCTCGGCATCGTCGTCCTGGGTGTTCACGGCCAGGCTACGATGACCGCTCCGGTCTTCACTGGCTTCTCTGGTGCCTCCGGCATGATGTTCCCGGTCCTGTTCGTCTCCGTCGCTTGCGGTGCTCTCTCCGGTTTCCACAGCCTCGTTTCTTCCGGTACTTCCTCTAAGCAGGTCGAGAAGGAGCAGGACGCCGTCAAGGTCGGTTACGGCGCTATGGTCGTCGAGTCCTTCGTTGGCATCCTTGCCATCATCGTTGCCGGCATCATGTTCTCCGACATGAACACCGCCGGTACCGGCGCCCTTAACGCCGGCGTCGCTTCCACCCCGTTCCAGATTTTTGCCGCTGGCATCTCCCGCGGTATGCAGGCCTTCGGTGTTGACGGCACGCTCGCTACCGTCTTCATGACCATGAACGTCTCCGCTCTGGCCCTGACCTCGCTCGACGCCGTCGCCCGCATCGCCCGCACCTCGTTCTCCGAGTTCTTTGCCCAGACCAACGACGCCCTGGCCATCGAGTCCAAGGCCGGCTACATGAAGGTCCTCGGCAACCCCTGGTTCGCCACGGTCGTCACCCTGCTTCCTGGTCTCGCCCTCGCTTTTGGTGGCTATGCCAACATCTGGCCGCTCTTTGGCGCTTCCAACCAGCTGCTCGGCGGCATGACCATGATCACCCTCGCCGTGTTCTGCAAGTGCACCGGCCGCAAGGGTTGGATGCTCTACGTGCCCGTCGCCTTCCTGCTCTGCTGCACCTTCACCTCGCTGGTCCAGAGCGCCATGGGCTGCATGGCCGCCGTCCAGGCTTACGGCTTCTTCGGCACCATCCCGGCTACCGCCACCACGGCCGCCGTCTCCGTCGCCGCCACCAAGGGCCTGCAGCTTGTCTTCGCTGTCCTGCTGATGGTCCTGGGCCTCATCGTCGCCGTCAACTGCCTCAAGGAGTTCTTCGGCAAGGAGGCTGGCTCCATGCCTGATGAGGAGCCCGAGTGGTCCGAGATGGGCAAGGCCGAGTACGGTCGCGCCGCTGCCGCCGAGGCTCCCGCTGACGCCGAGGCCGCCAAGGCCTAGTCGGTCGGACGGGTTGAATCTCCCATCCATTTGACTCGGAAAGACCGGGTCCGCGACTTCGCGGGCTCGGTCTTTTTTCATGCAAAAGTGGGTGACGCTCGAGTGTGCTCGAGTGTTCTCGCAGATGTTTTGCATGGATAAGGGCGCGCGTTGTACCATATAAACGTATATGTGTGCATATGAAAGGGGCCCCGTGGCCAAGACGGTATATTCCGATAACCAACAAAATGTCGATGCTCTGGCTGAGCGCCTGAGCAGCCAGACGTCGCTTTCTGCTGAGCGTGCCAAGCTGGTTGCCTACGACCTGCTTTGCCGCAAGGCACTCAAGATTAAGTCGAGCGCGCTGGCGCAGATTTTCCGCTCCGTCGATAAGGAATGTGACACCAAGGCGATGCGCGATGAGCTTATCGCGGCAAATATCGTGACCAAGATCGAGGGTAGCGGCATTAACGGGCGCCCGGCGTTCTATACCATCAATGCCGAGATTAACGATGCCCAGGAGCGGCCCGTCGAGGTTGCCGAAGAGGCCGTCGAGGACGTTGTCGAGGCGCCCGCTTCGGTGGAAACGGCTCCGCGCGAGCATGTCGATACCGACGAGCTGCTTGACGAGAGCGTCGTTCGCGCCTTTACGGCCAAGGCCGGCCGCGGCGGTTTTGGCGGGAGTGGCAAGCGCGATGCGCAGCGCCGCGCCCAGCAGGAGCGCTTCCGTCGCGCCGTTGCTCGAAAGGGTGAGACGGATGCTGAGGCTGTTGAGACCGAGGTTGCTGCCGAGTCGCAGAAGCCCACGAAGGAGCAAAAGCCCGTGGAGGCCCAAGAGCCCAAGCGTCGTCGCGGTGCTCACTTTAAGACTGCACAGCAGGATGCCGCGCGTGAGGTTGAAGAGTCTTCTGAGGTTGCAGACGATGTTGAGGAGTCTGCCAAGAAGGCTCCGGGTTCATGTCGTCCCGGACGTGGTTTTGCGGGGCGCGCGTATCCCGTAAGGCGTCAGGAGAAGAGCGAGCCGGCTTCGACCACTCAGGACGAGAAGGACGAGAAGGCCGTTGAGCCGGCGGCTCGCGAGCAGAAGCCTGTTGAGCCGCAGCTTGAGGTTGATGCCGAGGCCAAGGGCCAGCAGCCTACTGATGAGCAGGCGGAGCAGGGCGCGTCGAGCAAGCCTCGCCGCCGTCGCCATCGTGGGGGCCGCAGTTCCCATGCCGAGACTGCAGCCGAGAAGACCACGCCGCAGGACGAGGATGCGAAGGTCGAGGTTTCTTCGGGGCAGCCTAAGCGCCAGCCGGCGAAGGAGAGCAAGTCCGATCGTCCGCAGAAGCAGGCGTCTATGCCGAAGCGCGAGCGCAATTCCCAAGGCGATTCTAAGCGCAAGTCTCAGAAGAAGCCGGAGTCTGCCGCAGTAGATACTGCTGCCCAGCAGCCCGAGTCGGCCGCCCACGGCGAGGTCTCGGCGTTTGCCCTTGCCCGCGTTTTAGGCAGGCAGCTGCTCAAAGTTGTCCCTACGCCTACGGCCCTCTCTAAGATCAAGGAGCAGCAGACACAGATCGTAAAGGTTGAGGGCAAGGACGGCAAAAAGGCTTCGCAGCGCACTCAGCACAACGAGATGTCCAACCGCAAGATTGCCGAGGAAATCGCAATCATCCAGGCTTGGATCGAGCAGAACCGAGGTGCCGATACGCCGGTTGCCTCGCGCCGCCAGCGTGCCTACCAGATCTTTAACGACGAGAAGGCTTTTGACGGCAAGCACGGTGAGCGCCTGATCAGGCGTATGACCGAAAAGGGCATCAGCATGCAGGCGATCAAGGTCGCCCCCAATCGCCCCGTGCACTTTACGGGCTTCTTTACGCTGGGAGCCGACAAGCCGTTCATTATGGTCGAGAACCTGGATACCTATGACGAGATCGTCAAGCTCCTGCGCGGACGCAAACATGCCAAGCTCTTTGGCATCAAAGTGGGCGGCGTGATTTTTGGCGGCGGCTGCAAAGCGAGCGTCTCGCACGCACTGGATGATTATCTGGCCGAGATTGGCTATCGCTTTAACTACGTCTACTACGTGGGCGATATCGATCGCGAGGGCGCGCGCATCGTCGAGCAGGCTCGCAATGCCAATGTGGTTGAGATTCGCCTGCATGCCGGCATGTACCGCGCCATGCTCGCCGAGCATAAGCGTCGCGTGAAGGCCGGCGGCGAGTGCGAGCCCGCGGCTGCCAACCAGGGCGTGCCGCAGAACCTGGCGGCGACGATCAAGGATCTGCCCATGGTTACGCGCGTGCAGTTCCGCAACGTGCTGCGCGAGGGCGGGCGCATTCCGCAGGAGATTCTGATGACCGCAGACTATCGGGATGGCGACTCGGGAAGCTTCGACCGCATGCTGAACAATTAGCTCCGCCGTTCTACCGAACGGCGGTCTTCTTGACGCTGCGAGGGGCCCTGGCACGGCAATCTGACGTTCAACTTCGGCGGCGCGACCAGAAGGTCAGCGCCGCCTTGTTTCACGTCACCTTGCCATACCAGGGCCCCTCTCGCTGTCACGTCCAAAACATCGAGGTTAAGTGGCCTCCTGTTCGTGCGGAACTCGCGATAAACCTAAGCCGGTGTCCCCGCTCTCCCGGGGCATGTGGTTACCTGGTTGTTGCATGCGGCTCGCTTTTCGGAACGGGGCTGATATTTTCTTGATGTTAGGCGCTCTTGGTCCTAATGGGCTTGGGGCGCCTTCGCGTTTCCTCAGCTCCGCACCCTTGCGGGTTCGAATCCCTCCGCTTGCCCACAAGAAAGCGCCCTGGGCCGTTATGGGCTCAGGGCGCTCAATTTTAATGGCTGGGACGGAGGGATTCGAACCCCCAACAGCCGGCACCAAAAACCGGAGTTCTACCGTTGAACTACGTCCCAATGTGTGGTGTTGCCCAAAAGCAACTCGTTTAGTTTACCTAATCTGCGAGGGCATCGCAAACGCCATCGAGAAGGCGTACGGCGAGTGTCTGCGCGTCGCTGGCCGTGAAGGTACCGTTGTAGCGCGTCATGCCCGTGAGCTCAATGCGAATGCGAGCCGGCTTCTGCTGTGCGGCGACATTGGCGGTACGGATGCGCTGGGCCAGGTTGTGGCACTCGGCGAGGGCGATCGTGGCGCGCGGGGCGGCGTCTGCAGGCAACTCGTCGCTTGCGATCTCGAGCACCAGGTCGACATCGGTCGGAACCTCGGAATCGCAAAGCATCATGCCGCTGCTGTCGGTCGTCGCCGTGGCGATGTTCCACATGCGCGATGCTACGCTGCGCGCGATAGGGTCCTCGCCGATGACGGCAATCTGGAAACGCTCGAGCACGTTGGCGGCGCGCGCAAAACCGATGCGAGACTCGGCTTCGGTGACCGAGGGCTTGCCCTCCCACACATGGTGCAGGCGGTTGATGTAGGCGTAGGTGTCCTGGAAGGCCATGCCGTCGGCAAACAGGCCGACATTTTCCTGGAACTGCTGCAGGGCGGCCTCGGTATGCGGACCAAAGTATCCGTCGTCTTCGCCACATGCAAAGCCCAAAACGTTGAGAGCGCGCTGCAAGGCCTTTACGTCGGCGCCGTGAAAATTGGGCATGCGAAGATAGAGCGTGCGGTCGCCCAGCTTGTACGAAGCGTCTACAAGGGCGCTCCAACAGGGGATATCGACGGCGTAACCGGCTGCAAGGCCGCTATCGAGCCTAAACGTGCCAACGGCCTGCTCGGTGGTGGTGCCAAAGCGCTTGTCGGCGACCTCGTCGGCATCGATGGTGTAACCGAGCTGCAGAAGACGGGACTGAACATCCTCGACGGCTGCTCCCTGCATGCCCGTGATAATAGGTTCCATGAACGAACCCCTTTCGGCGTACCATTCGTACTATTTTGAGCGCGTGTCGGATAGACAACGCGAGACAATGCATAAACATGCACTCAACAGTGTAGCAACTTGTACCCAAACGCGCTGCCCACAGGTTTTATGACCCTCGCTAGTTGAGGCGCTCCACAAAGAAATCTGCCATGGAGAGGAACAGCTCGCGTGCGTGCGGGTCAAGCTCAACGTCCTCGATGGCAGCCTTGGCTTTTGCGGTCAGGTCCAGCGCGTAGGCGTGAGCATATTCTATGGAGCCGGTCTGCTGGAAGATCTCCACGGCACGCGCGAGCTGTGCGGGGTCCTCGGTGCCCGAGGAAAGGATTGCCTCGACCTCGTCATGATAGCGCTCATTGGACAGGGCACGCACAGCGACGAGCGTGCGCTTGCCCTCGGTGATGTCGGTGCGGAAGTCCTTGTTGGCGGCCTCTTTGGTGCCGACCAAGTTGAGCAGGTCGTCCTGAATTTGAAAGGCAAGGCCGGTGTGCAGGCCAAAGGCGCGTAGCGCTTCGACCTGCTCTTCGCTGCCGCCACCGATAATGGCTCCGGCGGCAAGTGGCGTGGCTCCGCTGTAATACGCGGTCTTGTGCGTGGCCATGTCCAGATAGTCGTCGACCGAGATGTCAAAACGTCCGTCGCGGACCCAGCCCAGGTCGAGCGCTTGGCCCTCGATGGTTCGGACGATCATCTCGGTAAGCTCGTGGAGCACGCGAAGCTTCACGTCTGCCTCGAGCGTGGGGTCGTCGAGAACCGTCTTGGTGACCATGGTGAGTGCCAGGTCGCCGCAGTTGATGGCGAGCCCCGTGCCCTCGGTAAGGTGCATGCAGGGCTTGCCTCGACGAAGCTGTCCGTTGTCGGCGATGTCGTCGTGAATCAGCGCGCCCGACTGGAAATGCTCGATAGCTGCCGCGGCGCTGCGGGCGCTCTCAAAGCTACCGCCCACTGCGGTTGCGGCGAGCATGCAGATAAGCGGGCGGTGGCGCTTGCCGGCGTTGGCCGTAAAAGCCGAGAGCGGCGCGTACAGGTAGCGTTCGATATCGGCAGAGGTCGCCTGTCCGTCAAAGAACGTGGCCAGATAGTCGTTAATCTGGTCAAAGTGCTGGGCTAAAAAGCTGGTAAACGGACTGGACACGGGTTCTCGCATTCTTTCTTAGGTTGCATCGTTGCGGTGTGCAGATACCATATTGCCACATTGGAGTTGCCGGCGCGTCTGTTTTGGCGATTTGGGGAAACGGGACGCGTGCGCGTGCCGGCTGCTTATATAAGCCTAAAGTGCTCGAGCGCCTTGACGACGCCATCTTTGTCGACCGAGTCGGTGATGTAGTCGGCGCGCTTTTTGAGATAGTCCGGCGCATTGCCCATGGCGATACCGACATCGACGGCGTTCATCAGCGAGATGTCATTGCTGGCATCACCGATGCCATATACCGTTCCATGGTTGGGGTCGAGAGCGTCGAGTATGGACTGGATACCCTCGCGCTTGGTGCATTCGCGAGGCGAAATCTCGGTCACTTCGAGCTCGAGCTCGTTAAAGCAGAGCAGCGGCTCAAACGCTTGATCCTGAGCGATGCGGTTGGCAAGCGACGTGGACATTAAGATCTTGTAGGCGCTGTAATGTTGCAGCTGCGTAATTGCATCGCCCACGGTGCGGGCGTATCCGGGGGCGTCGGGTGCATCGGCACTCATGCGAACGACGCCATTGAGTCCCTCAAAACGAATCACTTCGTCCGATTGCTCAAGAATGGGAGCAAGGCGCTGCAGCATGCCGGGCGTCATCGCCAAATCGCGAATCACGCGTCCCTCAAGTTCGACATAGCCACCTGCGAGGCAGACGATGCCGGTCCAGGGCAGCTCGAGTAGCTTTGGATGGATGCAGCTCAGCGTGCGCCCTGTGCAGATAAACGCCATATTGCCCTTGGCAACAAAATCACGGATGGCTTGCGAGACCGCTTCATTGGGATAGGGGGAGAGGTCTCGCTCATCCTCGGGGAGCTCTTGGGCAAGTTTGGGATCTTGCCAGGCGAGCGTGCCGTCGATGTCGAAGAAGCAGATGTCGCCGTTCTTTTTTGCGATTCCAGCGGTGGGGGAGGGTGGGGTGGTGGGGACAAAGCCCGGTTCGAGCCCCATGATTCGATCAAAGTGTTCTTTGATACGGGGAACGGAGATGCCAATGATTACCTGAGCCGTTTTGCCGGTGACGATGAGGCCCCTGGCGCCCGCCGCGACGAAGGCTGTGTTGTCTGCGACAACGGAAGGGTCTGCGACCTCGACGCGCAGGCGCGTGGCGCAGTTGGTTGCGCCCACGATATTGCCAACGCCACCTAAAAGCTGAATTACCCGCTCAGCGAGGACGTGATCTTGATCGGATCGAATACTGACCTCGTCATTGGGAGATTGCTCTTTGGCAAAGCCGCTTCCCGTTAAACGATCGATTGCCGCGCGATTGGAGACATGATCCTCGCGGCCCGGCGTCTTAAGGTCATAGACCAAGATGAGTGCTCGAAAACTAACAAAAAAGATGAGGCTAAAGGCAAGACCGATACCGAGCGCCAAAAGGTAGGTGCCGGCATGCATCCGCATGAGCGGGATGAAGTTGAAGGCCGTCATTTCCATGAGGCCGCCCGAGAAGATGCCGACGATGCCAAAGAAGTTCATGGTCATGGCAAGGCAGGAGGATAGGACGGCGTAGAGCAAAAAGAGTCCGGGATAGGTGAACATAAAGAGAAACTCGAGCGGCTCGGTGACGCCGCAGACCACCGAGGCGACGATGGCGGGCAAAAGGATGACCTTAAGGCCGGCGCGGCGTTCGGGTTTGGCGGTGAAATAGAATGCTGCCGCGATGGCGGGAAGGCCAAAGAGCTTGCCCCAGCCGGTGGCGGTAAAACCTGACCAGGGCGCAAGTTCATTTAAAGGGCGCGTGCTATGGGAGAGAATGGGGAGCAGGTTGGTCCACGTGGCGTAAATACCGTCGTGAATGACCAGATTGTCGTAATAGATGGGCATATAGAGCAGGTGGTGCAGCCCCATGGGCTCGAGTGCTCGCTCCAAAAACACAAAGATGCCCACGCCGAAGGGGCCGACGCCCGCAAGTGCGTGGCGCAGCGTTTCGGTCACAGCGTATGCGAAGGGCACGATGGCGGCCGAGATGGCGGCAAGGGCAAACACGGCAAAAAAGCTGATGAGGTAGACCAGCGAGGAGCCCGAGAAGGTGCCGAGCCAATCGGGAACCTTGGCATCGTAGAAGCGGTCATGGATGGCGACGACGGTTGCCGACACCGCCAGCGGGCCGATAATGCCGGTGTCGAGCGTCTTGATGCCGTCGATGACGGTGATGCCACTAGCGGAGGTCAAAAACGACGGGTACTTAAGCCCAAGGTTGTCTCCGCTCAGCTTAATGATCTCGCTCAAAAAGAAGCAATAGGCAAAATAGGCCACGAGTGCCTCGAGGCAGCAGCGTGCCGGTTGCTTTTGGGCAAGACCGATAGGCAGCGCTACGGCAAAAAGGAGCGGGAGACGTTTAAAGACCGTCCACGAGCCGCGCTGGATGATGGTCCAGAAAACGTACCAAGGGGTTCCGTATACGGCGAGATCGCCGACGACGTCTACGGTCGTGGCGAGGGCGGAGACGCCGACCATGAGGCCTGATATAGAAAACAGCATGGCGGGCGCGAACATTGCCCCGCCAAAACGTTGGATTTTCTGCAGCATAATATGCCTTCCGGATGCAACATGCTGTACGAGCAAGAACGTTTAAACAATGAACTCATTGTAGAGGACTGACTGCTTGCCGCATTGACGGTTTTGATTCGAATCGATTGGAGCGTCACGGGCGCCGTTGACAGTTAATAATCGGTGCTTTGCCGATAGACGGTTTAAACAACCTAAAGAAATGCTATCGTGCCTAGCCATACATATTCATTAGAGGTGAAGTCATGCCAAAAGCGATATACGAAGGAATCTACCGAGAAATACGCTCGCGCATCATTAATGGGACCTATGCGTTTCAGGAGATGCTGCCAACCGAAGCTGAGTTGACCGCGGAGTTCGGATGCACCCGAAATACCGTCCGTCGAGCACTTGCCATGTTGGCCGACGGGATGTTTGTGCAGCCCATACACGGCAAGGGCGTGCGCGTTATTTGGCTTAAGGGCGAAACCGACATGTTGGGCGCACTTGAAGAGGTTGAGTCGTTTGGCGAGTTCGCAAAACGCAACAATGCCGTCGCATCGACCGAGGTCAAGTCTTTTGAACATTTGATTTGCACCGAGCAACTCTCTCGTCGCCTGGGCTTTAAGGTGGGCGAGGAGTTGATTCGCGTGGTGCGCGTCCGTAGCCTTAACGGCAGTGCTCGTCAGGTGGACCACGGCTATTTTCTGGAGTCGATCGCCAAAGGCCTGACGCCCGAGATCGCCGCAAAGTCAATTTACGACTATCTGGAGCACAAGCGCGGCGTCAAGGTGATGGCGAGTCGCCGTACGGTGAGTGTCGAGCTCGCCAACGATGAGGACTGCAGCTATCTTGACCTCGGCAAATACAACTGTGTCGCCGTCATGGAGAGCCAGTCGTACACCTCGGACGGCATCTTGTTCGAGGTCACGCATGCCCGCACGCATCCCGAGATCTTCCACTACCGTGTCAACTCCAAGCGATAGGGAGCAGGACGGGCTTTTCGACCAATGCAAAAGCGCCTGTCAAAACCGATACTCCGTCGGTTTTGACAGGCGCTTTTCCTGTTAAAAGCACCATAATATTGTTTAGACAATAGTTGTCAATAGACAAATGAAAATTACCGTTCACCGAAGTTTTTCTACCGCTCTAGTAATACTTGTTCAAACAACTTTCCAAATAGCGTATCGTACAAAACAGCAAAAGGGGCAAAGTCCCCGAGCCAATCTCCGAAGGCGGCGGCAAAGGGTGCCGCCACGGTGTGAAAGGGTGGATTGTAATGAAGAACGAAATGAGCAGAAGGCAGTTCCTGGGCTTTGCTGGTTCCGCGGCTGCGGTTCTTGGTCTGGGCCTCGTGGGCTGCGGTGGCACCGCCGGCTCCGGCTCCTCTGCTTCTGGTGACGCTGCCGAGGTCTACTTCCTCCAGTTCAAGCCCGAGGTCGACAAGGAGTGGAAGGAGATCGCCAAGGCGTACAAGAAGGAGAAGGGCGTCGAGGTCAAGATCGTGACCGCCGCCTCCAACACCTACGAGGAGAAGCTCAAGTCCGAGATGTCCAAGAGCTCCGCTCCGACGCTGTTCCAGGTCAACGGTCCCACCGGCCTTAAGAACTGGAAGGACTACTGCGCCGACCTGTCCGATACCAAGCTCCGCGGTGAGCTCATCGATGACTCCCTAGCGCTGCAGTCCGACGGTAAGGATCTGGGTATCGACTGGGTTCAGGAGAGCTACGGCATCATCTACAACAAGGAGCTCCTCGAGAAGGCCGGCTACAAGGCCGAGGACATCAACTCCTTCGACAAGCTGAAGGCTTGCGCCGATGACATCCAGGCCCGCAAGGACGAGCTCGGCGTTGACGGTGCCTTCACTTCCGCCGGTATGGATGACTCTTCCAGCTGGCGCTACACCACCCACCTCGCCAACCTCCCGCTCTACTACGAGTTCGAGAAGGAGCACAACCAGGAGGACGACGAGATCAAGGGCGAGTATCTCGATAACTATAAGCAGATCTTCGACCTGTATATCACCGACTCCACCTGCGATCCTTCGCAGCTTGCCTCCAAGACCGGTGACGACGCCACCAACGAGTTCGCAACCGGCAAGGCCGTCTTCTACCAGAACGGCTCTTGGGCCTACGCCGACCTCACCAAGGCCGGTATGACCGACGACCAGCTCGGCATGCTGCCGATCTACATCGGCGTCGACGGCGAGGAGAACCAGGGCCTGTGCTCCGGCGGCGAGAACTACTGGTGCGTCAGCTCCCAGGCTTCCGAGGATGCCCAGAAGGCCACCGAGGACTTCATGTATTGGTGCGTCACTTCTGACACCGCCACCAGCATCATCGCTGACAAGATGGGTCTGACCGCCCCGTTCAAGAGCGCTAAGGAGACCACCAACGTCTTCTCTCAGCAGGCCGTTGCTATGGCCAAGGACGGCAAGAAGACCGTCGCTTGGGACTTCGTCTACATCCCCTCTGAGGAGTGGAAGAAGAACCTCAAGCAGGCTCTGATCGCCTATGCTGCCGACAACAGCAAGTGGGACGGCGTCAAGAACGCCTTTGTCGATGGCTGGAAGACCGAGAAGGCCGCTTCCGAGTAAGCAGTTGCTGCCCAAGCTATCTGATTAGCGACAGGGGGCGGGCAGACGCAGGTTTGCCCGCCCCCTGCATATTGAAAGGACCCTTCTATGGGCAAAGCACTCAAGCGCTGGTGGCCGCTCTTTATGCTGCCCACGTGCCTGGCGTTTATGATCGGGTTCGTGATCCCCTTTATCCAGGGCTTCTATCTCTCGTTCTGCCAGTTTATTACCATTAACAACGCGCATTTTGTCGGTATCGAGAACTACGTGCGCGCACTGTCCGATCCGCAGTTTGCCACGTCGTTCTTCTTTACCGTGGCGTTTGCCTTCCTGTCGACGGTGCTCATCAACGTGATCGCCCTTGCCATTGCGCAGGCGCTCACCCGCAAGGCGCTCAAGGGCACCAACATCTTCCGTACGATCTTCTTTATGCCTAACCTCATCGGCGGAATCGTGCTGGGTTACATTTGGCAGATTCTGATCAACTGCCTGCTCTCCAACGTGGGCGCCCAGCTCATCGCCCTTAACTCCGCTGCTGGCTTCTGGGGCCTTATCATCCTGACCCTGTGGCAGCAGGTCGGCTACATGATGATCATCTACATCGCCGGTCTGCAGTCCATTCCGTCCGATTACATCGAGGCCGCCAAGGTTGACGGTGCCACGGCATGGCAGACGTTCTGGAAGGTTAAGATCCCCAATCTGATGCCGACCATCACCATCTGCCTGTTCCTGTCCATCACCAACGGATTTAAGCTGTTCGATCAGAACCTCGCCCTTACCGGTGGCGCCCCGGCGCACTCCACCGAGATGCTCGCCCTGAACATCTACAACACGTTCTATTCGCGTGCCGGCATCGCATGGCAGGGCATCGGTCAGGCCAAGGCAGTCATCTTCTGCATCCTGGTCGTCGCCATCTCTATGATTCAGCTTAAGGCCACGAGGTCCAAGGAGGTGCAGCAGTAATGAAACGCGATAAGGCTATCAACCGCGCGCTCTCGATTTTCTTTACGATCCTGTCGCTCGCATGGATCTACCCCGTGTTCATGATTGCGCTCAATTCCTTTAAGAAAGCGACTGCAATCAGCACCACCACGGCGTTCGACCTGCTCACGCCCGAGTCGTTCAACGGCCTTGCAAACTACGTGCACGCCCTTAACGAGCAGGGCTTTGCCTCGGCATTTATGTATTCGCTCATCATCACGGTCACGTCGGTCGTGCTGATCTTGGTGTGCTGCTCCATGTGCGCTTGGTACGTGGTTCGCGTCAACAGCAAGATCTCGAACTTCTTCTATTACCTGTTCGTCTTCTCGATGGTCGTGCCCTTCCAGATGCTCATGTTCACACTGTCCAATTTGGCGGACCGCATCGGCTTTAACACGCCGTTCAACATCTGCTTTATCTATCTTGGCTTTGGCGCGGGCCTGGCGGTCTTTATGTTCGCCGGCTTTGTAAAGAACATCCCGCTCGAGATCGAGGAGGCGGCCATGATTGACGGCTGCAACCCGGTCCAGGTGTTCTTTAAGATCGTCCTTCCCATCATGAAGCCCACCTATCTTTCGGTTGGCATCCTCGAGACCATGTGGGTCTGGAACGACTATCTGCTGCCCTACCTTACGCTCGACTCCACCAAGTACAAGACCATTCCTATCTTGATCCAGTACTTCCGCGGCGGCTATGGCCACGTCGAGCTCGGCCCCATGATGGCCTGCATCATGATGGTCGTTGTCCCCATCGTCATCATGTACATCTTCTGCCAGAAGTACATCATCGACGGTGTGGTGGCAGGTGCCGTCAAGGGCTGATGCCGTAACTGTTTTGCAAGTTTCTGCGGCGCCCCTCAGCGTGGCGCCGCGTATCGAAAGGTAGAGACATGGCCGAGATCGTTCTCAAACATGTTCAGAAGGTGTATCCCAACAACGAGTCCAAAAAGAAGGGCTTCTTTGGCAAAAAGAAGAAGACCGAGGAGAAGAAGCACAACCTCAAGGTTACCGAGGACGGTGTGCTCGCTGTAGAGGACTTCAACCTCACCGTTCACGACCAGGAGTTCATCGTCCTCGTTGGCCCCTCTGGCTGCGGTAAGTCCACGACGATGCGCATGGTCGCCGGCCTGGAGGACATTACCTCGGGCGACGTGCTCATCGATGGTAAGCGCGTCAACGACGTGGCGCCCAAGGACCGCGACATCGCCATGGTGTTCCAGAGCTATGCTCTGTACCCCAATATGACGGTGTACGAGAACATGGCGTTTACGCTTGAGCTCAAGAAGGTCCCCAAGGACGAGATCGACCGCAAGGTTCGCTCCGCTGCCGAGATCTTGGGTATCACCGAGTACCTCGACCGTAAGCCCAAAGCGCTTTCGGGCGGCCAGCGTCAGCGTGTCGCCATCGGCCGTGCCATCGTGCGCGATCCTAAGGTCTTCCTGATGGACGAGCCGCTGTCCAACCTGGACGCCAAGCTGCGTAACCAGATGCGTGCCGAGCTCATCAAGCTGCGCCACGAGATCAAGGGCACGTTCATCTACGTCACCCACGACCAGACCGAGGCCATGACCCTCGGGGATCGCATCGTGGTCATGAAGGACGGCGTCGTCCAGCAGACCGCCACGCCGCAAGAGGTCTTCAACCACCCCGCGAACATCTTCGTCGCCGGCTTCATCGGCGTGCCGCAGATGAACTTCTTCGATGCCCAGCTGGTGCGCTCTGGCAACGGCTTTACCGTCAAGACCGAGGATATGAACGTGGCGCTCGCCCCCGAGACCTGCGCTCAGCTTGCTCTCAACTGGGATGGCGGCGACGTGAAGGAGATCACGGCCGGCGTGCGCCCCGAGCAGATCCTGCTTGCCGACAAGGGCGAGGAGGGCGCGCTCCAGGGTACCGTCGAGGTGACCGAGCTCATGGGTTCGACCGAGCATGTCCACGTGACCGCTCCCGATGGCCAGTTCGTCCTGATTATTCCCGTTGTCGACCTTGAGGCCAAGGGTGCGCTCAAGGCGGGCGACCCCATCTGGTTCAAGTTCGAGAAGAACGCGACCCATCTCTTCGATAAGGTCTCTGGCAAGAACCTTATCTAGGCCCGGTGCATCCAGGCCCTCCCTTTGGGCGACTGCGGTATTGCCATCCTTTTGCCGCGGTCACATATAAGGCTCCCCTCCCGTCCGCTAGGCGAGAGGGGGGCCTTTCTTTGTGTCGGGGTTGTCCATCTGTTAGCTTATCTTGATCTGTAACAGTAGGAGGGCCAAATTGGGCCTAGATGTTACAGATTGAGACAGTGTCGAGCTGTCTGTCCTTTCATCTCGATCTGTAACACGAAGGACTGATTTTGGCAGCTACCTGTTACAGATTGAGACGGTCCATCAGGACAAACCTGTTTATCTCGACCTGTAACATCTGGGCCCGTTTTATCTGAGTAGTTGTTACAGAACAAGATTGTTTGGCGGGGCGTCTCTGTTTATCTAGATTTGTAACAGGTAGACCTAATTTTGCCTGCTAAATGTTGCAGGCCGAGATTTTTTGGTCGAGGCAGGCCATGGGCCGGCGTATGGGCACAAAAAACGGAGCCGCGTTGCCGCGACTCCGCTTTCAAGAGGATGGGTAAGGGAAGCGAATTAGCTCAGGTGCCAGATCTCGTCGTTGTACTGGGAGATCGTGCGGTCGGACGAGAAGGTGCCGGCGTTGGCGATGTTGATCAGCGCCTTGCGCATCCAAGCGCCCTGGTCCTCGTAGTCGGCTAGCACGCGCTCCTTGGTCTGGATGTACTCCTCAATGTCGAGCAGGGCCATAAACCAGTCCTTGCCCTTAATGTCGTCGTGCAGGCGCTGCAGGCGCTCGGCGTTGCCGGTCGCCATAAAGGCCGGGTTGGTGATGAAGTCCACCAGCAGTTTAATGCCGGGCTTGCAGTAGAGCGCACCGGCGTTGTAGGTGCCGTCGGCGTAGAGCTGCTCAACCTGTTTGGACGAGGCGCCAAAGGTGTAGATGTTCTCGTCACCCACGAGCTCGGCAATCTCCACGTTGGCACCGTCGAGCGTGCACAGGGTCAGGGCGCCGTTGAGCATGAACTTCATGTTAGAGGTGCCGCTCGCCTCCTTGGAGGCCAGGCTGATCTGCTCGGAGATGTCGGCAGCGGGAATCACGCGCTCGGCGGCGGTGACGTTGTAGTTCTCGATCATGACGACCTGCAGGTAGGGAGCCACGTCGGGGTCGTTGGCGATCCACTGGGAAAGCGTCAGGATTAGGTGGATGATGTCCTGAGCGATGGTATAGGCAGGCGCTGCCTTGCCGCCAAAGATGATGGTGACGGGGTGTTCGGGCTTGTTACCGTTCTTGATGTCGAGGTACTTCCAGATGATGTAGAGCGCGAGCATCTGCTGGCGCTTGTACTCGTGGATACGCTTGACCTGAACATCGATGATGGCGTTGGAGGGGATCGTCACGCCCTGTTCGAGCGCCATAAACTCGCGCATGATGGTTTTGGCTTCGGCCTTGGTGGCGGCCAAGCGCTCAAGAATGCTCTTATCGTCGGCGAAGTCGGCGAGCTTGCTCAAGTCGCCGGTGCTGCGCCAATCGGTGCCGATCACATCGTCGAGCAGGCTGGCAAGCGCGGGGTTGGCTCCCTGGATCCAGCGGCGGAAGGTGATGCCGTTGGTCTTATTGGAGAACTTCTCGGGGTAGATCTCGTAGAACGGATGAAGCTCGGTGTCCTCCAGAATCTTGGGGTGGAGTGCGGCGACGCCGTGTCTCCGCACGACTTTGCGGCACTGGTGGGCTAC
>CALGZX010000148.1 GCA_937934165.1 uncultured Collinsella sp.
CAACGATATGGCACCGTGGGGACACATGTATGTCAATCCTGGTCTAACAGAGCCTAGGATAATGTCTCGCCGTCGCCTGTTTGAGGCGGCTGCCGGTGCGCTGTTGCTTTCGGGCTGCTCGGTGCAGGAAGACTCCTCGACCAAAAAGGTCAAAAAGCAGGAGAAGATTAAAAAGGCCGAGTCCTCGGACGGTACTAAGCATCTACGCGATAAAGATGAGCTGTACGAGGTTTACGACGACTCGGGCATTGTGACCATGTACCTGACGGTCTCGCGCGGCAACAGCTCCGAGAACACCGACCACAGCTGGGCCGAGATCAACACGTACTCGGTGTATGACTATGCCGACATGGGCGTGACGCGCTATCAGGTTATGGGCCTGCTGCAGCCGGGCGACGAAGAGGGCCCAGTTGCCGGCGAGGTTGGCTATGGCGAGGAAGCGCCCAATGCCACCGTGCAGGTGCGCGGTCAGACATCGAGCATGAACTCGCAAAAGAATTACAAGGTGGAGCTCAAAAAGGGCAAGGGTACCTGGCGCCAACAGCGCGCGATTGCGCTCAACAAGCACATGGGCGAGGGTATGCGTTTTCGCAACAAGATGGCCTACGACCTTATCCGTGGGATTCCCCAGATGATGGGCCTGCGCACGCAGTTTGTGCACTTATGGGTGTGCGACCAGACCGAAAAATCTAACGACACCTTTGAGGACTACGGACTGTTTACGCAGGTGGAGCAGCTCAACAAGACGGCGCTCAAGGCCCACGGTCTGGATAAAAGCGGGCATCTGTATAAGGTGAACAGCTTCGATTTCCATCGCTTCGAAGACACCATCAAGCTGGCGGATGACCCCGACTACAACCAGACGGCGTTTGAGGGCATGCTCGAGATTAAGGGCGATTCGGACCATACCAAGTTGATCGAGATGCTCGATGCGCTCAACGACGATACGCAAAAGATCGACGATGTTCTCGACACCTACTTCGATACCGAGAACCTGGTCTATTGGATGGCGTTTCAGATTCTGACGGGCAACTGCGATACGCAGAACCGTAACTGCCATCTGTACAGCCCGCTTAACTCAAAGGTCTGGTACATCCTGGATTGGGATAACGACGGCATGCTGCGCAAGCTCGAGTTGAGCTTGACGGGGTTCTCGGATTATTCGAGCTGGGAGCGCGGCGTGAGCAACTACTGGGGCAACGTTCTGTTTAACCGCGCGTTGCGCAGCAAGTCGTTCCGCAGCGAACTCGATAGCGCCGTCAAGGACCTGCGCTCGTACATGACCGAGGCACGCCTGAGCAAGATGATTAAGCACTACCGCGAGGTGACTGAATCCCTGGTCTTTGCTTCGCCCGATATCGACAATCTGCCTGTCACCAAGGACCAATACGAGCAGATCGCCGCGGCGATTCCGGCCGAGATCGAGGAGAACTATAAGAGCTACCGCGAGAGCTTTAAAAAACCCATGCCGTTCTACATCGGCGTGCCGCAGATCGATAACGGTAAGCTGCGCATCAACTGGGATGCGTCCTACGACTTTGAGGCGCGCGACATTCGCTACACCGTAGAGCTTGCGCGCGACTATGCCATAAGCGACGTGGTCTTTAAGGCCGAGGACGTGCTGCTTCCCGAGGTGACCTGCGATGCGCCCGATACCGGCCAGTATTTTGTGCGCGTGCGTGCCACCAACTCTGACGGCAATACGCAAGATGCGTTTGACTACTATGTGACCGACGACGGCAAGCACTACGGCATGAAGTGTTTTTACGTGCAAGACGGCGGTAAGGTCGTGGAGGACACGTATGAGGAGGGCTAGCGCGCTGCTTGAGCGCTTGGCGGCTCCGCCTGGCCGTGCCCCGCAGGAGCGTTACCGCCACGAGCTCAAATATCTCATTAACGAGGGCGAGCACGCCGCGCTTGCCTGTCGCATGGCGCCGGTTTTTAAACTGGACAAGCATGCGCGGGCGGGTGGTTACACCATTCGCAGCCTGTATTTTGACGACTACTGCAACTCGGCCTACGAGGAAAAAGACGCCGGCATTCTCATGCGCAAAAAGTATCGCGTGCGCATCTATAACGGCAGCGACAAGGTGATTAAGCTTGAGCGCAAAAAGAAGTACGGCAGCTGGATCTACAAGGAGGACGCGCCACTTACGCGCGGCGAGTTTGAGCAGATTTTGGCTGGCGACTTCGGCTTTTTGCTGAGGAGCCCCTATCCGCTCTGTCGCGATTTCTACATCGAGTGCATCTGCAACATGATGCGCCCGCGGACCATCGTGGACTATGAGCGCGAGCCGTGGGTGATGGACGAGGGCACCGTGCGCATCACGTTTGACATGAACGTACGCGCCGCGGTGGGTAGCTTCGATATCTTTGATGCGACCTTGCCTACGCTGCCGGTCCTGGAGCCTGGCAAGCTGGTGATGGAGGTCAAGTTTACGGAGTTTTGCCCGCAGCTGGTGCGCGATATGGTGCCGCCGGGAGCGGCCGAACTCACGGCGGTCTCTAAGTACTGCCTGTGTTATGACAAGACCGCCTACCTGCGCGGATTTAATTACTGGGAATCGGATTTTGAGAACCGAGGGGATATTTAGACCATGAGCACCAGGGACTTTTTTAAGAACTCCGTCTTGGAGGCGTTTGGCCAGGTCGACCCTGCCAAGATTGGCCTTTCGCTGCTCGTGGCGCTCGCCATGGGCATCCTGATTTATTACGTGTACAAGCGCTTTTTTACCGGCGTGGTGTATTCGCGCAGTTTTGCTGTGACACTCGTGGGCATGTGCGTGCTTACCTGCATGGTCACGCTCGCGATCTCGACGAACGTGGTCATCTCGCTCGGTATGGTGGGTGCTCTGTCTATCGTCCGCTATCGTACGGCGGTCAAGGACCCGCTCGACCTGCTGTACCTATTTTGGGCCATTACCACGGGCATTACGGCGGGTGCCGGCATGTATGCGCTCGTGGGGCTCACGGCGGTGGTGATCGTGGTGATGATTGCCGGCTTTGCGAGCCATCAGGACAAGGCGCGCGTGTACATGATGGTCATTCACTACATGGGCCAGACCACCGGCGACGATATCGTGCGCGCATTTGGGCGCACCAAGTTTACCGTCAAGTCCAAGACCATGCGCGGCGACAAAGTTGAGATGGCCGTCGAGGTGTTCTCGGACGGTGTGGATATGCCCTATGCCGACGCTATCCGCGCACTCGACGGCGTTGAAGACCTAACGCTTATCCAATACAACGGCGAATATCACGGTTAGAATCCTAGCGAGCAAATTGCACAAAGAAGGGCGCTCCTGGTCGAGCATACGTCAGCGAGCGGGCGGCTGCCGTGGCGAGGTGCCGCGAAAGAGGAGCGACGCGTACTTCATGTACGCGAGCGACGGTCTGAGCGGCAGATCGCCCGGCAGATGCCCGCGCAGCGTCGAGTAGTCCGGCGTTCGTTAGAACGCCGGAACGAACAGGTATCATGGTGAAAGCGATTTCAACGACAGGGGTGCTCGTGGTAAAGATGAAAGATGTGGCCGAGCTGGCCGGCGTTTCGAGCGCCGCCGTCTCGCGCTACCTCAACGGTGGATATATCTCGGCGGACAAGGCCGAGCGCATTAAGCAGGCAATCGAGCTGACCGGATACGTGCGATCCAGCCAGGCCCGCGCGCTGCGAACCGGCTCCACCAAGCTCATCGGCGTCATCGTGCCCAAGATCAACTCGGAATCCGTGAGCCGCATTACCGCCGGTATTGGCCAGGTGCTTAGCCGCCGCGGGTACCAGATGCTGCTTGCCAATACTGACAACGTCCCTGATCGCGAGCTCGAATACCTCGACCTGTTCCAGAACCACCCGGTTGACGGCATTGTGCTGGTGGCAACTATGATCACCGACGAACATCGCCGGGCGATTGAGTCTTGCCGCGTGCCCATCGTACTGATCGGCCAGAATGTTGAGGGCGCGGCGTGCGTCTATCACGACGATTACGAGGCCGCTTTTGAGCTGGGCCATGCGCTTGCAGCCCGCGTGGACGGCAAGATTGCCTACATTGGGGTTACCGAGGAGGACCGCGCGGCCGGTTTTGATCGCCGTCGCGGTTTTGAGGCCGGCCTGCGCGCCGCTGGTAACCCGCTCGATGCCGCCTTGATTCGCCTGGGCTCGTTTACGCTCGACTCGGGCTATGGTGCGGCGCGTGAGCTGCTTTCCGTCGCTCCCGATGTTTCGTTTATCGCCTGCGCGACTGACACCATGGCGGCGGGCGCGCTGCGTGCTATCGATGAGGTGCACGGTATGGGCGAGGGCGTGCACCGTGTGAGCGGTTTTGGCGACAACGCATTTTTGCGTGCGCTGACGGGCGGCATTCCCACCGTGCATTATGGCTACCTGACCAGTGGCGTCGAGGCGACCAATATGCTGCTCGACGCGCTCGATGGCGAGGAGGGGGAGAGCGGTCTCAAGACGCTCAAGCTCGGTCATCAGCTTATGAATGTCTAGGCTTTGAACGCGTCTGCTTGCCTCTGAGACCCCTGTTTTTGCCGCAAAACTACCATTCGCCGGCCTATTCCTACCGTTCACCGCTATATGAAAACGATTACAGATATATGAAACTGAAAACGATTACAGTGTAAGTGTCAAAGATGGCCGGGTGCTGATGCGCCCGTTGGAGGAAAGGGAAGTCATGGACTACCGCAAATCAGCCCAAGAGGTGCTCGACAACATCGGTGGCGCCGGCAACGTTGTTTCGGCCGCACACTGCGCCACGCGTCTGCGCCTGGTGATTGCCGATAACGCCAAGGTCGACAAGGAGGCCCTCGAGAATATCGACGGCGCCAAGGGCGTCTTTGAGGCCCAGGGCCAGCTTCAGATTATTTTTGGTACCGGCACCGTCAATAAGGTCTACGAGGAGTTCATCGCGCTCAGTGGCGTCGAGGCTGCCACCAAGGCCGAGGTCAAGGAGGCCGCGGCGCAGCAGCAGAACATCTTTATGCGTGCCATTAAGGTGCTCGGCGACGTCTTTGTCCCCATCATCCCCGCCATCGTGGCTTCGGGCCTGCTGCTGGGCATTATGAGTGCCCTCAACTTTATGGCTTCCAACGGCTTTATCGCGCTCGACACCAATAACTTTATCTACAAGATTGCCGACCTGGTCTCGGGAACGTCCTTTGGCATCCTGCAGATCCTGATCGGTTACTCCGCCGCTAAGGCCTTTGGCGCCAACCCGTATCTGGGTGCCGTCGTCGGCGGTGCGTTCATCAACTCCTCGCTGCAGAGCGCCTATACGGTTGCCTCCGAGGGCGTGCAGACCATGGTCACTGTCATTCCCGGCGTGTACAGCTTTGAGTGGGTCGGTTATCAGGGCCATGTGATCCCGATCGTCATCGCCTGCGCCATTCTGGCCTTCCTCGAGAAGCGCCTCCACAAGGTTGTCCCCGAGATGTTTGACCTCTTTGTGACCCCGCTCGTCTCGGTGTTCGTGACCGTGCTCGTGACGCTCGTTGCCGTCGGCCCCATCTTCGTGTGGGCCGAGAACGCCATCCTCGGTCTGATCCAGGCCCTGCTGACCCTGCCCTTCGGCATCGGTTCCTTTATCGTCGGCCTGTTCTATGCCCCCACGGTCGTTACGGGTATTCACCAGATGTACACCGCCATCGACCTGGGCCAGCTCGCCCAGTACGGCGTGACTTACTGGCTGCCCATCGCCAGCGCTGCCAACATCGCCCAGGGTGGTGCCGCGCTCGCCGTTGCCTTTAAGACCCGCGATGCCAAGATCAAGGGTCTGGCGCTTCCTTCGGCCCTGTCCGCCTTCATGGGTATTACCGAGCCTGCCATCTTTGGTGTGAACCTGCGCTTCTTTAAGCCCTTCATCGCCGGCTGCATCGGCGGCGGTTGCGGTGCCCTGGTCTGCGCGCTCACTTCGCTGGCTGCCTCCGGCACGGGCGTTACCGGTATCTTCGGTATCCTGCTGTGCCTGGCCCAACCCGTGCAGTACGCGATCATGTTTGCGGTCGCCGCGGTCGTTTCCTTTGCTATCTCGTTTGTCCTGTACAAGGACGAGCCCAAGGCTTCCGAGCAGGCCTAAGAGCTTTTGATTGAGGGGTGCCCGCGGGTTGTATGCTCGCGGGCGTTTCTCGTATCTGGTGCCGATCTCTGGCGCCTTGTTACTTTCGATCCGTTAGGACTTTGATATGTCTAATGCACTTGGTCGCGATCTTGCAAAGCTGGTTGCCGCTGTTGACGCCGCCGCCACTGAGTGCGGTCATGGCGCGTTTGGCCAGCGCTTCCATATTATGCCGCCGGCGGGTTGGCTCAACGACCCCAACGGTCTTTGCCAAGCGGGCGGCGTGTTCCACGCTTATTTTCAATATGCGCCGTTTGATGTCGAGGGCGGCGTTAAGGCCTGGGGCCATGCGACGAGCCGCGATCTTATGACGTGGGACTATGTTGGCGCTCCGCTGCTGCCCGACGAGCCGTTCGATTGCCACGGTGTGTATTCGGGCTCCGCGCTTGCCGAGGACGGTCGCATTCGCGTGCTCTATACGGGCAACGTTAAGCTTTCCGATGCGGACGGCACGTACGACTACGTCAATACCGGTCGCCGCGCCGATACTGTTTATGTCGAGAGCGTTGATGGCCTTGCCGGTCGCGAGTTCAGCCAAAAGCGCGTGGTGCTGGCGTCCGAGGATTATCCCGAGGATTTGACCTGCCATGTGCGCGATCCCAAGGTGTGGCATGACGCGGACGGGCGTTATCACATGGTGCTGGGCGCGCGTCGTCGCGTGGATGGGCCGCATGTCGATAGTCGATTTTGCGCCATGCACGGCGAGGGTGCCGGGCGCGATGTGGGCGAGATCCTGGTGTATGGCTCGGCCGATATGCTGAGCTGGGAGCTCGAGAGCCGTGTGTCTACGCCCGAGCGTTTTGGCTTTATGTGGGAGTGCCCGGGGTATTTGGAGCTCGAGGCGGATTGCGGCGTACCGGCGAAGTACCTGTCCTTCTCGCCCCAGGGTCTTGAGGGCGGTCGTTGGGACCGCGGCAACGTTTACGCTGCTGGCTACATGCCAGTAACGGGCGACATTACCGATGGTGACGATGCCTATGAGCTGGGCGAGTTCCGCCTGTGGGACGCCGGTTTTGACTTCTATGCTCCGCAGGAGTTCACGGCCGAGGACGGTCGCCACATTCTGATCGGCTGGATGGGCATGCCCGATGAGCCGACCTATGGCAACGCGCCCACCGTGGCGTGCGGCTGGCAGCACTGTATGACGGTGCCGCGTGAGCTTACAGCCGGTGCTGGCGGCGTGGTGCTGCAACGGCCGGCGCGCGAGATCGAGCGCCATTATGCCTCGGTGCGTGTGGGGGCGGGCTCGTTGGAGGTCGCCGGCGACGCCTGCTTTGACGTTGTTGTCGACGGTGTCGACGGCGCGTTCACCGCGACCGTTGACGGCGAGCTGAAGCTGGCGTTTGTGCCCGCCGAGGGCGAACTGCCCTCGCGCTTTGAGATGCGATTTACCGATGAGGGTCGCGCTTCTGCCGGCTGCGGTCGTACCGTGCGCTGGGAGCCCGTCGACGAGGTTCGTAACGTGCGCATTGTTGGCGATGTCTCGTCGGTCGAGGTGTTTGTGAATGATGGCGCGCTCGTGTTCTCGACGCGCATCTATCCTGAGGCCTATGGCGTGATCGTTGACGCTCTGGGCGCGAATGTGACCTACCACGCGCTCAACATCTAGGCGATTCGTCGCATATCGGCGCTATACTGCAGCCGTAGCCCACGATGCGGGTAACATCCGCATCGTGGGTTTTTGTTTTGGAGGGAAGGTGCCGTATGGGCGTACAGCAGTTAGAAGAGGTCTGGGCTGCAAGGGCCGGCGCGCGTGAGGCGCGGTTGCTTGCGGCCTCGCATGTTCCGGCGGCGCTGTCTCTGTTGGGGATCGTGCGTCCCGGTGACCGCCTGGTGGCCTTTGCGGACGACTTGGCCGATGCGTTTGTGCACGGCTTTGATGGCTGCGACGTGGCTATGGTGGGGGAGCCGTCGGTTGCGGCGTTTGCTGCTGCGTCCGATGGCTTTGATGCTTCGTTTGATGCCGAGGGGCCGCACCTGTGGTGGTTTGTGAACTCAATCGGTGGCTTTGGCCTGCGTGTGCCCGATTTGCGTGCGCTGGGTCGGGCGGCGCGTGAGGCCCATGCGCTGCTGGTTGTGGACAACACCGTGTCTGACGTCTTTGGCTGCGATCCGCTGCGGCTGGGTGCTGTGCTGTCGCTCGAGGCGCTCGACCGCGTATGCGCCGGTAAGGCTCCGCGCAAGCTCGTTGCCGCTTCGGTGGCACGCTCGCAGCTCAAGCGCCATCGTGTGGACGCTGCGGCCGAGTGCGCGCATGCGCTGCTTGAGTGGTGCGGATTGGCCGCGCTCGACTTGTCCTCCGATGAGGCCAAGGTTCTAGAGCTCGGGCTCGACACGCTCGATACCCGCATGCAGGCACACTTCGATCGCGCCCGTGCGCTGGCCGAGTATCTGGCTGCCAACGAGACGGTGCGCAACGTGCGCTACCCTGGGCTGAGTTCGCATCCCGACCATGCCATCGCGACCGGCATTCTGGAGCACGGTTTTGGCCCTGCAGTTGAATTTGACCCTATCGAGCGCAGCGCGCGCGAGCTGTTCGATGCTTTGCCGGGGGAGTTCCGCACATCACCCGCCGGCGGCGCAACGACGCGCCTTTCGGCCCCACGCGGCAAGCAAGGGAGCACCATCCGCCTCTTTGCCGGCACCGACGACCCCTTGATCGTGGCCGCCACCCTAGACAACGCCCTCCGCAACTAGCTGAATCATCCTCGACTCCATAAGTTGCGGTGAAATAGGGATTGATTTACGGCTTTAACCGCATAAACAGTCCCTATTTCACCGCAACTTATGAGAAGGGGTTGTGTGGCTATAAGGCCCCGTTCTAAATTGGCTATTCTTTTATGCTGGCGATGAGGGCGTTGGCTTTGGTGGCAATGACGTTGTTGATGTCGGCCTGCAGCTCCTCGTAGACCGCTATGGCTCGCTCGCCGGCGGGGGTGAGGGTGGATCCGCGGGCGCCGTCGCGCTCGATGAGCTTGCAGCCCAGCTGGCCTTCGGCCTCGTTTACGATGCGCCAGGCCTTGGAATACGCCATGCCCATGCTTTTGGCGGCGCGGTTGAGCGAGTGTTCGCGGGCAATCCCCTGCAGCAGCAAGACGCAGCCGTGGCCGAACACGCCCGGCAAATCCTTGTCGCACGCTTGAATGACCAACTTTGCCGTCGTCTTGTACTCCATACGCTCCACGTCTTCCCGCTAAAGTGTTTGCTGGGCAAACGCAAAGCCTGCGTCAAACCCTCGTGTGCTCTTCTTAAATCATGCATTGTAGCAGTCAAAGTGCGTTAAGATACTTCCCCAGTATTGGGCGCCCAAGGTTGGGCTGGGTCCTACGAGGCCTGCAGCCGACCGGTCGCATGGAAAAAGGAGAAACATGGCTACGTTCTTTCCCGGTGAGTCCCACACGTTTTCGGAGTATCTGCTGGTCCCTGGTTACTCGTCCTCGCAGTGCATCCCCAACAACGTCTCTCTTAAGACGCCGCTGACCCGCTTTAAGCGCGGTGAGAAGCCGGCAATCACCCTGAACATCCCCATGGTTTCCGCTATCATGCAGTCCGTCTCGGGCGTCGACATGGGTGTCGCGCTCGCTACCGAGGGTGGCCTGTCCTTCATTTACGGTTCCCAGAGCGCCGAGTCCGAGGCCGCTATGGTCAAGGCCGTCAAGGATCACAAGGCCGGCTTCGTTCAGTCCGATTCCACCCTGACCCCCGACATGACCATGGAGCAGGTCATCGAGCTCAAGGAGAAGACCGGTCACTCCACTATGCCGGTCACCGACGACGGCACTCCCAAGGGTAAGCTCCTGGGCATCGTCACCAGCCGTGACTATCGTCCCAGTCGCGATGACCACCAGACGAAGGTCTCCGAGTTCATGACCCCGCGTGAGCAGCTCATCGTGGGCGACAAGAACATCAGCCTCAAGGTTGCCAACGACGTCATCTGGGACAACAAGCTCAACGCTCTGCCCATCGTCGACGACAACGATCACCTCATGGGCATTGTCTTCCGCAAGGATTACGACAGCCACAAGACTAACCCCAACGAGCTGCTCGATAACGACAAGCGCTACATGGTCGGCGCCGGTATCAACACCCGCGACTATGCCGAGCGCGTGCCGCTGCTCATCGAGGCCGGCGCCGATGTCCTGTGCATCGACTCTTCCGAGGGCTTCAGCGAGTGGCAGAAGCGCACCATCGAGTGGATTCGCGCCAACTACGGCGAGGACGTCAAGGTCGGTGCCGGTAACGTCGTCGACGCCGAGGGCTTCCGCTTCCTGGCTGACTGCGGTGCCGATTTCATCAAGGTCGGTATCGGCGGCGGTTCCATTTGCATTACCCGTGAGACCAAGGGTATCGGCCGTGGCCAGGCCACTGCGTTAATCGACGTCTGCCGCGCTCGCGACGAGTACTACGAGGAGACCGGCGTCTACGTGCCCGTGTGCTCCGACGGCGGTATCGTCTACGACTACCACATGACGCTTGCCCTTGCCATGGGTGCCGACTTTATGATGCTGGGCCGTTACTTCGCCCGCTTTGACGAGAGCCCGACCGAGCGCGTCAACGTCAATGGCCAGTACATGAAGGAGTACTGGGGCGAGGGTTCTGCGCGTGCCCGCAACTGGCAGCGCTACGACCTGGGCGGCGCCGCGAAGCTCAGCTTCGTCGAGGGCGTCGATTCCTACGTTCCTTACGCCGGCTCCCTCAAGGACGGCGTGGGCGGCACGCTCTACAAGGTCAAGTCCACGATGTGCAACTGCGGCGCCCTCTCGATCCCCGAGCTCCAGGAAAAGGCACGCCTGACCCTGGTCAGTTCCACCTCCATCGTCGAAGGCGGCGCCCACGACGTAGTCGTGAAGGATTCTCAGCAGAGCGTTTCCTATCGATAAGGTAAGAGCTGCATATCAAAGGTTGATTCTCAGCCACGTTATTTAGATAAAGCGAGATGCCCGCAAGTCGCAGGCATCTCGCTTGTCGTATTTGCTAGAATCATCCAAGTTAACCCTAGGGCCGGTCGGCTAGGCTTTGCTCGCTGCAAGTTCCGCACGAGCCGAAGGCCA
>CALGZX010000149.1 GCA_937934165.1 uncultured Collinsella sp.
GAGGGCTGCTCGGCCCCCAAATACAACGTGGCCAACCTCCACGCAGGCTGCGTGGAGATCTTCGTCGGCGAGGGTGCCCGCGTGCGCTACTCCACCATCGAGAACTGGTCCAAGAACATGTACAACCTCAACACCAAGCGTGCGCGCGTGGACGAGGACGGCGACATCGAGTGGATCAGTGGCTCCTTCGGCAGCCATGTGGGTTATCTCTACCCCATGAGCGTGCTCAACGGCCGCGGCGCCCGCTCGAGCTTTACCGGCATCACCTTTGCCGGCGCCGGCCAGAACCTCGATACCGGCTGTAAGGTCGTACTCAACGCGCCCGAGACCTCGGCAACCGTCGAGACCAAGGGCATCTCCAAGAGCGGCGGCATCCAGACCTTCCGCAGCTCTATCGTGGCCACGCCCAAGGCCGAGGGCTCCAAGGCAACCGTGAGCTGCCAGTCGCTCATGCTCGACGACCAGAGCCGCTCCGACACTATTCCGGCCATGGACATCCGCGCCAAGAACGTCGACATCGGCCACGAGGCCACCATCGGCCGCATCGGCGACGACAAGGTGTTCTACCTGATGAGCCGCGGCATCTCGGAGGAAGAGGCCCGCACCATGATCGTCAACGGCTTTGCCAACCCGGTCTCCAAGGAGCTGCCGCTTGAGTACGCCGTCGAGATGAACAACCTGATCAAGCTGGAGATGGAAGGAGCGATCGGATAATGAAACAGGAAACCAACACCGCTGCTACCACGCTCGAGCAGGTTAATGCGATGCCGGCAGCAACTTGGGGCTGGCTCAAAATGAACCAGACCAAGCTCGAGCTTTCGGACGAGCTTTCCGCCGCTCCCGCCGAGGCCGTTGAGGTTGAGGGCTTGGAAGAGCAGTTTGCTGGCACGGCCGACGCCTTCGATACCGCCATGGACGCCATGGCCGAGCGCTTCCCCGAGCGCCGTGCCTCCGCCCCCGGCGACGCCGCCGACCGCGCCCGCATCACGCCCGAGACCGAGCTCGACGTGCCCGCCACCTCCGTCTACCAGGCCGGCGCTATCAAGCTCGAGGAGGAGCTCTCCCCTGCCGAAGCCTTCGAGACCGGCATGGGCGAGGCTGCCTGCACCTATCTGATCGACCACGCCACCAAGTGCATCGTCATCGATGTGCCCGCATACCAGCACGCCACGGTTACCGTGCGCGTGAGTGGCGCCGACGCGGCGGCGGCCATCGCCGCTATCGATGTCGTCGCCCGTCCGCAGGCAACGCTCGACCTCGCTCTAGCCCTGGACTCCCCCGTCAGCGGCCAAGGCGTCGTGGGCTCCGTGCTGCGCGTGTGCGCTCACGAGTACGCCACCGTCAACGTGACCTGCACACAGACGCTCGATGACAGCTGGATCGCACTCGATGACACCGGTCTATTCCTAGACGAGGGCGCGCGCGTCAACGTGCAGCACACCGTCCTGGGTGCCGGTGCCAGCGCCACCGGCCTCGCCGGCGATCTGCTGGGCGACACCGCCAAGGTGACCATCGATACCGATTACCTAGGTGCCCGCGAACAGGTGCGCGACTTTAACTACGAGCTGCGCCACCGCGGTCGTAAGACCGAGTGCGAGATCGACGCCAACGGCGTGCTGACTGGCACGTCCAAGAAGGTCTACCGCGGCACCATCGACCTCGTGCACGGCTGCAAGGGCGCAACCGGCACCGAGCGCGAGACCGTGCTGCTCGCCAACAAGGGCGTCGACAACAAAACCGTCCCCGTCATCCTCTGCGACGAGGACGACGTCGCTGGCAACCACGGCGCCACCATCGGCCACGTCCGCGACGAGCAGCTGTTCTACCTCGCCTGCCGCGGCCTTGACCAAAACGCCGCCGAGGACCTGTTCATCCGCGCCAAGCTGGAGGACGCTGCGCTTTCCGCCACCGATGAGCGCACCCGCGCCGCCGTCGTCCGCCTGGGCAACAACTTGATCGATAACTTTGAGGAGGAGCTCGCATGATCGACACCGAGCACGTTAAATGCGATACCTGTACTGCCCCCGAGCCCATGGAACTCGACGCCAGCGACGAGGCCTCGCGCGGCTGGCCTACCGTCGACATCGAGACCAATCCCTACAAGGCGCAGTTCCCGCTGTTCCAGCAGCACCCCGAGATCGCCTTCCTCGATAGCGCGGCCACCGCGCAGCGCCCCGCCTGCGTGCTCGACGCCGAGCGTGACTTCTACCAGCGCATGAACGCCAACCCCCTGCGCGGCCTGTACTCGCTGTCCGTCGAGGCCACCGAGGCCATCGCAAAGGTGCGTCAGCAGATCGCCGACGTCATCGGCGCCCCCCAGGCCAACGAGGTCGTCTTCACCCGCAACACGAGCGAGTCGCTCAACCTGGTCGCCAAGAGCTTTGCGCCCACGGTCCTCGAACCGGGCGACGAGGTCGTCATCACCATCATGGAGCACCACTCCAACCTGATTCCGTGGCAGCAGGTCTGCCGTGAGACCGGCGCCAAGCTCGTCTACCTCTACCCCACCAAGACCGGCCAGCTCACCACCGAGGAAGTTCTTGCCAAGGTGGGCCCCAAGACCAAGATCTTGGCCGTGGGTCAGGTCTCTAACGTCCTGGGCGTTGAGAACCCGGTCAAGAACCTCGGCAAGCTCGTGCACAAGTACGGCGGCTATCTGGTCGTCGACGGCGCGCAGTCGCTGCCGCACATGCCGGTCGATGTGGCCGACCTTGGAGCCGATTTCTTTGCCTTTAGCGCGCACAAGGCCATGGGCCCCATGGGCATCGGCGTGCTGTGGGGCAAGATGGACCTGCTCAACGCCATGCCGCCCATGCTTACCGGCGGCGAGATGATCGACTCGGTCACCGAGCAGGACGCCGTCTGGGCGCCCGTCCCCGAGAAGTTCGAGGCCGGCACGCAGGACGCCGCCGGCATCTTCGCCACGGGCGCGGCGCTTGACTACCTGGTTAACACCGTGGGCTACGAAAACATCCAGGCACGCGAGCAGGCACTCGTCCACTACCTGATGGGCGAACTCATGCAGCTCGACTTTGTCCAGATTATCGGCTCCATCTATTGGGACAATCACCATGGCGTCGTGAGCTTTAACGTCAAGGGTATCCACCCGCACGATGTCGCGAGCATCATGGACATGGACGGCGTCTGCATCCGCGCCGGTCACCACTGCGCACAGCCGCTGCTCACCTGGCTGGGCGTCGAGAACCTTGCCTGCTGCCGCGCCAGCGTGGCCTTCTACAACGACAAGGCCGACATTGACAAGTTCATCGCCGGTCTGCATCACGTTTGGAGCACGTTCAATGGGTAATCTGTACACCTCCACCACATTTATGGAGCACAACTCGCACCCCGACTATAAGTACGAGATGGACGCTCCCACGCACGAGCACGACGGCATCAACCCCAGCTGCGGTGACGAACTCACCTTGCAGCTGCGCGTCGAGAACGGCGTGATCGAGGAGGCCTCCTTTACCGGTCATGGCTGCGCCATCAGCCAGGCCAGCGCCGACATCATGGCCGACCTCATCACCGGCGAGACGGTCGAGGAGGCGCGCCGCCTGGCGGGGCTCTTCCTCGCCATGATCCGCGGCGAACAGCTCTCCGAGGAAGACCTGGAAGACCTGGACGAGGCTGCCCAGCTCCAGGACATCTCGCACATGCCCGCCCGCGTCAAATGCGCCGAGCTCGCCTGGCGCACCCTCGACGGCATGCTCGAGGGGTAAACTAACCAGTAGCGTATGCCCCGAATCCAAGGTTTTTGATTGCCGAGCCGCCCGATACGGGCGGCTCTGTTTTTCCTAATGAGCGCCGGACGCACGAAGTCCGCGCGTCCGGCGCTCCGTCTGTCATTTACCACACAGCAGACGCGAACACGGGCGTTTTCCACAGCACCAAAGGCCTGCGGCAGGGCCCCGGACCCGCCAAGCAATGCGCCAAGCCCCGTTCTGCTGAGCTCCGACTCGCTTCGCGCCTGCCGCAGAAGGGTCCCATAGGATGCTGCGTGCATTTTTGCGAGTATTCAGCACGCCAAGCTGTGTGCATACGCATCGGAAGCGTTAATCAACGTCTCCAGGCGCATAAATATTGTGTTTTAGACCAGACATCGCGGTCTGACGGGACGCAGGCACATACTCCGGGGGTGCAACGGCAGGGATCAATAGCTTAGGGGCCCGTGTGTTGCAAGATTGTGGCAGTGCCGACAGCACCACGATGCTGAAAACTCCGTTTTTTGCACGGCGCAGACGGGGGTAGGCACGGGCAAACCCGGACTGAGCTGTTATTTTATGCAAGATGACGATTGTTCTATGCATATTAAGAAGTGCAGTTACCGTACCAAGCTTTTGAACGCTGGTTGCGGCGTATGGACGACCCCAGCTGCGGTGAACAGGCGACCTTACATCACGTTTCCGCCAGCCCGCATCGCCGTTCGCGCGCGGGCGCGCACGATACGAGAGACGGTACTTTTGCCAATCCCGGTATACCGCTCAATCTGGCGCACCGTAAAGCCGGCATTGTTCAATCCAACAATAACAGTATCGCGCTGCGCCGGCGGTGCAGTTTTAACCCCGTTGAGCGGAACCCCGAGACTCTTCGCCAACTTGCCGGCAAAGGCATTGCGTTCCCACTCTGTCTCTTTCATATCGCACAGCGCTGGCTTGCTGCCGTCGGGCGTCGAAAGCGAATAGGCAATAAAGCCCTCGGCAGAACCAAAAAGCTCAAGCACGCAAGAAGGATCAGAAAATCCCCTCGCGACATCAGCCGCGTCACCGTCGTAAGCGCACAAATGCTCCGCAAAGCTACTCCAGGGATAACGCTCGATTAGGCTAACGCCCGCCTCCTGCGGATCGGCGTGTACGGAGCGAATAGCCTCCATCACCTGCCAGTCGGTATCGAGCGAGCGCCGGTCAAAACGGTTCTGGAACAGATGGCCTGTGCGCCTCGTGCGTTTATTGAACCGCCGCGCGTACGTCAAAAGCAGCCGGTGCATCGCCGCGCTCATCCTGTCCTCGTAATCTGCAAGCACCAAATGCACGTGATTGCCCATAAGGCACCAAGCGATAACCGTCACACCCTCCTCGCGGCAGCACTCGCGCATCAGCTCCAAAAACTCCCACCGGTCCTCATCGCCCTCAAAGATGAGCTGCTTGCCCGTACCGCGGGCACAGACATGGTAAAAGCCGGTAACCGTTCTCCAAACGCGCTGCATGGCGCTCCCTTCGCCGGGATCTGCTTGCCATCCAATACAGCACGATTGAAGCGTGCCATCAAAACATTCACGCAAAACAATACACTCGCGCGGCCAAAGGCAGTAATCAGGCGGCGAACGGCATCGTTACAACAGGTCAACCCCCGCAATGCTTACAAGAGCTGACCAATAGCTTGCCCAAGACGGACCCCCTCTACGGAAGTTCACGACCACAGAACATAGAGTTAAACCGTTTCAATTAAAACTTCCGGACTTCTCGCTACGAAAACTGAGCCGTTCGCCGAATATTCCGTGCATTTCGCGGTATTATAGGGGCTGCATGTCATGTCCCTTTCGAAGGGTCGCCCGGCAATCGCCAGCCACGGCCCCCAGACGGGACGCCAACACGATAGAGAGGAGAGGCATGCAGTACTCACAGGAAGTGGAGAACATGTGCCCCGTTGCCAAGGGTGCATACCACGGCCCCGCACCCATCCCCGAGGAGGGCAAGTGGGTCCAGGCTAAGGAGATTTCCGACATCTCCGGTCTTACGCACGGTGTGGGTTGGTGCGCACCTCAGCAGGGCGCCTGCAAGCTCACGCTGAACATCAAGAACGGCATCATCGAGGAGGCCCTCGTTGAGACCATCGGCTGCTCCGGCATGACCCACTCTGCCGCCATGGCTTCCGAGATCCTTCCCGGTAAGACCATCCTCGAGGCCCTCAACACCGACCTCGTCTGCGACGCCATCAACGTTGCTATGCGCGAGATCTTCCTGCAGATCGTTTACGGCCGCAGCCAGACCGCGTTCTCCGAGGGCGGCCTGCCCGTGGGCGCCTCCCTCGACGACCTCGGCAAGGGCCTTCGCTCTCAGGTCGGCACCATGTTCGGCACCAAGGCCAAGGGCGCTCGTTACCTCGAGCTCGCTCAGGGCTACGTCACCCGCATGGCTCTCAACGACAAGAACGAGATCATCGCATTCGAGTTCCTGAACCTCGGCAAGTTCACCGACGCCGTCAAGGCCGGCAAGACCCCCGAGGAGGCCATCGCTGGCGCTATGGGCCACTATGGTCAGTGGGAGAACGCTGCCAAGTACATCGACCCGCGCACCGACGAGGAGACTCACTCCGTCGCCAGCGTGTTCCCGGTTCACGAGTAGAAAGGGAGGGAAATAACTATGACTGTTACGTTCGAAGGTTACGAGCGCCGCGCTGACAAGATCAACAAGTGCCTCGCCGACAACGGCATCGCCTCCCTCGAGGAAGCTCTGCAGATCTGCACCGACAAGGGCTTCAACCCGCGTGAGATCGTCAACAACACCCAGTCCATCGCCTTCCAGAACGCCGAGTGGGCCTACACCCTCGGATGCGCTCTCGCTGTCAAGCGTGGCGCCAAGTCCGCTTCTGAGGCTGCCGCTATCATCGGCGAGGGCATCCAGGCCTTCACCGTTCCCGGCTCCGTCGCCGAGGACCGCAAGGTCGGTCTGGGCCACGGCAACCTGGGCGCTATGCTACTCTCCGACGACACCGAGTGCTTCGCCTTCCTGGCCGGTCACGAGTCCTTCGCTGCCGCTGAGGGTGCTATCGGCCTGGCTCTGAACGCCAACAAGGCTCGCAAGAAGCCGCTGCGCGTCATCCTCAACGGTCTGGGCAAGGACGCTGCTCAGATCATCGCCCGCATCAACGGCTTCACCTACGTGAAGACCCAGTTCGACTACTTCACGGGCGAGCTCAAGGTCGTCGAGACCATCCCCTACTCCGATGGTCCCCGCGCCGCCGTCAACTGCTACGGCGCCGACGACGTCCGCGAGGGCGTTGCCATCATGTGGCACGAGAACGTCGACATCTCGATCACCGGTAACTCCACCAACCCCACGCGCTTCCAGCACCCCGTCGCTGGCACCTACAAGAAGGAGCGCCTCGAGGCTGGCAAGAAGTACTTCTCTGTCGCTTCTGGTGGCGGCACTGGCCGTACCCTGCACCCGGACAACATGGGCGCCGGCCCTGCCTCTTACGGCATGACCGACACCATGGGCCGTATGCACTCCGACGCCCAGTTCGCCGGTTCTTCCTCCGTGCCTGCGCACGTTGACATGATGGGTCTCATCGGCATGGGCAACAACCCCATGGTCGGTGCCACCGTCGCCTGCGCTGTCGCCGTCGAGGAGGCCCTCAAGGCCTAATCGCGCCCGCGCGATGCTCATATAGCTGAGCTTTGGAGCCGCTACCCACCCGGGTAGCGGCTCTTTTTGTTTGCGCTGTCGCAGGGTAGCTAATGCCGATATATCAGTTGGGGCGAAATACAAGATGTGATGAGATGGAGCGTCAGAGCGTCCATGACGCCCACCTGCCATATTTGCCCTTTACCGATTTGCCGAGTTTTTGCGGCCCCATTGCCGATCACCCGTGCGACAATGCGCCGGACGAGAAAGGAATCCGATGGAATCGACTGATGTACTGGTAATTGGATCTGGCATTGCGGGCCTTTGCGCCGCCATCGAAGCGGCACGCACGGGTGCAACCGTCACTGTGGCAAGCGCCGGCAAGACTATGAGTGGATCGAGCTTCTTCCCCGGAACCTGGGGCCTAGGGCTTATCGGACCCGTTAACGAAGACGACGAGCAGGACCTCATCGACACCATCCTGGCCGTCGGCGACGGCGTTGCCGACCCCGAACTCGTCCAAGCGTTCGTCCACGGCATTCCCCAAGCGATTGACTGGCTCGAGCAAGACCTGGGCGTTGAGCTCCAGCGTCCGCAAAGCGCCAAGAGTGCTCAACAAAAGCAATTTATCCCCTGCTTTGACCACAAGACGCGCATGTGGCGCGGCCTCACCCGCAAGCCCCTTGAGGACGCTCTGACAACCTGGATCGAGTCGCTCGGCATTCGCCTGCTCCCCCGCCATGAGCTTATCGACCTTGTTGAGGACACGAACGGCAGAATAACCGGAACCGTGCTCTACGACCTCACCGAAAATCGAATCGTGCCCCTTGCTGCCAAGGCCACGATCATCGCAGCCGGTGGCACAGGCGGCCTGTTTGAGCGCAGCCTTACGTCGGCCGATGTGCTCAGCTCCTCGCAGGCCATCGCACTCGCGCACGGCGCATCGCTTACTAATATAGAGTTCATGCAGATGATGCCCGGCTTCATCGAGCCCAAGCGCAACCTGGTCTTCAACGAGAAAACCTGGCGCTACGTACATGTAGACCAGCCGGCAGATATTGCCGACGACAAGCTGGACGACCTGCTCGAGCAGCGCTCTGGATATGGTCCTTTCACGTCACGCTTGGCCTCCCGCGCTATCGATCTTGCCATCGATCAGGCAGGCGCCGAAGGCCTGGCGCTCCGCTACGACTTCCCCCGCGAGGATGTCCCAGAGTTTGTGCAGACCTTTGCCACCTGGCTGCAAGACGAGCACGGCATCGCCCCGACTGACGAGATGCGCGTTGCGATGTATGCCCATGCCGCTAACGGCGGCATCAAGATCGATAAGACCGCGTACACGGGCGTTGAGGGCCTCTACGCTTGCGGCGAGGCGACAGGCGGCATGCACGGAGCCGACCGCATTGGTGGCTTATCAAGTGCCAACGGCATCGTGTTCGGGCGCATCGCGGGCGCATCGGCAGCCCTTGCAGCGCAGAAGGAGCCTGAGGCAGCCCTGAAGGCGGATATCACCCTCCCCCAGTACGGCATTGCCACAACAGATGCCGAACGCCTGACACACAGCCTTAGGCACACGATGAGCACCTATTGCATGATCAACAGGGCCGAAACAGGCCTATCCGAGGCCCTGCAACAGCTTGAAAGCCTGCAAGACGAAGCCACGGCTCTAAATAAGCCACATGCCAACGACAGCGAAATCGCTGCCCTCGCCCGCCTGCAATCGCAGATTCAACTAGCACAGGAAATGGTCAAAGCCATGCGCAAGCGAACTGAAAGCCTGGGTTCGCACTTTCGAGCGGACTAAATCGATTCTCACTTTAAGCTTGATCACAACTTCTCAACATGCATCGAGCCCCGTGAGCATAATTCTCATAAGGAGAGCACGTTTATGGGGCTTTAGCCGTGTTTCCCTAAGGGAATCACGGTGCAGTTTCCCCAACTTCGCGCCCCGACGGGTTCGACCCCATGCGAGGTCAAAAAAAGACGGCCAACTTTCGTTGACCGTCTTAACTTGCTTTGGTGGGCCGTCAGGGGGTCGAACCCTGGACCTTGGGATTAAGAGTCCCCTGCTCTACCAACTGAGCTAACGACCCGATATCAACACGAAGCAAGAACTGGGGTGGGTAAAGGGACTCGAACCCTCGACCTACGGGACCACAACCCGTCGCTCTAGCCAACTGAGCTACACCCACCGTGTCCTGTGCGCTTCGCGCTCGACTATTATTGCAAGGAACGCCACGCGATGCAAGCCCCAATTTTCAAGAATTTTGAAAAGAGTTTTTCGAGACCATTTCGAGCAAATCCCACCGGTTTCATAGGAGTAAACTTGCCCCACTGCAAATCCTCGAAAGGACCGTCATGAAAGAACTCTCCAACCGCACGGCAAGATTTACCGATTCGGTCATCCGCCGCATGACACGCATCTCCAATAAGTACGGCGCTGTCAATCTCTCGCAGGGCTTCCCCGACTTCGATCCCCCGGCGCAGCTGCTCGATAGCCTCAGCGCCATCGCCAGCGACCCCAAGCCGCTCTATCACCAGTACTCCATCACCTGGGGCTCCCAGGCCATGCGCGAGGCGCTCGCCGCCAAACAGGAGCACTTTATGGGCATGCCGGTGAACCCCAACGAGAATATCGTAGTCACCTGCGGCTCCACCGAGGCCATGATGGCCGCCATGATGACGGTCACGAACCCCGGCGACAAGGTCGTCATCTTCTCGCCGTTCTATGAGAACTACGGCGCCGACACGATCCTTTCGGGTGCCGAGCCCATCTACGTGCCGCTCAACCCGCCTGCGTTCGACTTTGACCGTGAGGTGCTCGAGGCGGCCTTCCGCGACAACGATCCCAAGGCGATCGTCCTGTGCAACCCGTCCAACCCCTGTGGCAAGGTCTTTACGCGCGAGGAGCTCACCTTTATCGCCGACCTCTGCAAAAAGTACGACGCCTACTGCATCACCGACGAGGTATACGAGCACATCGTCTACGCGCCCCACGAGCACGTCTATATGGCCACGCTGCCCGGCATGTTCGAACGAACCATCAGTTGCAGCTCGCTGTCCAAGACGTACTCCATCACCGGCTGGCGCCTGGGGTACACCATCGCCCCTGCCGAGATCACCGAGCGCATCAAGAAGGTCCACGACTTCCTCACCGTGGGTGCCGCCGCTCCCCTGCAGGAAGCCGTCGTCACCGCTCTCAACTTCGACGACAGCTATTACGATGAGGTCCTTGACCACTATGCCGCCAAGCGCGACCTGTTCTGCCAGGGGCTCGACAGTCTCGGTCTTGAGCACAACGTGCCGCAGGGCGCCTACTATGTGATGATGGATATCTCGGAGTTTGGCTACGACAGCGACCTCGAGTTCTGCGAGGACCTGGCCTCAAAGGTGGGCGTGGGCGCTGTGCCCGGCTCGAGCTTCTTCCGCGAGCCCGTCAACCATCTGATCCGTTTCCACTTTGCCAAGCGTGACGAGACGCTCAACGCGGCGCTGGAGAACCTCAAATCGCTACGTGATAAAATCAAGCCGCGCGGGTAAGGACGGCCCGGCAACTAAAGCAACCAAAGAAGTCCCGCACCGCCCGTAACGTTGCGAGGTTTCTTTTATTGCGATTTCTTAATTGTTTTATAGCTCTATACTTTGGCAAAGAGCATCTTATCTTGGAAAGAGGATCACTATGGCAGAGCAGCAGCTTATCGGAGCGCTCGAGGCCGGCGGCACCAAGATGGTTTGCGCCACGGGATATGCAGACGGTACGGTCCTGGAGCGCGAGCAGATCGCGACCACGACTCCGCAGGAAACCGTCGAGGCCGTCAACGCATGGTTTGCCGACAAGGGTATCGCCGCGCTGGGCATTGGCGCCTTTGGCCCTACCGCAGTCAACCCCGCCTCGCCCCAATACGGCAAGATCCTGGAGACGCCCAAAACGGCATGGCGCTACTTTGACCTGCTGGGCACTATCCAAAACGAGCTCAATATCCCCTGCGGCTACGATACCGACGTCAACGTCGCCTGCCTAGGCGAGGTCACGTTTGGTTGCGCCAAGGGCCTTACCGATGTGGTCTACCTGACCATCGGCACCGGCGTGGGCGCCGGCGTGCTCTCGGGCGGTAAGCTCGTGCACGGCATGATGCATCCCGAGGCCGGCCACATCCTGGTCACGCGCGACCCGCGCGACACCATCGGCGAGCATAGCGCCTGCCCCTTCCACGACAACTGCCTCGAGGGCCTCATCGCCGGCCCCGGCGTTAAAAAGCGCTGGGATGGCAAGAGCGCCGGAGACATGGCCGATGACCCGGAGGCCATGGACCTGCTCGCCGGCTATCTGGCACAGGCGCTCATGACCTACACGCTGTGCTACGCGCCGCAAAAGATCATCATCGGCGGCGGCGTGGCCGACCACACCCCC
>CALGZX010000150.1 GCA_937934165.1 uncultured Collinsella sp.
TCCGCACATGTGCGGATGAATGTGGGAGGTGTTCGGATAAAGTTGATAATCAAGGAAGTGGTCAAAAAAGCCCCGTCCCAAATTAGCTACCTTGCTCTGGCGGGCGGGAGCAGGTAAGATATACCGAGCGCCTAGCGCGTTCGATGGGTTCGGATGACGACATGTTCCGAATCTGGTCAGGTCCGGAAGGAAGCAGCCATAAGGAGCCTCTGTCGGGCATCCGAATCCATCGAGCGCACGGGCGCTTTTTGGTGCCGCGACACGGCCCGGCCGGCGGCGAGGTATTTGGTGTCTCGCTGGTCCTCGGCTTCGCCTGCGGGATCGCTCGACTACTAAACACCTCGCCGCCGGCCGGCCCCCGTCGTCCAAAAATCACCCGTAAGGGCGCGTTTATCTAATTTAATCTATCCCTTGCGGAATGCGGCTTGCTGGCGTTGTCTGGGCATTGATGGCTACGTGGTTCAAGAGGCGGCGGTGCTGTTGCTTGAATTTTTGCAGTTAAAGAGGCCCGTTTCCTTAGGTGGGGAAACGGACCTCTTTTTGTCTCTGGGCTTGTGAATTGGTGAAGGCAGAATGCTCTGTCGGCTATTTTGAGTTCTTGATGCGGCGTGTGGCTGTGGCGGTTATTCCGAGTCCCATGGCGGCGATTCCTGCGAGTGCTATTGCGCTCGGCGCTGCATCGCCCGTGTTCGCGAGCTTGCCGGCGGTCGTATCTGCTTGCTTGCCGCTGCTCGAGTTCGCCTGCTTGGTGGAGCTTGGTAGGGCGTCTTTGCCGGTTGCAGGTGAGGCAACGGGCGGTGTCGCCTCGGCGGGTTGCGTCGAGCCGGAGGGAGGCGTCGTCTCGGTCGGTTTCGTTATCTCGGGCGAGGTGGCCTTATCTGCCGCGGCTTTCGCCTCTTCGTATGCCTTGCAGGCGTCGTCATAGGCCGTTTGCGCTTTTTTCAAATTGTCGAGGAGCGCATCTCGCCAGGCTGTGAACCGGTCGATATCGGCTTTATATTTCTCTACAGCACGTTTACAGTCATTAACTCGTCTTTCCTCTCTTCTGAGGCGGTACTGGAACTCGCGGAGCTCCGTTTCGCAATAGTTTACGTGCGTTTTTGCCGATATGATCTCACTGTGCAACTGCTTTATTTGCTGTTTAGTAGTTTCGACAAACTCCTCGTAGCCGAGTGCTTCGAGTGTCTTAAGCATCTCATGTTTCTTCTCTAATTCTGCCTGGAGCTCGCTTACCCGGTTGATGGCCCCGTCGTATTTGGCTTGGGCAGCATCGATGTCCGCTTGCATGGTGGGAAGGAGTTCCCTCCCTTCGGCGGCTTGCGCCGCCATCTTTTCGTGGTACTCTTGAAAACGGGTAATGTCATCATTGAATCTCGCAATTTTCTCGGGACTTGCGGCGTTTTTTGCGGCCTCGAGTTTTTTGAGCGCTTCCTGCATGGCTGCATACGCTTTTTCTTTTGCGGCGGCCGCATCTTCTGTCTGCGGGGCGCCCGAATTGCCGCTGGTGGCGCTCGTCTGCGAAACGGCCGCATCGGTGGGGGAACTGGTTTCTGCCGCGATCGCCGCTACGGGGGCGATTCCCGCGACAAGTGCCGCGGAAAGGGCGATGCCCACAGTTGCTCGTCTTGCTCTTCTTGCGAGAATGTCGTTCATCTCGGCACCTCATTTCAAGGGTCGGCGACTAACTTGGTAGCACTAATGTAAATATACCATGCTAGTTGACCCGACACTGGCTGGGTGTGCGCGTATACCCCTCTGAAAACTGAATCCCGTTAGAAATGACGAGTTGTTTACGCTTCTTTTGGGGTGGCGGTACTATCATGGTTCGAATTGAATGTGGATGATGATAGGGAGCGCCTATACATGATTGAGCTGCTCGGGCGTTTTGGTGGTAAGTTTCGCCGGTATATGGTGATCGGCCCAGCGTGCAAGCTGATCGAAGTGATTTTTGATCTGCTGACGCCGCTGGTGATTGCCCAGATGATCGATAAGGGTATTGGCGCACACGATGTCAACGCCGTTATCCACTACGGCATGGTACTTGGCGCCATGGCTGTGATCGGCATCTCGTTTACGCTTGTCTGCCAAAAGATGGCGGCGCTGACCTCGCAGGGCATGGGCACCGACATTCGCGGCGCGCTCTACGAGCACATCAACAAACTGAGCTATGCCGAACTCGACCGCTTTGGCACGCCGTCGCTTATCACCCGCATCACCAACGACGTCAACCAGGTGCAGCTTGCCGTGGCGCTGGGCGTGCGCATGCTCATCCGCTGGCCCTTCTTGGCGGTGGGCTCTATGTGCGCGGCCCTTGCCATCGACCTTAAGCTCGGCATGATCTTTTTGATTTGCACGCCCGCCATTGGCCTGGTGTTTTGGTTTGTCATGGCGCGCTGCATTCCGTACTACAAGCAGCTGCAGGCAAAGCTTGACCGCATCGCGCTCATTTGCCGCGAGGGGCTTTCGGGCGCCCGCGTGGTTCGCGCCTTTGTACGCGAAGATCACGAGCGCGAGCGCTTTGCCCAAGCCGCCGATGACCAGGCCAATACCGCCATCGCGGTGGGCAAGCTCTCGTCAATCCTTAATCCCGTCACGTTTTTGGTGATGAACCTGGGCGTGTGCGCCATCCTGTGGGTGGGCGGCATCCAGGTCAACGTGGGCGAGCTTACGCAGGGCCAGGTCATGGCGTTCGTCAACTACATGACGCAGACCCTGACCTCCATCGTGTACGTCGCCAACCTGGTCGTGGTCTTTACCAAGGCGAGCGCGAGTGCTTCGCGTATCAACGAGGTGCTCAACTGCGAGCCGAGCATCACCGACGAGAACAACGAGCCGGTCGCACTGCCCCAGGCACCCGCGACGGACGTCGACGCCCCGGTCTCTGCGCTGAGCTTTAGCCATGCGAGCTTTTCGTTTGGCGCGGGCGCGGCCAATGCCGTCAACGATGTGACCCTGGAGCTCCCGCTGGGCAAGACGCTCGGCATTATCGGCGGCACAGGTAGCGGTAAGTCGACGCTCGTCTCGCTCATCCCGCGCCTGTACGATGCGAGCACCGGCAGCGTGAGCGTGATGGGCTCCGACGTGCGCGCCTGGCCGCTCGATCAGCTGCGCCATGTGGTCGCGACCGTCCCGCAACGCGCGTCGCTGGTGAGCGGCACGATCCGCAGTAACCTGACCTGGCGTGACGAGTCAGCGACCGACGAGGGGCTCTGGGCGGCGCTCGACATGGCGCAGGCGAGCGAGTTCGTGCGCAACAAGCCTCAGGGGCTCGACGCCCCGGTCGAGGCGGACGGTAAGAACTTCAGCGGTGGCCAACGCCAGCGCCTGACCATCGCGCGCGCCCTGGTGGGCTCGCCTCAGGTCCTGATCATGGACGACTCCGCCTCGGCGCTCGACTTTAAGACCGACGCGGCGCTTCGCCATGCCATCCACGAGCGCAGCGTGTGTGGCGCTGCTGAGGGCGGGCTGCCGCTGACTACGGTGATCGTAAGCCAGCGCGTTTCGACCGTGCGCGACGCCGACATGATCTGCGTACTCGACCACGGCTCGGTTGCGGGCCTGGGCACGCATGACGAGCTGTATGCAAGCTGCCAGCTCTACCGCGAGATTTGCCAGTCGCAGCTGCGACGCGAGGAGCTCGAGGGCCAGCAGGGGAGCACGACGCCCACGCCCACCCCAAGACCCGCGTCCGCCCCAGGCGCCGTGTGCGCCCCCACATCCGTCTGCGCAAAGGAGGGCTGCTAAATGAATCCGTACACTTCCTCCGGTTCGGTCGCCACGATGACGGCCAACGTGTCCGGTAACGATAACCTCAACGACCTGGGCGACGGTCCGCGCCAGCCCGGCGATCCCGAGCGCTATCCCGTGGGTGCGGTGACCCGCCGCCTGCTGGGCTACGTTCGTCCGCATCGCATTTCGTTTGTTGCGTCGTTTGTGAGCGCCGCCATCTCCGTGATTCTGCAGCTCTACACGCCCATCCTCATCGGCGAGGGCATCGACCTGATCGTTGCCGCCGGGCAGGTGGACTTTGACGCACTGCTGCCGCTCGTTACCAAGCTCGCGATTGTCGTCGTAGGTGCTGCGGCCTTCCAGTGGCTACAGGGCTACTGCGTCAACCGCCTGTCCTACGAGACGGTGCGCGACATGCGCGTGGAGGCGAGCGACAAGCTCAGCCGTATGCCGCTCAGCTTTATCGACAGCCATGCCCACGGCGACCTTATGAGCCGCGTGGTCAACGACGTCGACCAGGTGCGCGACGGTCTGCTGCAGGGCTTCACGCAGCTCTTCACCGGTGCTATTACCATCGTGGGCACGCTCGCGTTTATGCTTTCCATCAACCTGACCATGACGCTCGTGGTGGTGCTCGTCACGCCGCTTTCCATCTTTGCTGCCGGTGCTATTGCCAAGCTCTCCAACAAAAGCTTTACGGCACAGCAGCGTATTCAAGGGCAGCTCGGTGGTCATATCGAGGAGTACGTAGGCGAGCAAAAGCTTGTCGACGCCTTTGCCTATGGTCCCAACGCCCAGCAGCGCTTCGATGCCCTCAATGCCGAGCTCTACACCGCGGGCGAGCGCGCGCAGTTTATGGGTTCGCTCTCCAACCCCGGCACGCGCTTTATCAATAACATCATCTATGCCGTGGTCGCTGTGATCGGCTGCGTGGGCGTGATCACGGGCGTGCCCGCGGCGCTTACGGTGGGCGGCGTGCAGATCTTCCTGTCCTATGCCAACCAGTACACCAAGCCGTTCAACGAGGTCACGAACGTCATTACGCAGATCCAGACAGCGTACGCCTCGGCGCGCCGCATGTTCGCGTTGCTCGATGCGCGCGAGCAGGAGCCCGACGCGCCAGATGCCGTGGAACTTGCCGCACCGCAGGGCGAGGTCGCCCTTGAGCATGTGGACTTTAGCTACGTGCCCGACCGCAAGCTGCTTCAGGACATCTGCATCGAGGCTAAGCCCGGCATGCGCTTTGCCCTGGTCGGTCCTACGGGCTGTGGCAAGACAACGCTCATCAATTTGCTGCTGCGTTTTTACGATATCGATGCCGGTCGCATTGCGGTCGATGGCCGTTCCTCGCGTGATTACACGCGCGCAAGCTTGCGCCGCGCCTTTGGCATGGTGTTGCAGGACACTTGGCTGTTCGAGGGCACGGTGGCGGAAAACATCGCCTACGGCTGTCCCGACGCCACGCGCGAGCAGGTTATCGAAGCTGCCAAGCGCGCGCACGCGCACAAGTTTATCGTGCAGCTGCCAGGCGGCTACGATACGGTAATCGGCGAGGACGGCGGCACGTTTAGCCAGGGTCAAAAACAGCTGCTGTGCATCGCGCGCGTCATGCTCACCGACCCGGCGATTCTGCTGCTGGACGAGGCGACCTCGAGCATCGATACCCGCACCGAGCTGCAGGTGCAGGCGGCATTCGACGAGCTCATGGCTGGCCGCACAAGCTTTGTCGTGGCGCACCGCCTGAGCACGATTCGTAACGCCGACTGCATTCTGGTGATGCGCGACGGGCAGATTATCGAGTGCGGCACGCACGACGAGCTGCTAGCGGCAGGCGGCTTCTACGCCGAACTCTACCGCAGCCAATTCGCCCAGTGAGCAAGCCCGTGGGGCAAATTAATCAATCGACAGACGGTGGTTTACATCTGTCACGTTAGTACTAAGATATTCATCTAATAAATTGCATTAGTGGCTTTAGTTTTGGGGGATACGAGGCAACGTGACTATGACGTGCTCTTTGGTGGTTAACAGCAAGAGCGGTAATACCAGGATGGTTTCGGGTGCGATCAAGCGCGCTCTGCAGGCTGCGGGTGTTGAGTTTGTCCATGCCGCGGCGTTGAGCGACGATGCGGATGCAGATCAGGTTGCGCTCGAGGCGCAGGGCGCCTGCGCGGCCGACACGGTGCTCGTCGGTTTTTGGTGCGACAAGGGCGCGTGCACGCCTTCGGTTGCCGCGCTGCTCTCCGCTCTGCACGGCAAGCGCGTTTTCCTCTTTGGTACCTGCGGTTTTGGCGCCGACCAGAGCTATTATCAGCAGATTATCAATCGCGTGACCTCCAATTTGGCCGAGGATGCCGAGCTTGTGGGTTGGGCAATGTGCCAGGGCAAGATGGGTCCCGCGGTCAAGCAGCGCTACGAGGCCATGCTCGAGCAAGATCCCGACAATGTCCGCTTTAAGATGCTGCTCGATAACTGGGTCGCCGCAAAGGATCACCCCACCAAGGAAGATCTGGACAACATGGCTGCAGCCGCCAAAAAGGCCGTGCTGGGGGAGTAGCTCCCATCGCTGACGGCGGTCGGTCCATCTTTCTAAATGAAACGTCCTCCCGGGCGTCGGGGCACGAAGTTCCCTGCTCTACAGTCCTGCGCAAGACGAAGGCCACATTAAGTGGCCTTCTTTGCGTGCGGAACTCGCGATGAACTTCGTGCCCCGCCGTCCGGGAGGACGCCTCTTTATTGATGGGAGGCCTGATAGGTCGATGGTTCCGTGCCCGGATGCGTCCAAAGTGGGACGGGCTTTCCGGATGGGCAGGCTTTCGAAAAATGCGTCCCGGAATTTGCCTTTGGAATGGGACGTAGTTTCCTGTTGAGGTGCTTTGCGGAAAGTGCATCCCACTCTGGGCGGTCGAAGTGGGACACACTTTCCCAAAGGCGCTCCAACGGGAAATTGCGTCCCATTATTCGGTCAAGAAACGGGATGCATTTTCCCAATGAGAGCAAAACCGGAAAATGCATCCCACAATCAGCCCTCAAAGTGGGACGCCGTTTCCCAATGAGGCTCAAGCGGAAAATGCATCCCGGAATTTGCGCTCAAAGTGGGATGCGGTTTCCGGTTGAGGGTCTAAGGGGAAAGTGCGTCCCAGAATCGACGCTTGAAATGGGATGCAGTTTCCCGATGAGGCACTCGACGGAAAATACATCCCAGAAATGGCCTTTGAGCTGGGATAAGATTTCCGCGGCATCTCGGATTCTCAAAAATGAGACACGCCGTTGGCGAAAATGAGACACGTGATATCGGGCATCGGACGTATCATTTGTAAAAATGAGTCCACTCCACTCGAATAAAGCGAGGTCCCTCATGTACGTTCCACACCCCCGTATCCGTAGGCTGTCGAAAATCCCGCTTGTTGGGACGGCGGCGCTTGCTGCGTTGATCGCCATGAGCGTCGCCTGCTTCACGGCCACGCCCCGGGTTGCCCAGGCGGCAGACGCGCCCGCAATCACCGATATGACCGAGCAGGATTATCAAGCCCTGGGTCTGGGCGCGAGCGAGGACATTCCGGCCGATACCGTTGGCCCCTATTCCACTGATACCCCCACGACGTTTGCCACGCGCAGCGAGGTCTATATGGCAGCTAACGGTAGCCATGGCAATCGCTACACTCTGCGCGACAAGCTCGAGAACGTCGAGCGCGGTGACATTGGCGGCAGCAGCAAACTCACCGATGGCTATGGAAGTGTGTGGGGCGCCGCAAAGTTCTGGCAAAACGTCAACAACTTCGATACGAACAGCGATCTCTACAAGCATAGCGACTACGGTGGCGGCACCTGGTCGTACCTAAGCAACAATGAGTCCTCAACAGTACTCGCCAACGACAACAACGGTTTCTCGGGCATTCACGCCACGAGTGTTGAGTTCTGCAGCGACGCCAGCACGGGCAAAAAGAGCCGCGTTGCCGAGCTCCGTGCCTACGGCGACAGTTCCTCCACGACGATTGACGGCAAGTCATACGCCGGAAAGGTTGAGCTGGTCCTCTACTCGTTTAGCAACGGGCGTACGCGCACTCTCGACACACACCTGCCGGTGACGGTCAACACTAGTATGATGTACGAAGGCCGTTTTAAGTACCTGGATGCCGGTTACCTGCAAGAGCACGACGCCGTCTTTGATGTCGAGGCGGGCGATGTCGATGGCGACGGCGTCGACGAGCTTTTTGTCTACGCGGGCTGCTATGTCGACGAGAACGGCGTGCGCAAGGCTGTAGTCGACATGTATGACTTGGAGGGCGGCAACTGGAAGCAAAGCGTCGTCAAGATCGATGCCGGTAACGCCGCGGACTACACCACGCACAACAAGGGCGGGAACGACTCCTGGACGCAGCTTCAGTCAGCTCCTGTCGTTTCGCTAGCGGCCGGCGACCTCGATCGCGATTTTTGCGATGACCTCGCCATCGTGGTCTCGGCACCCTACGGCAAGAAGAATATTGATAAGTCGACGCATTGCGAGCTGTTTTCGTGGGATGCATCCAAGGGTGCGCTCGTCCATGTCGATGCTCTGGGCGACGCGGGCGCAATCTCCCTCTCCGCGAACGGCAAGACCATGGTCGCTGCGAATGCGACGTTCGGCACGTTTGCCGCCTACGATGAAGAAGGAAAGAAGACGGGTGAAACCGTCACGGGCCTTATTCTTGCGGGCTATGACTGGCAACGCAGCGCTTTTGATTACGGCGCTTCTGACGGCAGCAAGGGGCTGTACGGCGCGCTGTACCGCTACGCGTATTTTGATTCGGAGTCTGGCGAGTTCAAGCTTTCCGATTGCAAGGAATACAGAGACGGGCTCCTCGCCTCCTATGGGTTGATGCATGTGCCCAACAGCGCATGGAAGGATAGCGCTCAGGATAAGCGCTATCCGTGCACCTTGGCGCCTATTGCCCTTGCCACTGCCAACCTTGACGGCCTGTCCGAGCAGCTGGCGGTCGACGAGGTGCTCGTGGGCGGCGATGTGTTCCGCGACTTTGCCTGCAACACGGCACAGAGCGGGGCTCAGGGCTTGGGGTCCATGGTCGGAACCATGAGCATGAGCGGTCAGCAATACAACAGCAGCAACAAGCATGACCACAAGGGTATAGAGCAGGTGTGGATCAGCGACGTCAAGGCGGGCAGCGTCTCGGGTTCGGACCGCTATAACGAGAGCTTTATCGCCGTGGTGGGCAAGCACCGCGACGAGGACCTGCGCAAGAACGATGACTACTATTGGATGACCGCCTCGCATTTTTCGCTCGACGAGAACGGAAAGGTGCGCCGCGGCGAGGAGCAGGTGATTAGCGAGAGCAACCGTCGCGGCACTACCTACGGCACATTTATCTCGCTCGCGCTGCCCGATGTCGACAACGACAGCGTCAAGATCACGTACAAGGACCGCTACAAGGTCTATACCAACCCGCGCGTGCTTGCCGTGCTGCAGGATGCGCCCTATGTTGAGGATCTGGAGCAGGCATACGGCTATCTGGTGTTGGGCGGCACGTCATACGGAGAGGAAAAGGGCGCGGGGACATCCCAGGGCTATACCATTGGCGCCGAGTTGGGCGTTGCCGTCGAGGTGCAGACCGGTCCGCCCCTGGTCGCGATGAATGCTTCAGTCGATTTTGCCGCCGAGGGATGCTATGACTACCGGAGCGAGCGCACGGTCAGCGCAAGCGTAAGCTATGAGTCGCATGCCGGCGAGGGTGACAAGGCCGTGCTCTACACGATTCCGATGGTCTATTACGAGTATGAGATCGAAAATGAGGAAACTGGTGGCAAGGGCGTGATGGCGGCGCCCGTGTCGCTCGGCGCGCAGACCTCGGTCGTTAATGTCGAGGCCTATGACCGCATTGCCAAACAGCACAATATGACGCCGCTCAGCTACTTTTTGACCAACCGGTCGGGAGAACCCGGAACCTATCAAACGACGCTCAACGGCGAGACTCCCGTTGGGGATTCCTTTGGCCTGGGCAAGCCTGGCGTAACGCGCGCCTACACGCACGATGGGTTTAACGGCGCCGCCGCGCAGTCGGGGGCGAGCATTGAGCAGACCATCGAAGTCGAGGAGGGCAAGGAGCAGGAGCTCGAGCTCGGCTTGACGCTGAACGGCAGCGTTGTCATGGGCGCGAAGCTCGCAAAGCACGAGTTGTTTGGCGGCCTGTGCTTTGGTGCCAACGCCGGCTTTACTACGGGTAACTCCTCGAGTGAATCGACCGAATACGGCGGCACCGTCGACAACCTGCCCGAGGCCGCGCAGGGCAAGTACGGTTTTGTGTGGCGTCTGGGCGTCAACGCGGTGGATGTCGACAAGTTCGAGGCAGACTCGGGCGACAAGCTCGGCACCAAGGACACCGACCAGTTCTGGATCGTGGGCTATGATGTTAAGGACGTCGAGATGCCCGACGCGCCGGCCGTGACGGGCTTTACGGCAAACGCCGTCGATTCGACCAGCGTTACGTTTAGCTGGGACGATGTGCTCGCAAACAAGAGTGGCTTTAGCTACGGCGTGGGCATGCTGCAGAGCAATGCGGCGGATGCGGTCGTCAATAGCTGGAAGATTGCCGACAACACGCAGACCTCGCTCAAGTGGGATGGGCTGCAGCCCAATACGGAGTATCGATTCGCCATCGCCGCCGTTAAGAATGGATCCACGACCGAAATAGGTATTCGCTCGGCAATCATCACGGTCAAGACCATGCCCGATGGCATGACGATGACCGTGAGCGGACCTGCAGCGGATGCTGCGGAGGGGTCGGATCTTGGATACGGCTCTTCGGTTGAGCGCACGGCGGGAAGCCACCTGACGCTCTCGGCGATTGGCCATGTGAAGCAACTCGGTGCCGACGATAGCGAAACAGGGCTGGCACCGACCTATATGTGGTACCGCAAGGGCCGCGGCGAGACAGAGTTTAAGCTCGTGGGTGCCGATGGCAACCTCGCGGCTGGAACGGCCTCAAAGCTCGAGATTGACCTGACCGCAGACGATGACGGTGCGCAGTATTACTGCCACGTGGGATACAACGACGTGGGCCTCGACACCGGCACGACGCTCGTGAATATCGAGGCCGAGGAGACGGCGCTCACAACGGTGAACGCCACCCCGATCCGCACGCGCCGCCTGTTCTCACAGGCAAGTGCGGGCGCCAAGAAGTTCCTGGACCATACGCTGGTAAACACCGCCGGCCCAACCGATTCCGAAGGCTCAAAGGACCCCGAGACTCCTGAGACCCCGACGAACCCGGACAAGCCCAAGTCCGACAACGGAGCTAAGACCGACACCAAGGTCAAGACTACGACCACAGCGAAGAACCTCGCAAACACCGGCGACCAAACATTCGCCCTAGTCGCCACCGCAGCAGCAGCGGGAGCAACGCTCGTAGTGATGGCCCTCATCATGCTGATCAAGCGCCGCAAGACCCACTAGTAGCCAGTCGAACATATCGACAACCCAAAAACCCGGGTAGCCAAAAACAGGCCATCCGGGTTTTCTGTTGAGTGGAGACTCCGCAAGCGGAAACTGCATCCCACAATTAGTGCCCGGAACGGGACACATTTTCCGTCAAGCCCTCATCCGGAAAATCCATCCCAGTTTGAGCGCCCAGACCGGGACGCACTTTCCCAAAGGGTCCTCAACGGGAAACTGCGTCCCATAATTAGGCCGAGAAATGGGATGAACTTTCCCAATGAGAGTCAACCGGAAACCACGTCCCAGAATCAGCCCCCAAAGTGGGACGCACTTTCCCAACGAGCCTCAACCGGAAAATACATCCCGGAATCCAGCTGAATAGTGGGACACACTTTCCCAATCGGGTCCCAAGCGGAAACTGCATCCCATTCCAGACAAGAATTCCGGGACACACTTTCCGCAAGCAAAGAAGGCCACATAACGTGGCCTTCAACTTATATATGTTCGGCGATACACCCAAGACAAGCCACGCCCCAACATCAGGGCGTCTGTCCAGGCGGAGGCATATAAGGTTCATCGCGAGTTCCGCACGCAAAGAAGGCCACT
>CALGZX010000151.1 GCA_937934165.1 uncultured Collinsella sp.
CATAAAGAAAGCCTCCCATTTCTCATGTCCAAGAAATGGGAGGCAGTTCAAAACGCATAGGCAGGCCATGGCAACGATCGCAATGTAATGACGGCTGGTGTAGGACTCGGCAGCAAACATACCCGCTCCGATCTTCGCAGGAGCCAATAGAATATGCACCAGAAAATGCCCTGGTAGCAGCAGTTATTAGTTTAGCGAGATCAAGCCGCAAACAAAGAAAATGTCCCTGAGCAGCGCCAATAATTAGGTGTAAATCGTTTTGTCAGTCGGTGAAAGGAGGGCCGGATAATGACGGGCTATACATTAAGCAGCGGCGAAATAACAAGCTACACTGTGCTGTAATCAATAAGTCACCTCACCCCTCTATATCTAAAATTCCATTCGCATCGCAGATCGAATGGCAAAGCTTTGAAATCTGCCGCATGCAGTCGCCCAATGGAGTGAATCCAGCCTCACAGACAAATTTAGCAATTGCAATCTTGTTAGGCGACGAGGAGCTTGTCCCCTTGAATTTGAAGCTTAAGGGACAGACAAATCGCTCGTTTAAAGCATGATTCCAATTCTTGCCTGGATGAACGGTTTCGATAGCAGTAGTCAAAGCGTCCGCCGGTACATAGTTCTCGATTGTAGACCCCCAGGTTACCCAATGCATTGCACCGCTTTTTTTGCATTCTTCGATAACTCTCGTTTTCGTATTTCCCAAGCGGGCGTATCTACTCTTTCTGTCGGAATCCATCAAAACACAGAAATGAGTATTTATACGGAAGAGAGCTATCAGTTTCTCATTTGAACAATCGGGTCCAGCGTCGAGCGCATTTAGAAGCTTGCCACCATACAGCATGATGCTGTAATGAACACCCTCAACAAGATGCACGGAGTTCTCTTCCGCCCATTTGCCGATCCAATAGTTGAGATAAGTGCGATCAGATGGGCCCTCTACCCATATAACATAATTTGATTGGAGTATATCCGAAGCACGTGCTCCCAGATCGTCCAACAAATCACGTGCTAAGACCATATCGTTAAGTTGATGACATTCAGATATTCCATTATTTTTGCTCACATGTGCCACCTGAACTCCTGAAGAGTTAATGATGGTGGGTGAATGCGTCGTCACAATAAAACGGTTGGCCTCATCTGAAAGAAGGTATTTGATAAACCTCGCTTGAAGAGCAGGGTGAAGGTGGATCTCCGGCTCTTCGATGCATATGATTTTGTCGGTGTTGCAAGCAACGACTGCGGCAAGAATAATTAACTCCGTCAGACCTGTGCCGAGCGATTCAAGCGGGAGGTAATCTGTGTCAGCGGTCTTCACGGCGATTTCATGGCTGTCATGGGACACAAGAATCGCTGCGCTCCGGTCGTTCAGAATTTCGCGAACGAAATCCTGAAGTTTGTTCCAGCGGCGCTTTGATTCATCAAAGTCTTTCCGTTCCGGGTTGTACAGTTTCAATAGGGCAGCCGGAAGGCCTACGCCACTGTCGATAGAGCCAAACCGATTCGATAATTCCGCGTCTTTGATAGACCTTATTGCTCCAACCTTAAGAAAGTTCGGGAGCAAAGCCCACGGCATCGCCGCACACACGATATTGCTGTAGTTCAGTTCGTCATCCCCGGTACTGTCACAATATGCAAGAGATGCATTGGTTAGATTGCAGATTGTCAGGCTCGAAGCTTGGTATTGAGAAAAATGCGCGCGCAAGGACGCATCATAACCAAAAGAGAGTTGTCCCCACCCAAGAGAGAAATCAAGCCATGCGGCTTTTCCATTATCAGAAATGTAAGGAACGTCATTAAAAAGCTTGAGCAATGATTCCGCATATTCTTGTTGTTGCGGCAATCGCACATTTGACATTAGCGTCTCTTCGAGCGAATTGATATTGACGCAAAAAGAGATGGTTGCCGGAAGAGGCTCGTTTTGAGCATTTTGATTTAATGGTATATCGGCTCTCGTTAACGGGTTGTCTTCTTGTCGAATAACTCCGTGCCCTCTTATCGCCCCAATAACCTTGATGAAATAGTCAATAAGCGCCGACTTGCCACAATTATTCTGTCCGGAAATAACTTGGACTTTATCGAAAGGCCCTATTCGAGCGGGCTCAGCACCACTGAAAGAGCGGTAGCCGGCGCAGCCAAACCCAACAAATGGATTCGTGGAGAAAGAGTCGACTGGCAATTGAGCCTCCTAAATACGCAATGTTTCCCTATTTTGTAACGTTCAGTTACAGTTCTTCAAGGCACTGTAACCAAAGCTGACGATGTCCGATGAATTGTACTGGATTTAAAAGATACGGAGTCTTACCCGCTTGTGGAGCCCCGCATCCACTTATGACCGAGACGCAGCCTAAGAAGAGCGACTTCAGTGAGTGTCTATTACTGCAGATGACGAAAATAGCAGGGTACGGGGGCGCATCGGCGTTAGCCAATACACCCCCGTACCCGCGTAAAGTTTTATTCTTGAAGAGTAAGCCCGACCAACAAGTGCCGGTAGCAGCTCTCCTTTAATCCCTCTTAAACAGATTCCTCGTGTAAGGCCTCCTGGTCGCGCATGACCTTGGAGCCGAAGAACTCCGGGGCTTCCAGCGTGGGCTCGTAGACCACCACGGGCACGCCCTTGGCCTTCACGCGCTTCATGACGCCCTGGATAGAGCTCGCGCGGAAGTTGTCGGAGTTCGACTTCATAGTCAGGCGGTACACGCCCACGACTGGCTTTTCCTTGCCGGCATACACGCGGTCCCACACCATCTGCAGCACCTCGTCGGCGACGAAGTCCTTGCGGGTGCGGTTGGCCTCCACGATGGCCTCGATCAGGTTCTGGGGCACGTCCCTGTAGTTGGCGAGCAGCTGCTTGGTGTCCTTGGGCAGGCAGTAGCCGCCGTAGCCGAAGCTGGGGTTGTTGTAGTGGCCGCCGATGCGCGGCTCCAGGCACACGCCGTCGATGACGTCGCGGGTGTTGAGGCCGTGGACCTCGCAGTAGGTGTCGAGCTCGTTGAAATAGGCCACGCGCAGCGCCAGATAGGTGTTGGCTCTTTAATAAAACCAGCGGTTACTCAATATTAAATTGGTCAATTTCGAACCTGGTGTAGTCGTCGACATCATTCGAAAAGTGTTTAAGCCTAGCCCCAATTTTGATATTTCCATATTGATCAAGACCAATTTCATTAAGCAAATTGTTCTCTTTTAGAATGTTGATTAAGGACAAAGGGACTCCAGCCTGAATTAACTCAACGCCTTCCTTGTCAGCTGTCCCGTATAAGAACATGTAGTACTGCTCCTGATCAATATGACCCGTCTTATATAGAACGCGAACGAATCTAGACAAAGTGAACCCAAGATAATCGTCCTCCGTCTTGTATTTAGCAAGGAAAAGTGCTGGCAGTTCGGAATCAGTTTTTTGCCTTATGTCAACATAACTTCCTTCGCCATCGGCAAGGCCTTGGTAATTGACCTCCCCAAAGCTACGACCAACATAGAGGAAGCTGGGTGCGGACTCAGCCTTCTTTTTCCATAATGAAATGTCGGAAGCGAGTCGTTGACTAAGTGATTTCGATGACTTGCTCTCAAGATAACTTTGGTAAAAAGGTAACTGCCTGCGCAATTTACTAACTCTGAGATATGAATTAGAGAAAACAAGACCATCGTCAATGAAATAAATGCATATTAATTCGAGTACGCTATTATCTGCACATGCTTTAAATGTGGTGAGTCTCCGGGCAATCTCAACTTTTGCAATCTCCCAGTTTTCATACATAGAACGCAGGCCGGAACGATCTAGCAAAACACCGAGATCAGTATCAGAATGATTGCAGCTTTGAATCAAGCTATCTTCGAAGACAAGACGCTTTCGCTCATTTTCACTCAACGGCTTACCTTTAGATATTTTAATTCGCGGGTTGTCATCGCGGTCCTTAAATCCAACACTATGCAATTCCGAGATGGCATTTTTCATGGTCGGTCTTGAGCCAGTCCATTTTGATTCAGCAAATATTACATGCGGGCTAAGCATTTTAAGATGAGGGGTATCTCCAAAAACGTAATTTAAACGTGATGCGCGACCAATTAAATTAATTAGGGCTGCACGCCTTTTTGTTCGTAAATTGAGAATAAATACCGAATCAAATGGAAGATTAATACCTTCCATGATGACTTCATTTGCAAATATATAACGAATTGATTCCAACTTCGCAGCACGGTCAAGCAAATAATTTTTGATTCCGTCCGGCATCTGCCCGTGCAGGTATACAATACCGCGCCGCAGGCAAAATATTTCATCGTATAGAGGACTCACATGTTCGGTCAGGGCACAAATAACTCTATCGAGGTCGGGGGCGACTCGGTTATCGGGCAGACTACTCGCTAAGTCCAAGGCCGCCTCACGGACCTTTCTAGGGGAAGACAAGAACACAAGATTTTTAGCAGTTGCCTTATTCGTCAGGCAATCCCAAGTGCCGTTAAAAGAAGAATGCTGGCAAAAGCTGTTGAAAAACCTGTTGTAGGCATGCAGGACCCCCTCGCTGTCGAGCAGATAATACCGAGGCTCTTTCATACTTTTGCTGACTTTACACCCCTCAACCTCAAAGCCTGAAATAGCGGACAACAGGTTAATATCGTCGATTACAGGACTAAAGTAGTAGAACCTTGTCGAGGGATCGCGGAGTTTAGACTCACGGATAAGGCGTGAAATTAACAAAGCGCGATCGTTGGGCTCAAAAGCGTTGTGCGCTTCGTCTATAAACAGACTCGAAAATGATAAAGTCGGATTCGCTTCCAATAAACGTATGGCCCTTTCCTGAGTGAGGATGGCGATGAACGACTTCTCACACTGGTACATTTCGTCATGAGTAATTACTTTTGTTTTAGGATGGCGCTTAAAAACATCATCGCGTGTTTGGGCGAGAAGCGATTTCGTCGGCACAATTACACATGGTCGTGGTCCGCTTTTATCATCCAGTAAAGCATCAACCAAGCGCTCAGTCTTACCAAACGAGGTCGGCGCAATATAGGCGAACCCTTTCCCCGAGTATGAAGAGAAAGTGCTGTCGGACAACTTCTGCTCGAGAGTAAGCGTCACACCCTTGGTAAAGTTCTGTTTAATTTCATCTAAAGCAATAAAATCACTCAGAGTATTAAAGCGCCCTTCATCGATATCAACAATCGATTTGGCTACTGGGTATAGGCCTAGCTCAAATGAAAGATCATACATGGGCCTGTAATCACCCGTACTCAACGAATAATTCAGAATAATGAAGTATGCAAACTCGAGACTTCTTGTTCGATTCTTATCTTTTAGTCCGTACCTTAACAAAGCAATTGCGGCAGAAAGAAGAAACGTTGACTCTCTATTCGTGAGCTCCTTACCTAAAAGTAGCTTATCGACCACCAAATTAAATGCACTGTTGTTCTTTAATTTTGTAATGGAGCTAGCGTCGCTCATCTGTGTACTCCAAGTTCAAATATCGAAGAAAACCAACTAATGCCAAATGTGAGACGCAAACTATGTGTATGGCTGAGTAGCTCTGTTTTTCGAAAAACTGTGAAACATCAATCGAAAGTTTTTCAACTTCTTTGATAGTCAGAACACTGTCAATAAAAACAGTACCACAAGGGATCATGTTAAATTCGTCGGCACTATGGACACGACCGAGAGTAAAATCGTCCGAAAGCATTCTGATCTGTTTAAGAATGGACCCTTCAGCACCAGCTACTATAGCGTGATTTAGAGCATTATCCCAAGGGTCATTTCCCTTAAAATCGTTAACCTTGTCACCCTTGATTATCAACTTCATCCGAACACCTCCCACATTCACCCGCACATGTGCG
>CALGZX010000152.1 GCA_937934165.1 uncultured Collinsella sp.
CGATATTCTCCATAAGCTCGCTCGTTTCGGACGGGTTCATGCCGGCGGCAGGCTCGTCGAGCAGCAGCAGTTTGGGGTTGGTGGCAAGCGCGCGGACGATCTCCAGACGACGCTGGGCGCCGTAAGGCAGCGAGCCGGCCTGCTCGTTTGCCAGGTGCTCCATATCAAAGATGGACAGCAGCTCCATGGCGCGCTCGTGGGCGGCCTTCTCGTGCTTCCAATACGTCGGCAGGCGCAGCACGCCCTCAAAGCCGGAGTAACGTTCCTGGTTGTGCAGGCCAACCTTAACGTTATCCTCCACCGTCATGGTGTTGAACAAGCGAATGTTCTGGAATGTACGGGCAATACCCATGCGGTTGACCTGATAGACCGACTTGCCCGAGGTGTCCTCGCCGTCGAGCAGGATGGTGCCATGCGTGGGCTGATACACCTTGGTGAGCAGGTTGAAGACCGTGGTCTTGCCGGCACCGTTGGGGCCGATGAGACCGGCGATCTCGGTCTTGCCGATGGTCAGGCTAAAGTCGTCGACTGCCTTAAGGCCACCGAACTCAATGCCCAGGTGGATGCACTCGAGCGCCGGGCGCTCGCCCAGGTCGCGGTCGGGAACGATGGCGCCAGAAGGATACGGGACCATCTTGCCCTTCTTGAACTCAAATTTACTGGGCATCGGCTGCCACCTCCTTCTTGGAAGCAAAGCGGTCCTTGACGCGACCGAAGAACGCCTTGAGCTGCGGGTTGTTGGTAAAGATCATGACCAGGATCAGCACGATGGCGTAGATGAGCATGCGGTAGTCCGAGAACTGACGGAGCAGCTCGGGAAGCACCGTGAGCAGCGCCGCCGCGATGACGGAGCCGCGCATATTGCCCAGACCGCCCAGGACCACGAACACCAGGATGAGAATGGACGTGTTGAAGTCGAACTTGGTGGCGGAGAGCTGCGAGAAGTTACCGCCGAAGAGAGCTCCGGCAGCACCGGCGAGGGCGGCGGAAACCACGAAGGCGATCATGCGGTACTCGGTGACGGAGATGCCTACGGACTCGGCTGCAATCTTGTTATCGCGCACGGCCATAATGGCACGGCCGGTACGGCCGCGAACCAGGTTGAGCACGATCACGAGTGCGACCATGACCAGGATGGCACCGGCGAGGAAGGTCGAGTACGTCGACACGCCCGAGGCGCCCTGGGCGCCCTTGATGATGGCGGTGCCGTCCTCGAGCAGGTGCAGGTCGTCGATCGTAGAGTTGCCCGTGATGTTAAAGATCACGTGCAGGCCGCGGGAGTCGACGCCCACAATGAGGCAGGTGACGATCTCTTTGATGATCTCGCCAAAAGCCAGGGTCACGATGGCCAGATAGTCGCCGCTCAGGCGCAGGACCGGGATACCAATCAAGAAGCCCAAGATGGCAGCGGCGATAGCGCCGACCACAATGCTGATGATCAGGCGCACCGGATCGGAGGGAACGGCGCTCTCCAGCGCGACAGCGGTAACGATGCCCGTATAGGCGCCGACGCTCATAAAGCCCGCGTGGCCCAGCGACAAGTCGCCCGCGATGCCGACGACGAGGTTAAGGGAGATGGCCATGACGATATAGGCCGTGATGGGAACCAGCTGACCGGCGATCATGCGCGGAATCATGTGGCTAGACTGCATAAAGAACACGATGGCGAACGCCACAAGGCACATGGCGTACGTAACAAAGTCGTGACGCGTCTGCTTGTCTTTAAGAAACTTCATACCGCTCACCTACACCTTCTCGGGGACGTACTTGCCCAAGAGGCCGGCAGGCTTGACGAGCAGGACGATGATCAGAACACCAAAGACGATGGAGTTGGCAAGACTCGTGGAAATGTAGGCCTGCGCCATCGCTTCGATGATGCCGATGAGAATGCCGCCGACAAAGGCGCCGGGGATGGAGCCGATGCCACCGAAGACGGCGGCGTCGAAGGCCTTGATGCCAGGCATGGCACCCGTCGTGGGCTGCAGCACCGGCGAGTAAGAGCACAGCAGCACGCCGGCGATGGCGGCAAGGGCAGAGCCGATGGCAAACGTCATAGAGATGGTGCGGTTGACGTTGATGCCCATGAGCTGAGCGGCGGCCTTGTCCTCGGACACGGCGCGCATGGCCTTGCCCATCTTGGTCTTACCTGTAAAGAACATCAGGCCGGCCATGATAACCAGGCAGGCGACGATGGTGACGAGCGAGACGGCGCTTACGTTGAACTTGGCCAAGAACTCCGGCACCTGGAAGGTGACGAGCGAAGTGAAGTTCTTGGGCGTGGCGCCCCACAGAAGCTGCGCGGCGTTCTGCAGGAAGTAAGACACGCCGATAGCCGTGATCAGAACGGCCAGCGGGCCTGCTTGGCGCAGCGGCTTATAGGCCAGACCCTCGATGAGAACGCCGAGAACCGTGCAGACCACACAAGAAAGAATTACAGATACCCAGCCCGGGAGGCCGAGATACGACGTGGCGCAGAACGAGACATAGGCACCGACCATGATGACGTCGCCGTGAGCGAAGTTCAGCATCTTGGCGATACCGTAGACCATGGTGTAGCCCAACGCGATGATGGCGTAGACGCTGCCCATGGACAGGCCGTTGACCAGGTATTGGATAAAGACCGTCATGTTCCACATCCCCCTTTCGAATAGGTTTCCAGTTGATGTATGAAACAGGGACGTTACATCGTCCCTAGATACCAAGCAAGCAGGGAAGGCCAAAACCTCCCCTGCTTGGGATCAAAACCGCTCTATGTAAGGCGGCCAATTAGGCCTGTACGTACTTGCCGTCGGTGATGACGTACGCCGTGGGCTCCTTCTGAACCTGGCCCTTATCGTTCCAGGTGAGCTTGCCGGTCAGACCGTCAACGGTAATCTTGAGCATAGCCTTGGACAGCTTCTCGGCGACCTCGGTCGGGTCGGCGTCGACACCAAGACCGGCCTCCTTGACGGCCTCGGCCACCGCGTGCACGCCGTCGTAGGCGTCGGCGGCAAACTGGTCGGGGGTATCGCCGTACTTATCCTTGTAAGCGTTAACGAAGTCGGCGTTCTTCTCGTCGTCGGCGGAGAACGGGGTCATGAGCAGCAGACCCTCAGCAAGAGAGGTATCGAAGCCCTCAACGCCCAGGATACCGTCCATGCCGTCGCAGCCCATCATCTTGACATCGTAGCCCATGTCCTTGGCGTTCTTGAGCAGGACGGACGCCGGCGTATAGTAGATCGGCGCAAAAATCATGGTGGCGCCAGCCTGCTTGGCCTTGGTCAGCTGGTTGGTAAAGCTCGTGGCGGAGTCGTCCTTAAAGGTCTCCTCGTCAACAATCTCGAGCTTGGACTCAGCGGCCTGGGCCTTAAAGGAATCTGCGATGCCCGAAGAATAGGCGTCGCCGGAGTTATAGAACAGCACGAACTTCTCGTCCGCATACTTCTGCGCCAGGAACTTGGCAGCGTTGACACCCTGGTTGGGGTCGGTGAAGCAAACCTGGAAGACGCAATCCTTGCCGTCGGTGACGTCCTCGGAGGACGCGGACGGGGTGATCATGAACGTCTTGGGGTCGTTACCGCACTCGGCGGCAACGGCAACCGACGCACCCGTGGTGGTCGGGCCGACGAGGGCCTGCATGCCCCAGTCGAGCAGGGTATTGAAGGCGTTGACGGCCTTCTCGCCGTCGGCCTGGTCATCCTCGGCCTTGCTGGCAAGCGGCAGCTCCTTGGTCGAGAAATCCTTGCAGCCAAGCTCGACACCCTGGGTAACGGACTTGCCGTAGGACGCGTTGGCGCCGGTCAGCGGGCCGATGGTGCCGATCTTAAACGAAGCGTCGCTCGAAGCGGAACCGCTGTCGCCGCCGTTGGAGGAGCAGCCAGCTAGAATGGACATCGCCCCCAGACCTGCTGCGCTCGCGATAACGCTCCTGCGATTCATAACAGGGTTCAATGACTTACCGGTGAGGCTCGACATGCGGCTCTCCTCTCAAATCTCGTCGGGTTTCGGTTACCCGACAGGCCATCCTTCGCCGTGTTCGGCGTTCGCAAAATAGTAGACGCTTTAGTTGAGAAAAGTGGCGATTATTTCAACTTTTCTTTTGTTTTGCCCATTTATCCATAATTCTGCGTATTCCTGTCGGTTTATGCAGTTTAGCCACTTTATTGTGTGAAAGTAATGTTTCCGTTCTGTTACAGGCGTCCTTGCCCTGAATAAAACGGCCCCACCGGTGTCGTTATATGCACTTAGGCGGCGATGTACTTGCCATCCTGAATCACATAGGCCGTAGCGGGCTTTTCGACCTGGCCCTCGTCGTTCCACGCCGACGAGCGCCTGCATGCCCCAGTCGCACAGGGCAAACCTTATGGTGCAAACGTTGACAGTTTGTTACGGAGTTCCGTTTGTAGCGAGCATGTTTCCAATGTTTCCGCAGCGTTTCGGGGGTGCCGTTTTGTGCGACTCCTGTTGCCTGGCGAGCACGCGCCCTCGGTTCACGCTAGAATGCACTCAACCTTTAAGCGGTTAATCCATCTATAAGATGCACGAAGGAGCTATCTATGAGCGAACCCCTGCGCACCGTGAACGTCGGTCTGATCGGTCTGGGAACCGTCGGCGGCGGCGTGGCCCGTCTGATCAAGAGCCACCACGATGAGTACCTGGCAGCCTACGGCATCGACCTTAAGTTGACCCGCGCCTGCGCGCTTGCTTGGGAGCAGGCCGAGGCAGCAGGCATTGAGCGCGAAGCCTTTACGAGCGACTGGCACGATGTCGTCACCGACCCCGCCGTCGACATCGTCGTCGAGCTGATCGGCGGCGAGCATCCCGCAACCGAGATCTTTACCACCGCCTTCGAGAACGGCAAGCACGTCGTCTCTGCCAACAAGGCCCTGCTGGGCCGTCATGTCGAGACGCTCGCCGAGAAGGCGCGCGCATGCGGCGTGCAGATTAAGTGCGAGGCCAGCTGCGGCGGCGGCATCCCCATCGTGAGCACGCTCGAGCACGACTTGGTGGGCAACAAGATCCTGACCATCGCCGGCATTCTCAACGGCACCACCAACTACATCCTGTCGCGCATGGACGCCGAGGGCGCCGATTACGCCGACGTGCTCGCCGACGCCCAGGCCAAGGGCTACGCCGAGGCCGACCCGTCCGCCGACGTCGACGGCTTCGACGCCGCCAGCAAGACGGCGATCCTCGCCTCCATCGGCTTTGGCACCCGCGTGACCACCGATGATGTGTACCAGCAGGGTATCCGTACCATCGGCACCGAGGACATCGCCCAGGCCCGCGAACTCGGCTACACCATTAAGCTGCTCGGCATCGCCCGCAACACCGACGCCGGCGTCGACGTCCGTGTGCACCCCACGCTGATCCCCGCCGATCACATGCTCGCCAAGGTCAACGGCGCCATGAACGCCGTCTACGTGGTAGGCGACGCCGTGGGCGAGACCATGTTCTACGGTGCCGGCGCAGGCTCCTTCCCCACCGCGAGCGCCGTCGTGGGCGATATCCTGTCGCTCTCCGAGCAGATCAGCCGCGGCGTGGCTCCGCTGCCCGAGATCGAGCCCTATGGTCACAACCTCGCCTTTAAGCCCATGGACGAACTCCAGACCAAGTACTATGTGCGCCTGAAGGTCGCCGACCGCGTGGGCGCCCTGTCCGAGACTGTCGACATCTTTGCCAAGCACAACATCTCGATCTCGCTCATCAACCAGGTCGAGGACGGCAAGTCGGGCGCTAGCGATACCTGCTCGGTCATCTTCCTGACGCACCGCGCGCTCGAGAAGGACGTCCAGGCTGCCGCCGCCGAGCTTGCCAGCGTCGACTGCGTGGCCGAAGTCGCCAACGTCCTGCGCATCGAGGACGTCGAGGCCTGGACCGAAGGCGTCATGGCCAACTAGTCCATCAATCGCCTAGCAATACGCGCTTTGAGGGCTCCCGTCCGATGTGGGACGGGAGCCCTTTTGTCTCCTGCCCTAAGCACAACGGCAGAGCACATTTGCGCGAGCCGCTCATCGGTAACGCGGGCTACCGTTCACCGATATGCAAACGCGGCCGATTCCGGCTACCGCTACGCTGTGCTGCGTATGTCCAACCCCCGAAGAATGGAGGCACCATGTTGCTCGAGGGCAAGAAAGCAATCATCACCGGAGGCACGCGCGGTATCGGCTATGCCATCGCCTGTCGCTTTATCGAGGAGGGCGCCGCCGTCACGGTCTTTGGCTCGCGTCAGGAGACTGCCGACGCCGCCGTTGAAAAGCTAGCCGCAGCCTATCCCGAGGCCAAGGTCTGGGGCCGCACCTGCGGCCTCACCTCGCTCGAGGCCGTAACCGAGGCCTTTACCGAGGCAGCCGCCGACATGGGTGGCCTGGACACGGTCGTTAACAACGCCGGCATCTCCCAGCGCTCGCCCCTTTTGGACTACACGGCCGAGGAGTTCGCCAAAGTCATGGACCTCAACGTCGTCGCCGTCTTTAACGGCCACCAGGCTGCCGCCAAGATCATGACCGAGGCCGGCCACGGCGGCACCATCACCACCACGAGCTCGATGGTCGCCAAGTACGGTCAGCCCTCTGGCGTCGGCTACCCCACGTCCAAGTTTGCCGTCAACGGCATGGTCCAGTCGCTCTCGCGCGAGCTCGCCCCCATGGGTATTCGCGTCAACGCCGTCGCCCCAGGCGTAACCAAGACCGACATGGTCGCCAACCTGCCCGAAGAGGTCATCAAGCCCATCATCGCCACCATCCCGCTCGGCCGCATGGGCGAGCCCGAGGACGTCGCCAACGCCTTCGTTTTCCTAGCGAGCGACATGTCATCCTATGTCACGGGCGCCGTGCTCCCCGTCGACGGAGCCGCCCGCTCCTAAGGGACCACAAGCCTCAGCTCCCAGCCTCAATATAGTCCAACAAAGAAGGCGCGCCGTCTGCATCAACTGCAGGCAGCGCGCCTTCTTCTGTTATGAAAGGGAAACTATGTCCCAGTATTTCGGATCAGAACGGGGCACGGTTTCCCCCAGGACCTCCTTGCGGAAACTGCGTCCCGTTTTGAACGCAGATTCTGGGAAGTGGTTTCCGCAACGGGTCTCTCGCGGAAAGCGCGTCCCACTCTGGACGCCCATTCCGGGACACCGTTTCCCAACGGCCCCTGTTTCGGAAACCACATCCCGTTTCGAGCCTTCAAAGCGTGACGCGACTCCCTTGAGAGACTATCGACTACTTACCGTCGTCGTCCTGGGCTTCATCGCGCGCGTAGAGCTCCAGCATGCGGCGGCGGTATTCGCGCACGGCGAGCTTGGCGCGCTCCAGGCGGCGGCGCTCACGCGGAGTCAGCTTGGACGGGTCGATCTCGTCGCCATAGGTCTTCTCGGCCAGCAAATGAGCGGCGTCCACGATACGGGCATCGATGTGCCCGTTTGTCGCCTCGGTCGAGAGGCGGTCGGCAATGGAATCAAGGGTAGGTATGCCGTCGAGCGAACGCCCATGGCCATGCGAGGTCAAAAGCTCATGCTCGCGTGCGAGCAGGCTCGCCAAATCGTGATGGGCGCGCAGAATGTCGAGCGCATCGGATGGATGCTCGGCAACCTCTGCCACGGCAGCGACCGGTGCAGCGTCGACCACGCGGTAGAAGAGCTGCGCGAGCAGTGGCATCAAGAACACCGTGATGGCACCGGCGGCAACCATGACCGACGCAATATCTTGCGACAGCGCGCCCGCGTTGACGGCCACGCTCGCTACGGCAACGATGATCGGCAGCGCCGTGGTGCAGTACAGGGCCACGGTAATGCGACCATACGCCGACACATCTCGCGTCGCAGGGCAAATGCTCATAGAGACGAGGATGGGCACGGCGCGAATAATCAACAACGCCACGATAAAGCCCGCGAGCAAGCCCGGGCGCGATGCCACGGCCGTCAGGTCGATCTTTGCGCCCGATACGGTAAAGAACACCGGAATCAAAAAGCCGTAGGCCAGGCCGTCGAGCTTGGTCTCCAGCGTATGGTTGCCCTCGGGGATGATGTAGCGCAAGACAAAGCCGGCGGCAAAAGAACCCAACACGATGTCGAGGTCAAAGACGGCCGAGAATGCCACAAGCGTGACCAGGATGAGCACCGTCAGGCGCACGAAGGTCTGCGACGTGGTATCGGCGCGCTCCTCGACAAACGCAAAGAAGCGGCTGCCGACGCGCTTGGAGCGGCTTGGGACCACGGCCAGCAGCACGCAGACTACAGCAAACAAGCCAAGGATTACGAGCGTTTGGATGCCAGTGCGAGCAGACAGCAGCACCGACATGGCGAGCACGGGACCGAGCTCGCCCCAAGTGCCATACGCGAGAATCGAGTCGCCCACACGCGTGCCGGTGAGCAAGCGCTCGCGCATGATGGGCACGAGCGTGCCGAGCGCCGTAGAAGTGAGGGCAAGCGTCACGGCGATACCGTCGAAATGACTGACCGAGAACCACGGGGTAAAGCGCACGGCAAGCCAGGCGATACCAAACGTGACGACCCACGTCGCCAAGCCGTAGCGCCCCTCGACACCCGTGATGCTCTTGGGGTCGATCTCAAAGCCGGCGAGCAGGAACAAAAAGGCCAGGCCGAGCTCGGACACCAGCGAGACCTCGGCATCTACATGGATGACGCCGAGCATATGGGGTCCCAGCACCGCACCGAACACGAGCAAAAAGACGGTCTCGGGAACGGGTTTTCCGGGAATCGCCGAAGCGATGAAGGGGCTTGCAAAGGCCACGAGTGCGATGATGGCGAGCGAAACGAATGCCATGTGATGCCTTTCTCTTGTTTGCGCTTCACTGTAGCACCCTCGCCGTCCTCAACGCGCCGCGAGCTGTCGTATCATAGTGAGGTTTACAAACATGTGGCTCAAGGCGACCGCAGGGCAGACCCCGCAAACCGACCGCTGCCGCATACCGTACCGTACGCCCAACCGATCAGGAAGGCAGGAACCAATGGTCTCTCGTATCTACGTGGAGAAGAAACCCGGGTTCGACGTCGAGGCTCAGCAGCTCAAGGGCGAGCTGACCGAGATTCTCGGCATCAAGGGCATCGAGGCCCTGAGGATCATCAACCGCTACGACGTCGAGGGCATCGACGAGGAGCTTTTCCGCTCCTGCGTGCCGACCGTCTTTAGCGAGCCCCAGGTCGATGTGACCTACGACGAGCTCCCCGCAAGCGATGGCGCCGTCTTTGCCGTCGAATTCCTGCCTGGCCAGTTTGACCAGCGCGCTGACTCCGCCAGCGAGTGCGTGCAGCTCATCAGCCAGGGCGAGCGCCCCGCCGTGCGCTCCGCCAAGGTCTATATGATCTCGGGCGCCCTAGACGAGGCCGCCATCGAGGCCATCAAGCACTACGTGGTGAACCCCGTCGAGGCGCGCATCGCCTCACTCGACCTGCCCGAGACGCTGTACATGGAGACCCCCGAGCCCCAGCCCGTCGAGGTGCTCGACGGCTTCCGCGAGCTCGACGAGGCCGGCCTTGCCGCCTTTATCGCCGATCGCGGCCTTGCCATGGACGAGGCAGACATCGCCTTCTGCCAGCAGTACTTCCGCGATGAGGACCGCGACCCCACCATCACCGAGATCCGCGTGATCGACACCTACTGGTCCGACCACTGCCGCCACACCACCTTCGGCACCGTCCTGGACGACG
>CALGZX010000153.1 GCA_937934165.1 uncultured Collinsella sp.
GGCCCGTGGGTTATACCCTAAGAGCAAACCACCCTTTTTAAGGGTGGTTCTGATTGGAGGAGAACGCATGCGGCCCGGTGGCACTCAGACAAAGCGCGGCGCCGCGGTGCGCATGCGACGCCGACTGGGCTTGGCGCCGCGGGCGTACGCACTGTTATCGTGCTCGCTGGTGCTGGTCATAGCTGGCGTTTCTGCCTATGGCATGACCGTGCCGTCCATGATGCAGGCGCATGCCGCACGCGAACCGCGCGTGGGGCATGAGGTCAAAAGTGATCTGGGCACCACGACTGGATATGCTTGGGCAAGTGTGGTCGGGCATATTGTGTTTGGCACCGACGATGCGGACGGCGCCGAGGTCCCGGACAACGAAGTCACGCTTGCCAATGGCAAAACCATCGTGCTCACCAACACCAAGATCATCGATCGGTTGTCCAACAATAGCGTGGCGGCAACGGTGAATAAGGTCGAGCAGCAAAAGGAGCAGGACGCCCAGCAGTCCGGAAAGCCCGGTAGCTCGGATACTTCTGGCTCCGGCTCGGGTTCATCGAGTTCGGGCGGCGGCTCTGGGTCGGGTTCCTCTACCGGAGGGTCTGGAAACGGCGGCTCGACGGGCGGCAACACTGACAACGATGCAAACTCCGGTGGCCTTTCCGCTGCTGAAGAAGAGAGCATTCACAGTTGGCTTGTGACCAAGTACAACATGCTCGACGGCTATGTTTCTCGTGCCAATGACGTGGTCTCGACCTATAACTCTACGGGAGATCCCAGACCGTGCGACAGCCTGGTCGGGGAGATGTTTGTTATTCGAGCTGAGTTCGGTCGTCAGACATTCTCGCCCCGGTCAAAGTGGTATCAGCAGTATGCCAATCTGTGGGGCTGTTACACCAACCTATGTCAATGGGTCGGCCATTACGGCGATGATGACGTCGCGCTCGGTAACTTCAACAATAACGTGGCGGCGCTTGCCCTATGATGACCGATCTTGCATCCACCACACCACAATCGCTCGGTCGCGATCCCATGGTCGGCCTGCGCCTGGCGCGTGTCGACGGGTTTGAGCCGGCCATTGCGCTCGGTCAGGACGAACTGCCTGCCTATCTGCGTCGTTTTACGATGCTGTTTGCCGACGATGCCACCATGCGCCGTGGCGGTATCGGCCGCGTGACGCGTGCCGTCAACGCCCAAGGCGAGGCCGTGGCACTCAAGAAGCTCATCTTGCCGACGCGCGATGAGTTTGACGACGATGCCGCTCACGAGGCGCTGGTCGCCAAGTTCAAGGCGGCGTTTCGCGAGGAATACGAATGCCATCGCGCCATTTCGGGCCTTAAGGGCTTTCCCCGCCTCTATGGCTGGGGCGAGGTCGACGGTGTGCCTGCAATTGTCATGGAATGGGTCGAGGGCGAGACGCTTGCCCGCTTGCGTTCGCGACTCGCCGTGGACGATGCCGGACGCCTGTCGCCGCTCGTGGCGGCGCGTCTGGGTCGCGACCTGTTCGATTTGCTCTGCCGTATGAGCCTGGTGGGCGAGGGCTTTGTCCATCGCGATATCTCGCCCGCTAATATTATGGTGCGCACGGCGCGTCTACTGCTTGACCGGCAGCTTGCCGAGGGCACCTTTGACCTGTGCCTGATCGACTTTGGCTCGTCGCTGGCGCTTGAGCCTGCGTCGGCCGTGGCCGGTACCGGCGGCAAGGCGTCGTTTACGGAGCGTTATGCCACGCTGCGTCGCGCGACGGTTGCCTATGCCCCGCCCGAGATGCTCACCGACGATATTCCCGACCTGCGCGCTTTGCGTATGTCGCCGGCGATTGACGTCTACGCCGCGGCAAGCACGGTTTACGAGCTCATTGCCGGCGTCGCGCCATACGAAGCCGCGCCGAGCACTTCGGGCACCTCGGGTTCGCGCAAAAAGACGCGCGACATCGCGAGCCCCTACCGTCTCAAGATGGACACGCGGCCCGATTATCCCATTGGTGCCCATGCGCCCGGTTGTGATTTGACTCAGCTGCTTCGTCGTGAGCCCGATGTGGCGCTCGCTGCGGCCGAGCAGGCCCAGCAGCTAGGGCTTGAGCCGGATTCCGAAGAGCTACGCGATGCGCTGGCGTTTGTCGATGCCCAGCTGTTCGACGTGGTGATGGCCTGTCTGTCCAGCCATCAAAAAGATCGTCCCGAGCCGGCGGCGGTCGAGGCGGCGCTCTCGGCGTTTTGTGACCACTATGCGCAAAATGTCGGTCGTTCGCTCCGCGGCGAGCCGCTCACGCCGTGCCCCATGGATGCGTTTGGCCGCGCGGTTCGTCGCGCGCTGATGGTCGGCGCGACGGTCGTCTGTGGCGTGGTTTGGGCTGTGGTCGTGGTTTCGGCCGCGCTGCTGGCGTCGGGCGCTCGCGTGACGGCGACTTTGGGATCGCTCGTGTGGTCTGGGTCGCTACCGGGTATTATTGCCGCACTGGCGTTGGCGCTGCCAGGCATAGCCGGCGTTGCCGCGGGGGCACTTGCGCGCGATCGGCGCTCGGGCTTCCTGCAGGGCGTGCTTGCGCTTTCTGCCTGCGAGGTTCCGGTGCTGGTTGTGGCTGCATGTAGCGTATTTTCCCAACGCGCCGTGATGGGCGGCCTTGTTGCCGCTCTGGTTGCAACCTATACGCTTACGTGGTTTTTGCTTGCGATGGGCTTTGCCTTTGAACTTCCCGTTTCGGCACCACGACGCACAAAAGCCCAGATGGCGACTCCGCTTGCCGGTGGAGCCGCAGCTGCCCGTACTTTTGGCGGACCTGTCGAAGTATCGTCCGATTCTATTTCTACGACCAAGGAGGCCTAGGTCATGGCATCTCAAGTTGAGCTCACCCCATGCGGGGCCATGTTTGACATCTTTAAGCGCGCGGCGCATCTGAGCCATATCGAGCTGTGCGGCTTGGTGCTTTCGTCCCGTCCGCTCGCCGACGGCCGCAGCCCGCAGAGCCGAGCCGCCGATCGCTCTTGGGTTTCCCGCTTTATCGTTCGCGCGCCGGTCGGCACGCTTCAGCAGCGCTACTTTGCCGAATACGGTACCTCGGCTGCGCGTATTATGTCGCAACTGGCCCTGCGCCCGCGCAATCCCATGGACTCCACGGCTGTGATCAATATGGTGTGCGGTCCTGCAGGTGAACCGATGGTACGCGCGCTCGAAGAGTGCCACCAGGACACGAATCTCTATCGCAACGCGCTCGATCGCCTGTCCCAGGCGGCGGAACTCATGCCCGCCGAGCGCGCCGAGGCCGTGCTGGTGCTGTTTGTCGCCGTCGGTTGTTCGGCGGATGTGCGGTCCTCGGTGAACTATGCCATCGACTACGCGCACGCGACCTGTGGCGGAGGTACATCCACGCCGCGTTCGCTTGGCATGTCGATGACCGTGGGCGAACGCGAACCCGCCCCGGCGCACCCCTTGGGCTTGCTGCGCGTACAAAATAGTTTTGTCGTGAGCGCCCCGCGCTGGATTCAGCCGAGTGAGCAGGGTGTTGAGATTGGCGCGCTGGCCACTGGCGAGGGAGATATTACCGACGTCGGCGATGATGTCTCGGCCCGCCATGCCCATATCTGGTGCGATGCTCAAAATATCTGGCACGTCGAGGACTTGTCGTCCACCAACGGAACCGTGGTGGTAAACGGGGCCACGCGCGTCTGCATTCAGGTCGAGCCCGGCCGTTCCGCCCAACTCAATCCCGGCGACGAGCTCAAGCTCGGCGAATCCACTACCTACGCCATCCTCTTCGGTGCCCTCTAGCCGGCAGATAGGGACGTTTCTTTTCTGCCGGCACTTGGGGACACTCCTCGGCGCGCCAGAGCCAGTCGCCCGGGGATGGAGGGGCCATTTTGGCCCTTGGCGGTCAGTCGGGGCGAAACTAGAAGATCTTTCCGATTCGCGGCTGTTCATGCTTGTAGAGCATCTAAAACAATAGGATGTTATTCTGGAATATGCCGGGTGCGTGAACTTGCCTGTCTTAGCCTTAATAAGGTATAGGGGAGTTTGGCTCAGGGGTTCCGTCTTGTTCTTCAGCGCAGTATTGTGGGACAGATTTGCTGAGATTGGCGCCTTACACCGCAGAGCGCACGGAAGGCTCTCGATTTGTGTTCTGGCCCCAGAATACAGGGCCTGATACTTACCAACTGTGGCATGGATGTAACATCTGTAGAAATCAACCCTTTTGTTGTCGACCTTTGTAAGAAGAACACTGCCATCAACTCTTTGGATGACGAAACTAGGGTGCTTGAGGGGAGCCTTTACTCCCCTCTGAGAGATGACTCATGTTTTTCGCTTGTCGTTGTGAATCCTTCGTTACTGCCGATTCCGGATGAGATTCCTTATCCCTTCGTTTGAGATGGAGGACAATCGGGTCTGGATAAAACACTTCGTATTCTTAAGGGTGGCGATACGCATTTAGAGAAAAACGGTAAATACTGCTAATAGGGGTGACGACGATGGTGCAGGGGCGACCCGCGATGCTCTCATCAATACGTCGGATACTTGGGAAATCAGGTCTAGATGCATGTATGATGATGCTGTGTGGCTATTCAATTAATCCGCGTTCCGAATGGGTGCAGGGTATAGCTGCGACATCGTATGCTTTTGACCCGGCGCGATACTCAGATATTTCTGAGGCGGTTGACGAAGTTTATACGCACTATGCCGCGCAAGGCGTTTCGGAAGTTTGCACATCTACGTTACGGGCTTAGGTTTCTTCAAGCGAGCAGGCCGGTTGCGTTATTTCGAGCGATTTTTCTAGTCTAGACGACAAAAGGCAAAGGATTTGATGGGTGTAAAACGCGGACGTTTGTGGGCGGATGCTCAAATCTATTGTGGCAATCGGGCGGTTGAAAAAGATATTTCAACCGCCCGATTGCCAGGTTCGTCGGAGGAGATGTCCGATTCCGACTCTCTTGTAGGAAGAGCTTGAGATCGTATTGGCCCAAGGCAATCTTAAAGCAGTCTCATTGGCAAATCTTCGCTCCTGTTGTGTTGAGGTGTAAGGTATCAGTGATTGATGTTTTGTGGCGGGTAGATTGGGGCCTTCCTTGATTCGATGCGTTCTCTCGAGGTTCATCAGAGCAAAAGGGGCTTTCGTCTTCATTGCTATCACGGTGATTGGAACCGCTCTCTCCTATGCCATGCCATACGTGAACGGGAAATTCTTAGATTTTCTTCTCGGTAACCGCAGCGAAAGAGACGCCGTACTCTTCGCGCTCCTGGTTGCGTCAATAGGAGTTTTCTCCACCCTCTTTACTTATTTTGCAGGAACACTTTCCATTCGCATAACCACGAGACTTTCCTTTGATCTTCTCAGGGAGGCCGTCTTGCGTTTTGAAAGAGACGATTACTTGGTGAGTCGGACCATCGATCCAGCCTATACAACGCAACGGATTATTTCCGACTCCAGCGTGGTCTCATCCTTCGTTTTGGCGAATTTTATCAGTGCGCCGCTGTCCATTGTAGCCATTCCCATCGTATTGCTTATCATATGGTCAATTGATTCAACTCTCGCGGTGTTTTCCATCATTCTCCTCATCGTGTATTTCTGTGTAATTACTGGGTTGAGGAAACTTTTGTATAGGGTCACGTATGAGAAGAAAGAGGCGGACAGCGCCTTTTACGCCGCAATTGCATCGCAGCTTAATCAGATTCTCAACATTCAACTGACATCTTCGTACGGCAAGAGCGAACAAGCGCTCGACGCTGGGTTTAAGAGCTATTATCCCAAAGTTTTGCGCTCCGGAAAGCTATCATATTCTCTGACATCGCTCGATGGTCTTTTCGCAGCGTTGTTTCAAGCGGTGATACTTGTTGTTTCCGGAGTACGAATCATTAACGGAACTATGTCAATAGGCGAGTACACTATCATCGGTACATACTTCGCGGTTCTCTTTAAGACTTTGAAAAGTATGATGTCATTGTTCAAATCCTATCAAGATGCCAAAGCATCATGGGATAGGACGGCTATCGCGACGAGAGAAAAGGAGAGATCGGGGTGGAATCGGACCGATTTAGCTAAACTCGATGAAATAAATGACATTTCGGTATCTGATTTGGAATTCTCGGTTGCCCTTCCAGACGGATCTGTCCGAGAGGTCCTCGGCGGGTTTTCTTTCAAGTTTTCCGGTCCTGGTACATATTGCATAGTTGGGGAAAACGGAAGAGGCAAGACGTCACTTCTTTACTTGATGCTCGGGCTATACTCATCGAAAGGCAAAGTAAAATACAACGGTGTGCCAATCGAAGAATGCGACTTGGATTACATACGTGCGAGAGAGATATCGTGCTGCCCACAGTCGTGCTTCGCGCCGGACGAAACGGTGAAAGAGCTGTTAGAGTATTTCGACACGCCCTTTTCTTCCTATCACCGGGGTGTAGATGGCCTACTTTCGCTGGAAAACAGCGTGAAGGAGTTGCTCGGGAAACGTTGCTCCGCGCTTTCGGGCGGTGAGCTGCGCCGAGTGTACTTATGGTCGGCGATTTCACGCAAGTCGTCAGTTTTGGTACTCGACGAGCCCACGACTGGGTTAGACGCTGTAAGCCGCGCCGAGCTTGCGGCCTATGTTAAGCGCAACAAGCAAAGCCAGCTGATCATCGTTGTCTCTCACGATGACGAGATGGTCGGCGCGGTAGAAGGGGTAGTGGATTTAGACAGCATGTACCAGGGTAAATGATGACAAGTGTAGTGCTACCCAACTGGCAGAGATAACAAAAAGGCGATGCAGATGCACGTAGCATTCAGGCGGTTCGGACTCGGTGCCTTCACGCCATCGCTACGCTTTCAGATATAGTTCTCGTTCTCTTACTAAAGGAAACTTTAGTCTACGTCATCTTGTCGAGACAGAGGTGAAGCGAAGTGTTGTCGCGACGTATCTTATTCCAGGTGGCTCAGTATCAGCGTGAGAATCGCACCAAAGTGTACTTACGATTCTCGTGTCCCACGGACAACATGAGCTGAGCATTGAGGTTCCACCCTTTGCTGCAACTACACGGGGTTGGACGGCAATGAATATGCCGGGCCGCATACCACGCGCAGCGGGGGTCCATGTCCCAGTATGTTGCCTACAGCAGCCTCGATGTCCACGCACACATCATCTCTGCCTTCGCGTTCAATCCATTTGCCGGAGAGTGCGAGGGTTGCCAGGCCGTAGAATTCGAGCCGAACAAATGAAATGCGGTATCAGCGCATAGGATTAAACTGACGATTGCTTTGCACTGAGAATACGCTTGGAAAGCCGCTATGGGTGGCGGCCCAGGTTAAATAGAGAAGCCCGTCCGATCACTTTCATGTGGCGAACGGTCGGGCTTCTTATTCCACTTGCCAATGCTCGGCTCATATTGGAAGAAAGCTACGCTAATGTTTGCGTGACACTCCTATTTTCTCCGAAGAAAGAGTCGGATAATGAAGAATAGAATTAAAAAAGGTGCCAGATATAACGCAAGTATAAAGGCTAATCCAACGAGACCTTGCAATAATGGCATAATTCCTCACAGACACGAGATTTTGGTATTTGTTCCCATCTTATTCTGAATTGGACCAAATAGTTCCTAGCCACAAAACTACTCGTCAACTGGATCGCACCAATCTGCTGGCAAAACACAGCTTGATTCTTTATCGACATAGCACCAATCCGCAACAGGGCACTCGGCGATGTCGTAAAAATTGCATATATCAACTCCAAGACAACAAGGCTCAACGGGAGGATGTTCATTTGAACCAACAGGATGGATATGCTTCATAACAGCTCCTCACCTTAATCCAATTAGAGACTACGTTTGATCAATGCCACAGTGATCTACAACGCAGATGCTGCCGCCATCCATGTCATAGTCGCAGTAATCGTATGCACCACAGCCATCTGCTTTATCATAAACAGTACAGATGTCAGTAATGCCCAAGAGGCAGTCAAAAGACATCGGCTTCACGCCTGCCTCGTCGCCACTTCCTGGATTAATCGGATGAATATGCTTCACGACTACCTCCCTTTGAGTGCAGAAAAACCTCAATATTGTGTATAACAAACCAAGATGTCTAGTTCACCATATTTCTAGAATGGTTTCGGCGAACGTAGCAATAAGCTTTGCAGACGGTAATCAGAAGAACGAACACCTCCACAATGGTGACAGCAATGCGCTGAACCGCTTATTCCGATACAGTAGCTTCTCGTTGATTTTTCTCCTGCGAAGATGAGTGGCGGGAAATAAGGTCAAAAGCCATCTCGTAGCACATTTTTCTATATTCACATGATGCAGGGTGTAGACTCTTGGGCAAGTAGCCGTGCTCGTCTGCAGCCTCCCAGCTACAGCCCCCACCACAGAAAGACCGAGCCCAACAGTCCGTACAGTCAATTCTTTTTTCGACACCCTGACTCCAGTTTTCAATATACCTAGTTTCGTCAATTCCGGTGACGATGTTGCCCATTTTGAATCGCATCATCCCGACAAACCTGTGACAGGGGTATACGTCCCCTTCGGGAGTCACGGAAATAAAACGCCTGCCAGCCCCGCATCCGACAAAGGCGATCCTGTTGCTCATAATCAAATCAACTGCAGTTTTCAATGTTCTAAACAAGGGCTTTTCCCCTTGATCAATCTGTTTGAGATATTGATCCGCCAAATCTATTAGGCCCGCCCTGATTTTGTTTAATGAGTGTTCGTCGAGTTTGATATTCTCATCGAATGAGCTCACGGGCGAGAAGTAAATCCTTCTGAAGCCCATCTCTTTAAACTGAAGATAGTCTTCAACAAGGTTACAGTTATTATTTGTTAAGGTCGCTCTTGCGCCGAAGGGGAACGACTCGGAAAAACGACGAACGTTTTTGTCGATATCGGAGAAAGAGCCGCCTCCCGTCTTGTACGGGCGTGATGCATCGTGCTTGCATCCTGTACCATCGAGACTAATCAGAACAGAAAACCCGTGCTCCTTGAAAGAATTCACAGCAGTGTCATTCAAAAGCGTTCCGTTGGTCGTAATAGAATAGGTAAAGTTTCTATTGGGGTATATTCTTTTTGAATAGTCGACCGTTTTCCATATCAGCGGCTCGTTAATCATGGGTTCCCCACCAAAAAAGACGATCGCAAGCGTTTCGTTTTCCGATGAACTTGCGACGAGGTAGTCGACCGCCTTGAAGGCTATCTCGTCTGTCATCAGCAGAGGAGACGTTCCATAATCTCCTTTACCGGCAAAACAGTAACTACAACCAAGGTTGCATGCATGTGAAACGTGGAGTTCGATGGATCTAAGTTTTCGAGGCGTGTCTTTTGTTAAGAAAGTCCGCTCAGACAATCGTTGATACTCATCAATGTCGTCTTCAAGTTCTGCTATGGTCGTTTGGTCGTAGCCTTTCGCAGCAAGTGACTTTGTTAGCAACTTCGAGTTGACCGTTCTTCCCGATGCTTCAAATATGCGAAGCGCATCTTCTGATGCTTGGTCAACCTGAAAGCAATTGCGAGTGACCTCATCGAAGCAGTAACGACGATCACTTACTGAGAAAAATGCATACGTTCCTCAATTTCATGCTGGACTGGCACTAACCTTGTTTATTGTTGCGCAGCTATAAAAAACCACCAGCGGGGATTCGGTGTGCGGCCCAATCGGACTCCCAAAAGGTTCTATTTGAGACTGGCAAGCTTTGTGTTGTTGGCACTTCGACAGCGCTCTTTATTCCAACATGGAGCCTCGCAGTTTGAGTCGACTTGCCTCTGGAAGGTCCGATCTTAACTTGATTTAGGATGAAAACAGATTACAGGCGCGCTCCTCTAGAAAGAAAGGAAACCAATCGCCGCCTTTCACCGGGAAAGTTTTTATAGCCCACCTCGAGCAAAATGAAAGATGCGAGAGCGATTGGGGAACAACGCGAATCTCCCCTTTTGGGTGGGAGCGAGCCTTCAGCCACCGGCGAACGACTCGCCCTGGTCAGAATCTGGAAGTGGTGCCGGGCCGCTTGGGCCTCCCCGGTGACTTCGTGGGGCTTACCTGCCTGACGTCGAGGAGTACATCCGCAAGATTCGTTCCCTATGCCGTTTGCTCTCACGCCCGCCTTAGTTCCAAGTCGGGCGAGCCGCCGCGCTCATGCGACCCGTGGCGGCGACACGTCGACGCCGCGCTCGCTGAGCACATCTTCGGTCGCGGGCGAGCACGAGGTCGCGCCGGCGCATCCGCTGGGACTGCTGTGCGTGCAAAACGGCTACGTGGTGAGCGTCCCGCGCTGGATTCAGCCGAGTGAGGAAGGCGTTGAGATCGGAGCGCTGGCAACGGGGGAGGGCGGCATCACCGACGACGTCGGCGACGACGTCTCGGCCCGCCATGCCCATATCTGGTGCGACGAGTCTGGCGCATGGTTTGTCGAGGACCTGTCGTCCACTAACGGCACCGTGGTGGTAAACGGGGCCACGAGTGTGTGTATTCAAGTAGAGCCCGGCCGCTCCGCCCAGCTCAACCCCGGCGACGAGCTCAAACTCGGCGAATCCACCACCTACGCCATCCTGCTCGGCGCCCTCTAGCCGGCAGTTAGGTGTTCCTTTCCTGCCGGTACTTGGGGACACTCCTTGGCGCGTCAGAGCCAGTCGTCCGGGGATGGAGGGACCATTCTGGCCTTTGGCGGTCACCCGGGGTAAACCTTTACCGCCCGCCTATATTTGCCGAAATATGGCTTGGCGGCGGGGTACAATAAGCCCGCATGCGGATTTCCGTTGCGGGCGCTTCCCATCGCCGGGGCGTGCCCGGGAGCATCCGGCATGCGGCCTTTGCGGCGCTCGGTCATGTGCAAGACGGGCGGTCGGGTCTGTGGGGCGCATCAGCTGGCCCTCGCCTCGGCATGTCTTCTCTCCACGCCACGTACCTGCTGCTGAGCCTGCCTGCCAGATGATTGGAAGCAACAGCGTAAATCCCATCACGCCAACATCCCGGCGATCGCCGGGGCCTGTATACCTATATGAGAGGAGAGGGGTATATGGCGCGTAAGTTTAAGTCTATGGACGGCAACGAGGCGGCCGCATATGTTTCGTATGCGTACACCGAGGTAGCGGGAATCTATCCCATTACGCCGTCCAGCCCGATGGCCGACCATGTCGACCAGTGGGCGGCCCAGGGTCGCAAGAATATCTTCGGCACCCCGGTCAAGGTCGTCGAGATGGAGTCCGAGGCAGGTGCAGCCGGTACCGTTCACGGTTCGCTGGGCGCCGGTGCTCTGACCACCACCTACACGGCTTCTCAGGGTCTGCTCCTGATGATCCCGAACATGTACAAGATCGCGGGCGAGCAGCTCCCGGGCGTCTTCCACGTCTCCGCGCGTTGCGTCGCTTCCCACGCCCTGAACATTTTTGGCGATCACTCCGACGTCATGGCCTGTCGTCAGACCGGCTTCGCCATGCTCGCCGAGGGCAACGTCCAGGAGGTCATGGACCTCTCGCCGGTGGCTCACCTTGCCGCCATCGAGGGTAAGACCCCGTTCCTTAACTTCTTCGACGGCTTCCGCACCAGCCACGAGATCCAGAAGGTCGCCATGTGGGACTACAAGGATCTGGCCGAGATGTGCGACATGGACGCCGTCCAGGCTTTCCGCGACCACGCGCTCAACCCTGAGCACCCGCACACCCGCGGCAGCCACGAGAACGGCGATATCTTCTTCCAGAACCGTGAGGCCTGCAACAAGGTCTACGACGAGCTTCCCGCCGTCGTCGAGGGCTACATGAAGAAGATCAACGAGAAGCTCGGCACCGATTACGGCCTGTTCAACTACTACGGCGCTCCCGATGCCGACCGCGTCGTCGTGTGCATGGGCTCCTTCTGCGACGTGCTCGAGGAAGTCATCGACTACCTCAACGCCCACGGCGAGAAGGTCGGCCTGGTCAAGGTCCGTCTGTTCCGTCCGTTCTCCATCAAGCACTTCGTCGACGTTCTCCCCGAGACCGTCCAGAAGATCGCCGTCATGGACCGTACCAAGGAGCCGGGTTCCATCGGCGAGCCGCTCTACCAGGACGTCGTCTCCGCTCTCTACGAGGCCGGCAAGACGGGCATCAAGGTCGTCGGCGGCCGTTATGGCCTGGGCAGCAAGGACACGCCTCCCGCGTCCGCGTTCGCTGTCTTCGAGGAGCTCAAGAAGGACGAGCCCAAGCGCGAGTTCACCATCGGCATTGTCGATGACGTGACCAACCTGAGCCTGCCCGAGGCCGAGGATGCGCCCAACACCGCAGCCCCCGGCACCATCGAGTGCAAGTTCTGGGGTCTGGGTGGCGACGGTACCGTCGGCGCCAACAAGAACTCGATCAAGATCATCGGCGACCACACCG
>CALGZX010000154.1 GCA_937934165.1 uncultured Collinsella sp.
TAAACGTTTGGCTGAATGGGACTTTGGGTACCCTTTGGTTTACTTTGGATTGATTTGCTGGCTTTGGAGGGTTTGGTTATGTCGTATTTGGATCTGGCTCGGGGTCGTTATTCTTGTCGCGAGTTTGAGGATCGTTCTGTTGAGCAGGCTGTGGTGGATGCCATTGTTGAGGCTGGGCGTATTGCTCCTTCTGCTTGTAATAATCATCCAACCCGCGTGATGGTGCTTGATACTCCGGAGCTTCTGGAGAAGGCTGCTGCTTGTCAGCCTCGATTTGCTCGTGATGGGTCTATCTTTGGGGCTCCGCTTATCTTTCTTATCTGCAGCGTTACCGACGATGCTTGGGTGCGCCCTTATGACCAGATGAACTCCAGTGCCATCGACGCCTCGATCGTCTGCGATCAGATGATGATGGAGGCCGAGGAGCAGGGCCTGGGGACGTGCTGGGTGTGCCATTTTAAGCCCGAGGTGGCCTGTGAGCAGTTCAACCTGCCCGAGGGTATCTATCCCTATCATATGCTCGTCTGCGGCTATCCTGCCGACCATATCGCCGACCCCGAGCAACGCGAAGCCCGCACCATTCCACTCCCCGACTTCCTCCTCAAGTAGATCTTTGGGACATGCCTTAAAATCTACCTTTGACCACGCGCCCTTCGCCGAGTTCTGTGCCCCCAAACGCAGGACTCGGCGTTTTGTTTTGCAGACTGCATACAGCCACAAAAAAGGACCCGCAAGCTGCGGGTCCTTTCTAGGCGCTACATGATAGCTGGATGTTAGTCCAGGTCGTCGGCAGCGAAGTTGTCAATCGGTGCGAAGGGATCGGCAACGGGGATAACCGGCTCGGCGACGGGCAGCGGCTCGGAAGCAGGAACGGTCACAGCCGGAGAAGCGGCGGAACCGACCGGCGTGGAAGCCATGAGATCGGACGGGAAGGAGTTCTGAGCATCGTCCATGAAGTGCTGGATGAGCTTGAGGTACTCGGCCTTGAACTCCTCACGGGAAGCCTTAAGACGGTCGATCTCCTCAAGCTCGGCCTGCTTCTCGGTCAGGGCTTGACGGATGACCTCGCGGGCCTTGGCGTCGGCCTCGTTGCGGATACGTTCGGCGTTCTCGTTGGCGTCGTTAACAATGCCCTCGGCGGTCTGCTGGGCAGCAATCAGGGCAGCGGAAATCTGACGCTCCTGAGCGGAGAAGTCGGGTGCGGGAGCGGCCACAGGGGCGGCGGGAACGGCCTGCGCAGCAGCATCCTGAGCCTGAGCGAGCTGGGCCTGCGTGTCGGCGAGCTGCTGCTCGGTGGCGGTCAGACGGCCCTTAAGATCGACAATCTTGGCGAGCATGGCGTCGACCTCAGAGGACAGGGTCTCCAGGAAGACGTCAACCTCGGCGGGATCGTAGCCGCGCTTGGCCTCAGAGAAGGTCTGAGCCTGAATGTCAGCAGGGGTAATAGCCATAACAAGTTCTCCTTTATCTTCGCCTTGGCGCCGTGCGCCCGACGTGAGTTACTAAGCCAGTTTTATATGAGTATACCTATAAGAAGTTGCAGAACCAGCTTCTGCACCAACTGCAACGCAATAATCGCAACGACCGGTGAAAAATCGACGCCGCCCATGGGCGGGATAAACCGGCGGAACAAATTGAGCCACGGGCCGCACACGCTATCGAGAACAGCGGCGATATCCTGTAGCAATCCACCCTGCTTCATGGGGATCCACGTCATAAGGCAGTAGACCACGATGAGCGTGGAGTAAAAGTTGAACAGCGTATTGACCAGCTGGACAATGGTGTAGATGTTGATGAGAATCTCCTCGTCTTGTCTTTACTTAAGGTAGCCGTCGGCACGGAGCTTTTTGAGGTCCGAATCCTTGACCTCGCAACCGGCGGGCAGCACCATAAACACGCGGTCGCCCACCTCTTTGACCGTGGCGCCCAGGCCGCAGGCAAAACCGTAAGAGAAGTCCAGGACGCGCTTGGCGACCTCGGTACGAACGCCCACAAAAATCAGCGCGACAGGCTGCTTGGTGCGCACGCGGCGCACGACGGTCTCCACGTCGTCATAGCTCTCGGGGCGCAGGACGTAAGCCGGCAGCTGCGGCGTAGCGTTGATGATGTTGCTCGCATACGCCGAGGCATCGCTCGGTGAGGGAGCAGGTGCGGGGGCAGCAGCGCGGGCGCGTGCGCTCTCGGCGTAGCTCGACGGCGTGTCGTAGGCACCGGGACGATAACCGCCCGCAACCGTCTCCTGCGAGCGCGATGGCGGGTTGTAGGTCGTAGCGTGGCGAGAATCGTCACCGACCAGCTGACCGGAGCGCGTGTACACGGCCACCGACTCGGCCTCGCCGCGGCGCGTCTGACCCAACAGGCCGTTGCTCGGCTCATCCTGGGTGTAGAAGCCCTCGCCTGAGGCACCGCTGTAACCGTTATTCTGGTAGCCGTCGTCATAGCCATCATCGTAGCCGTAGTCGTCGTCCTGACCATAACCCTGGTCGTAACCCTGCTGGCCGCCCAGGTGCATCTTACTTTTAATCTCGTCAAGGAAGCCCATGGTTGTGTCCTCTCGCGGTTTAGTGCAGGCGCTCTGATAATCAGTGCGCACTTCAGAGCCTTATTTTACTGCAAACTCCGGGCTAAATACTACCCTGCCCAGGCGAACGAGCGTAGAGCCTTCCTCAAGGGCAGGCTCAAAGTCCTCGCTCATGCCGCAGGAAAGTTCGGGCAGGCTCAGATCGGAGTGCGTCGCCTCAAGCTCATCCCTTAGCTCGCGAAGTCCGGCAAAGGTGCGGCGCGCCACATCCTTATTCCCCCGGGGTGCCATAGTCATAAGGCCCTGCACACAAATTCCCTCAAGCTCCGCAAGCTCACCTGCGGCGTCTCGGACCTCGTCGGGCGAAAAACCGCCCTTGGACTCCTCGCCGCTCACATTGACCTCGAGCAGCACACGCTGGGGGCCGGAGAGCTCGCCCGCCTCAATCTTGCGAACCGCACGGCTCGAGATGGCCTGAGCCAAATGCAGCGAGCTTACCGAATGAATCAGCTCGGCCGAGCCCAGAACCGCATTGATCTTGTTGGTCTGCAGGTTGCCGATCATATCGAAGCGCACCTCGGGTAGCTCCGGATGCTCTACGAGGCCCGCAAGCTTGCGAACGAGCTCCTGCGGGCGGTTCTCGGCAAAATGGCGATACCCCGCCTGAATAGCGGCAACGGTCTCATCGACGCCAACAGTCTTGGAGACGGCAATCAGGCGCGCGGCATCGTGGGGACGGCACGCGCGATCGAGTGCCGCATAAAAACACTCCAGAATCTGCTCGCGGCGAGCGCGCATCAAGTCCAAATAGTTATCCATTGCCAATCGCCTCCGCTGACAGCCAAACAAGTAGTCCCATGCTAACGCAAGAGCGCGGCCCTGCATGTGCAAGGCCGCGCTCACTTAGGTATTTACAATCTTTCGACGAACGGGGCTACCCTACTCCTCGTCCTCCTCGGAGTCGTCCTCGTCCTCAAGGTGCTCAAGCAAATAGCGAAGGCCTTCGCTCACCTCGTTAGCAGGCACCTTGGCAACATAGCCCGCATCCACGGCGGGCCTCATGATGACGCCCTCGCCCGAAGGCACGCGCATGCTCTCGAGCTCATCCTCGTCCGTACGGGCGATATCACCGGCAGTCATACGCTGTCCAGTCAAAAGGAAGGTCAGACGGCAGGCGGCATCGATCGAAATCGAGGCGATGCGATCGAGGTAGCGCGAGACCATGATGGCGCGGCGCAGGTCGTCATAGTTGCTGTCGTCGTCCATAAAATCGCCCGTGTCCATGCGGTTGAAAGTACGGAAGAACTTCTCATAGGCCGCGTGCACCGGCTCGTCCTCGACGGCCAAGTTGCAGATGATGGACATATCATTGGTGACGAGCGCAGAAAGCGAAGAGCCCAACACCTGGTAGACGGCCTCAGCCTCGGCCTCGACCGTGCCGACAAGCTCCTGGGGCAGCGAGATGTCGGCCTTGATCATATGACGCGTGGCGCGGCAGATCTGGCGAACCTTATCGGTCATGCGCTGCAGGTTAAAGTCGACGTAGATGATCGTCTGCAGCAAGCGGAAGTCGGAGGCGACCGGTGACTGCGTGGCGATCAGGTTGTAGCAGACAGCCTCCAGGTTGGCGCAGCGCGCGTCAATCGAAAGCGTGCGCTTCTTGGTCTTGGTGGCGAGCTTGCGGTCGTCGGTCACATAGGCCTTAACGGCATCGTGGAGGGCCAGATCGACGGCCTCGTAGATGCTCAGCATCTCGTGACGGGCCTCGACGAGCTGACGGGAAAACAGTTTGCGCATGGTTCACTCCAATCAGTTGGGTGCGGTCATGCCGCCCGCACAGTGAATACGCACCGGACCAGGTCCGATCGGCTTGGGACTAGTCGCACCGATCAGCCAAAGCGGCCGGTGATATAGTCTTCCGTCCGCGAGTCCACCGGGCTGGTAAAGATCGCGTCGGTTTGACCATACTCGATGAGCGTGGCGGGCTCGCCGGAAACTTCCTGCAAGAAGAATGCGGTGTAGTCGCTAATGCGAGCTGCCTGCTGCATTGAATGCGTGACGATGATGATCGTCATCTCGGGCGCCAGCTCGGCCATCAGATCCTCGACCTTAGAGACAGACGTGGGGTCGATGGCGGAGCAGGGCTCGTCCATCAGGAGGACATCGGGTTGCACCGCAAGCACGCGCGCGATGCACAGACGCTGCTGCTGACCGCCCGAGAGCGCCAAACCATCCTTGTTGAGCTGATTGGATACCTCTTTCCAGAGGTTGGCGCGCTTGAGCGATTCTTCCACAATGTCATCGAGGTCACTTTTGCTAGTCACGCCCTGCAGACGAGGGCCAAAAGCGACATTCTCGTAGATGGATTTGGGAAACGGATTGGGCTGCTGAAAGATCATGCCCACGCGGCGACGGAGATCGACCGGGTCGACGCCCTCGGCATAGATATCATTGCCGTCGAGCGTCATGGTGCCCTCGACGCGCGTACCCTCGATCAGGTCATTCATGCGGTTGATGCAGCGCAGAAACGTCGATTTGCCGCAGCCCGAAGGGCCAATGAAGGAGGTGATGGCGTTTTTGGCGATGTTGAGGTCAAGCCCCGTCAGCGCATGAAAATCACCGTACCAAAAGTTGAAATCCTTGGCCGTAATGGCCGCTTGCTCCAACGTGGGAGCGGACTGATAAACGGACATGGGACTCCTTAACTAGCGACGCTTGCGCGACAGGAAGCGCGCAAACAGGTTGAAGGCCAAAATGATCACCATCAGCAAGAGCGCGGTGCCGTAGGCTGCGTTCATGTTGATGCCGTCGTTGGCAAGCAGGTACAGATGAACCGTCATGGGGCGGCCGGAATCGAGCGGCGAAATAGGTAGATTGATGGCCTGGCCCATGGTGTAAAGTACAACCGCGGTCTCGCCGATGGCACGGCCGATGGCAAGGACGATGCCGGTGGCGATGCGGCCAAAGGCGGAAGGAAGCACGATCTTGGAAACGACCTGCCACTTAGTGGCGCCCAAGCCATATGCGCCCCAACGGATATAGCGCGGCACGGCGCGAATAGCCTCCTCGGTGGTGCGCATGACGATAGGCAGCATCAGAAGCGCCAGCGCCAGGGCAGCCGAGACCATCGAAAGGCCCAGGCCCATGGCCTCGACAAACAAGGCGTAGCCAAAGAGACCCATAACGATGGAGGGCACCGAGGCCAAAGCATCGGCAGCATAACGGATGAGCTCGACGACCTTGCCCTGTTTGGCGTACTCGGCCAGATAGACGGCCGCTAGCACGGCGACCGGCGTACAGATGAGCATGGCGAGCGCCGTCACGTAGATGGTCGAGACAATCGTAGGCCAAATGCCGCCCTCGGCGTTGACACCCTGGGGCCAACCGAAGATAAAGTCGAGCGAAATATGCGGTAAGCCATTAACAACCACGTAGGCGATGATAGCGACCAGCACCAGCGTGGTGATGTAGGCCGCGGCGCGGAACACGCCGAGCATGATCTTGTTTGACAGGTCCTTGTTGATACGGCCCTTCTTACCGTGGGAAAGGGCACGCTTGATGCGCTCGCGCGACGAGGTCGTATCGACCGTCATGTCAACGGAATCGGACATAGCCTACCCCCTCTTCTTCTTGGAAATCAGACGGACGATGCCCACCAGCATGGCGGAGATGATAAACAGGACCACGCCCATGCCGAACAGAGCCGAGCGGTGCAGGCCCGAGGAATAGCTCATGTCGAGCGCGATCTGGCTCGTGAGCGTCGAGATGGGGCTCGCAATGCTGTCGGGAATAACCGGAGCGTTACCCACGACCATGAGCACGGCCATGGTCTCACCGATGGCACGGCCCATACCCAGCACGATGGCATCAACGATACCCAGTTTGGCGGCAGGTAGCACGACCTTATAGATGGTCTGCCACTTAGTAGCACCCATGGCATACGATGCCTCGCGAATGCCCATGGGAATGGAATTGAGGGCATCGATGGTAAGCGTCGTGATGGTAGGGACGATCATGATGGCGAGCACGAACCACGCTGTCAGCGCACCAAAACCAAGACCACCGGTCAGTTGCGCGATAAACGGACGAATGATGATCATTCCAAAGAAACCATAGATGATAGAAGGGATGCCGGCCAACAGGTCAACGGCAGGGCTGATGAGCTTGCGCACGCGCTTGCTGGCGATCTCGACCAGGTACACGGCCGTACCTACGCCCAGCGGCACGCCCATGGCGAGCGCACCGACGGTCACCAGACCTGAGCCGGCAAGCAGCGACATGATGCCGTAGTGGCCCTCAGAGGGCGCCCACGTAAAACTAAAGAAGTCCGCCAGACCGATGTCGGTAAAGACGGGCAGCGCCGAGTACGTGGTAAAGACAAAAATCAGGATGACGGTAACGACCGCCAAGAACGCGCAGGCAAAGAAGATCCACTGCAGCGCCTTCTCCTTGATATAGGTACTGCGCGATACGAGCGCCAGCTCGCGCTTCTTGGGCGTCTGAACATTCTGCTCAGTCTGGGAGTTTTCCTGTGCTTCCATGCTACTCACTCCCCTTCTCGTCGTTGGTGACGGGGATAAAGCCCGCCTCGCGAATCTGCTTGTCCATCTTTTCGGACGTCACGTAGTCGATGTAATCCTGCGCCTGCTGCGAAGGCGAACCCTTCACAAAGAAGTAAAGGTCGCGCGAGATGGGATAGCCGCCGCTCGCGACCGTCTTCTCGGACGCCTCAACATGATTGACCGAGACGGCCTTGACCGAGGTCTTGGCGTTGAGGCTATCGACGAAGCCCAGCGAAATGTAGCCAATGGCACCGCGCGAACGAGATACCACGTCGCGCACCTGGCCCGTGCCCGAAAGAACGGCCGAGCGGCGATCGAACGGGGTGCCGTCCATCACGATGGTGCGAAAGGCCTCACGCGTGCCGGACGCCTCATCTCGGTTGATGACCTGAATCCTCAGGTCCTCGCCACCGACTTCTTTCCAGTTGGTGATCTTGCCGGCGTAAATATCGCGGAGCTGCTCGGTCGAGAGGTTATCGACCGGGTTATCGTCGTTCACGATGACCGCGATACCGTCGTGGGCAATGACGATGGGAGTCAGGCCCAGATCCTGTTCGTCGGCATTGAGTCCACGGGAGGAGCTGGCGATATCGGCCGTGCCGGCGCTGACGGCCTCGATGCCAGCGGAAGAACCCAAACCGGAAACGAGCACGTCGATGCCGGTCTCCTCCTTAAAACCCTCGGCCGCAATCTCGGCGATAGGAAGGCAGGTCGTAGAGCCGGCCACGGTAATGGAAGAGGTAGAAGATCCCGAAGAACAGGCGCACAGCGTAAGCGTAAGCACAGCGGCGCTCAGGACCGATACGATCTTTCTCATAGCATCACGCCGATCGCAGCATGGCGCCCACAGGTGCCGTCCTCGTTACGGTAGGAATAAAAGCGGTCGTTCTGACGCACGGTCGAAAGCTGGGTATCCACGATATTATCCGCGTCGACACCGACATCTACCAGCGCCTCGCGAATGGCAGCGGAAAGATCGAGCATGTGAGAGGTATTCGCATCGATGCAAGAGAACTCGGCGGCAAAGCGATCCATGAGTTCCTGGGATACCTCATATTCGTCACCCAAGATATGGGGGCCGATATAGGCGGAAACGTCGCTCGCATCGCAACCGGCAGCATCGCAAAGCGCCTGGCACGCCTTGGCGGAAATACGTGCAATCGTGCCCTTCCAACCGGAGTGCACCACGGCAAATCCGCCGGGGGCCACCAGCACCACGGGAACGCAGTCGGCAAAGCAGAGCAGCACGGGCACGTTATGCGCCGTGCAGACGATGGCATCACAGCCCTCGGCAATCTGCTCGCGAACGTCCTCAAGGTCATCGGCGCCGTTCGAGGTCACCGCAACGATATGGTCACCATGGACCTGATTGGGAACGAGCAGGTTGTGCTCGCACTCGACGGCACCCATAGCCTCGAGCGCACGACGACGATTTTCTTGAACAGCAAAGGGGTCATCGCCAACATGCGAGCCCAAGTTGAGTGAGGAGTACGCATCTTCGGAAACGCCACCGGCGCGCTCGGTGAAGGCAAAGCGAACATCGGATGTCACGCCCTCCACCAACGTAACTCCATCATGGTCGACACGCGAAACTTTGTCCGCACGTGCTGCCATACTAAAGCCTCCTAATAACACAAGTACCGCGGCATCGCCGCTACAGCCCGCGTTTATACGGCTGTCATACTTCTCTAAAAGGATACCCGCTGCGCTGGAGGCAATCGTAAAGGGAACGTAAAGAGATTGGAGGTTCTAGTTTACAAAGTCGAAATAAAAAGGGCGCGTCCATACGGACACGCCCCTGTGCACAACAATGCAAAGAACGACTTAGAAGCTGCCGCGCTTCAGGAAGTCGGGAAGCTCGAACTGATCGTTGCCGAAGTTAGGAAGCTCGGTGCCACCGACGTTGCGGGTCGGAGCGGCCTGAGCCGGGCTGGTAGCCGGAGCGGTGCGCTGCGGCTCAGCGGAGGCAGCGGCCTTGCTCTGAGACTGCTGAGCAGCAAAGAGCTCGTCCTGACGGTTGACGTTGGAGTCGGAGAAGCCCGTAGCGATGACGGTGATACGCACCTGATCGCCCAGGGACTCGTCAACAACGGTACCGAAGATGATGTTGGCCTCGGGGTCGACGGCGTTGGCGACAACGTCGGCGGCGTCGCTGATCTCCTGGATACCCAGGTCCTTGGAACCGGCGATGGAGAGCAGCACGCGCGTGGCACCATCGATGGAGCTCTCGAGCAGCGGGCTGGAGATGGCCTGCTGGGCAGCGTCGACGGCACGGGTATCCCCAGAAGAGGTACCGATACCCATCATGGCGGTACCGGCCTGCTTCATGATGGTCTTAACATCGGCGAAGTCCAGGTTGATGATACCGGGGACGGTGATGAGGTCGGTAATGCCCTGGGTGCCCTGGGAAAGGACGCCATCGGCAATCGCGAAGGCCTCGAGCATGGTGGTCTTCTTCTCGGCGATGTCGAGCAGCTTATCGTTAGGGATGACGATCATGGTATCGACGCAATCGGAGAGGGTCTTAATGCCCTCCTCGGCGCTCTTCTTGCGCTTGCGGCCCTCGAAGGTGAAGGGCTTGGTCACGACGGCGACGGTCAGTGCACCGACCTCGTTCATCGCGATATCGGCAACGATGGGAGCAGCGCCGGTACCGGTGCCACCGCCCTCGCCGCAGGTGATGAACACCATGTCGGCGCCAGCAAGCGCCTCGGCAATGTCGTCGCGGGACTCATCGGCAGCCTTGCGGCCAACCTCGGGGTTGGCGCCGGCGCCCAGGCCGCGGGTAAGGTCGGTGCCGATGTGCACCTTGATATCGGCATCAGAGATCGCGAGTGCCTGAGCATCGGTGTTGATGGCAACAAACTCGACGCCGCGGATGCCCTCTTCGATCATTCGATTGACCGCGTTGGTACCGCCGCCGCCGACGCCGACCACCTTAATGACGGCAAGGTAGTTGTTGATCTCTGTCTCGTGCATGTCGGTCCTCCGAACAAAGGTTATAGCCATAGCATGGGTCGACCCCTGCGCACATTAACCTTCAGGTTGAAAGTAAATGCAAAGGTAAACCGTATTATGTTTGCACATTATGAACGTATCAGTCAAATAATTGACCGTGAAAACCAAACAAACCAGATAAACGGCGTGGTATGGCCCCTCAACAAAGTAACAACCAGCGCTACGAGGTCGGAGCATTCCTAAATGTGTAGTTGCCCGGAGAGCGCACATTGATATACGTTACGCCCTCTACCTGCGAAAGCAACTTGGTGACTACGCGTTCCTTCTTGGCGATATCGTTCGAATCGCCCAGCGACACCTCAATGCCGTTATTGAGGTTTGCCGAGATGGCTTCGACCGAAGGCGTGGAAATATCCTTGACTTGTCCCAAGAACTCGCTCGAAAAACCACGCACATAATCCAGGCCGGCCTTAACGGCTTTGGAGTTCACCGCCTGGCCGGAAACCGGAGCGACATCCGCCGAGACATCAGTCAACAGCACCGCGCCATAATGCTTAGCGAGCGCCAGCGCGGCATCGATTCCGGTCAAGGTATTTGAGCCCTGCCCTGTCGTGATGACGTTGCCCTGGTCGTCCACTTCGACCGACGTCGACAGTGGGGCGATCCAGGTGTCATCATCCCCGATGGCCCAGGCAAGGTCATCGGAGCTGATATAGGCAATTGCGATGACCTTGCGCTCCATAGGCGTAATGATGAGCGTATGCGGGAACTGACGCTGGACATCCACGCCCGAGACCCACGGGTTCTGCTTGAGATCCTCGGTAATCTGCTCGGGATCGACGTTAAAAAGCGACGTTCCCTCGGGCAAATCGATCAGCTGGATAGCATCGTGCTTCGTCACATGCTCGCTGCCTTGAATCTGAATATCAGTGGCGGTAAACAATCCAGAGTTAATCACCACGATGGCAACGACGACGAGCACGGCCAAGACGGCCAGAACGCCGCCCACGATTTTGCCTTTGCCTGTAACGACAGAAGCGGCGTCTGATGTTTTATTTACCATCGCCCCAAGTGAAGACAACGGGTTGACGCTTTTTTTACCCGAAGGCTTCTTGACGGTAACCGGCACCGATGTCAGCGAGCGCGGTTTCGATGCGCCCAGCGTGCGACCTGGACGCGGCGCTTTAGTTCCCGTCGAGGGCTTAGGAGTTGCCATGGGACGGGCAGGTTTGGCGCCCATAACAGGCTTTGACGTCACCGAGGGACGCGAGGACTTTTTTGCGGCCGGACGATTACCGAGCTGCGAGCCGACGACCGGACGACTGGTCTGTCGAGCATGCCCGACAGACTTAGAATGCGCGACGGTATTGCGTTGAGGTTTGGCAGGCGCGCCGGAACGCCCTCCGGCGCGGCGGAAGGTGGGTTTCGATGCTCTAGAAGCCAAGGAATTTAACTTCCGGTCTGAGCTCGATGCCATACGCCTCCCTCACCTTTCCGTGCACATGTCTGATAACCGCGGCAACGTCATCGGCCGAGGCAGTTCCGTTATTAACGATAAAATTAGCGTGAACGGGCGAAACTTCCGCGCCGCCAATCGAAAAACCCTTTAATCCACAATCCTCGATAAGCTTGCCCACACTCGCATCGGGCGGGTTGCGAAAGACCGACCCGCAGGATGCGCGACCCATGGGCTGCGTACGCTTGCGCCTCGTCAGGTACCGCTCCATGCGCTCGCGAATGTCGGCCTTGGGCGCCGGTTTAAGCTTGAGCACGCACTCGAGGATGATCTCATTGCGGGGAAGGCTACATTCGCGGTAGCCCCAAGTGATCTCGGACCCCGCATAATGTTTGATACCGGATGCCGGGTCAAACGTTACGACATCCTCAACCAGCGAGCCAATCCACTCGGTCCGTGTGCCGGCATTCATAGATATCGCACCGCCGACCGAGCCAGGGATGCCAACGGCAAACTCAAGGCCCGAGAGGCTACGCGATAGGGCATCGTTGACCAGGCGCGCAAACATCACGCCCGCACCGACCGTCAGCGTACAACCGTCATCGGCAACAACCGTGCGCTGAAACTCACGTCCGAGCGAAATGACGGCGCCGCGATAACCGCCATCGGCAACCAGCAGATTGGAGCCCTTGCCGATGATGACCCACGGCACCTGCTCGCGATCGAGCACCGCCACGGCGCGGCGAAGGGCATGATAGCTATGGCACGTCACAAAGAGGTCGGCCTTGCCGCCGATACGATAGCTCGTATGACGCGCAAGGCGCTCGTCCTCGATCACATCCGTGTCGATCATGCCCGAGAGCGCCATGACGGCGTTAAACAGACCCATTAGACTTAAGCGTCTTTCTTGGCAGTCAGATACTCAATGAACTCGGGGCCGACGGTCGTAACGTCACCGGCACCCATAGTGAGCAGCAGGTCGCCCTCGCCCACCATCTGCTCGAGCTCCTGATTGAGCTCAAGACGGCTGGAGCAGTACACGACCTCCTTGCCAGGATGCTTGGCGCGCACGGTATCGGCGAGCATCTTAGAGGTGACACCCGGAATGGGCATCTCGCCAGCCGAGAACACATCAATCAGCAGCAGTTTATCGGCATTGGCAAATGCATCGGCAAAGTCGTCGCACAGGGCCTGCAGGCGCGAATAGCGGTGCGGCTGGAACACGACGTCGACGTGCTTGTAGCCCAGCGACGAAGCAGCAGCAAGCGTCGCCTTGATCTCGGTGGGGTGATGGCCGTAATCATCGACCACGGTGATGCCATCGATATCGCCCACGTGGGTAAAGCGACGGCGGACGCCCTCAAAGCTCGAGAGCGCCTTGGCGGCGGCGTCGATGTCAAGGCCCAGGACATGGGCGACGGTGAGCACCGCCGTGGCGTTGAGCATGTTGTGGCGACCGGGATTGCTCTTGATCTCCACAGCGTGCTCAGTGCCGTCCTCAAAGCGAACGATAAAGTCGCTCTGGATGCCCTTGACATCCGGGTGCATGCAGACGATGTCGTTGCTCTCGGCAAAGCCGTAGGAAAGCACGTGACGACCCGTCGACTTGGCGAGCTCGACCAGATGCGGGTCCTCACCGCAGACGATGACGGTGCCGTCCTCGCCCACCAGGCTCATGAATTTGGCGAAAGTTGCCTCGATCTCCTCGATACCCGAGTAGTGATCGAGGTGGTCGGCCTCGACGTTGGTCACGATGACCACGTTGGGGTTCAGGAACAGGAAGGAGCTGTCGGACTCGTCGGCCTCGGCGACAAAGTAGTCGCCCGAGCCGTTCTTGCCGTTCGTGTCATAGCCCTCGACGATGCCACCGATCAAGAAGCTCGGATCCAGACCCATGCGGTCGAGCATGGTGGCGCACATCGAAGACGTGGTGGTCTTGCCATGCGTGCCGGCAACAGCGACGGTGGTGTAGCCGTGGCCCAAAGCAGAGAGCATCTTGGCACGGGGCCACACGGGAATACCAAGCTCGCGAGCGCGCACGAGTTCAGGGTTGGACTCCGGAATAGCGGTGGAGACAACAACCACGTCGGGCTTGACCTCGTC
>CALGZX010000155.1 GCA_937934165.1 uncultured Collinsella sp.
ACATTCGATGCTTTTCCCGTTTTTGGCGAAAAACGTCGAATGTTGTGATGGTTTGCCTGCCCGCAGCGCCCTATAGAAGGACCAAAGCGCCCCTAAAGACCGCCGTCCCAGTGCCGAATCACGAATTCTCGCAGGTCGTTCTGCCGTTTCTGGAACGCTTCGCTTCGGTCGCACTTGAGGCCCATAGCGAGCGCGATGGCATTCATCGCCCGATGCAATTGCAGTTGATGGGCAAACTGAGTCCCGGTGAGGACGATCATCCTAAAGCCCAGCGCGCTCAGCACGGTCATACGCTCCGCATCCGACGCGCTGCGCTGTTTATCAAAATGGTCCGAGCCGTTGTATTCAATCCCCGTACCGTTTGCAGGCGCAAATACGTCGATCTCGAAATACCCGGCCTTAGCGAGATATCTGAACTCATTGGGAACATCCACCCGATGGTTGAGCTCGATCTTGGTGTATCCCAGCCCTCCCTGGGAACGTTTTGCTACGACCATGATTGCGGTGGCCGTCTCCATGGGCGACCGCGCGCCATCGTGCACGCGCTTGAGCACGGCGGCCGCGCGTGCAGCCCCCTGACGAGATCGGTTCTCATTGCAATAGGCAATCAAGTCGGCAACGGTATACCTCTGACCCATCTCGATATAATCGCCTGTCGACAGATGATTCAAATGGTATCGGGCGCAGATTTCGTAGCCATATTCCAGCTGCTCGGGCTCACTCATCCACGAACCCGCTTGGACAAAGCACATGGCCTCATCAACCACCAGAAGGCCCTCTGCCACCTCGATAAGATGGCCTGGAGGTACCGGCGTCCCAAACACGTGGCACCTAAATCCAGCCGGCGTCGAGCGCTCAAAATCGAAGTTGACGAGCGTGTCGATATGATCGAGTTCTTCTCGTGGAATACCGAGCGAAACCAGATAGTCGGCAACAATCCCAACTGCCGATGAAGCCCTCAGCCCCTTGGCATCGAGTCCCAATTTAGGCAGGCTCGCGGTCGGCTCCGCCTCGTTAGCAAGCGAGTCCTCATCGTATAGGCTGCTTGCTCGCGAGAGCGGCTCGGACGGGCGCGCCACGTTGTGGTACAGCCAGGCAATCTTATGGGACAGGACGATCGGCAGGTCCATGAGCCCTCCAATGGAGTCGGATAACCAACCTTATTCCCCTGCTCACGGGTTCGCACACCTTCGTGCGCAAGAAAGCGATTCCACCCGGTCGAGTGGTAGAAAAACCATCACAACATTCGATGCTTTTCCCGTTTTTGGCGAAAAACGTCGAATGTTGTGATGGTTTGAGGCAGGGTGAGGGGCACGGAGGGGTCAAAGTATCGTGCTCGAACGGGTTAATCCAGCTCTTTTAAGCCATGCGCCAGCTGCCAGTACTCGCCGTGCTGGGCGAGTAGCTCTTCGTGCGTGCCGCGCTCGATGATGCGGCCGTGTTCGAGGACCATGATGGCGTCGGCGTCGCGGACAGTGGACAGGCGGTGCGCGATCATAAACGTGGTGCGACCGCGCATGATGCGGTCCATACCGCGCTCGATGAGCTTTTCGGTACGCGTGTCAATGGAGCTCGTGGCCTCGTCCAGGATGAGCACCGGCGGATCGGCGACGGCCACGCGCGCGATGGCGAGCAGCTGACGCTGACCCTGCGACAGGTTGGCGCCGTCGGCCGTGACCGGTGTGTCATAGCCCTGAGGCAGGCGGCGGATAAACGAATCAGCGCAGGCTGCCTCGGCAGCGGCGCGCACCTCCTCGTCGGTCGCGTCGAGCTTGCCAAAGCGGATGTTCTGCGCAATGGTGCCGCTAAACAGGTGCGTGTCCTGCAGCACAATGCCGAGCGATCCGCGCAGGCTGGCCTTGGCAATGTGCTTGACGTCGATGCCGTCGTACGTGATCTCGCCGTCATCGACCTCGTAGAAGCGGTTGATGAGGTTGGTGATGGTCGTCTTGCCGGCACCCGTGGAGCCCACAAACGCGATCTTTTGCCCCGGCTTGGCAAACAGGTTGAGGTCCGTGAGCACGCGGGCGCCCGGCACGTAGGAAAAGTCCACGGCATGGAAGCGCACATCGCCGGCAAGCGGGACCAAGCCGCACGTGAGCTCGATGCCGTCGGCGGCCACCGCGCGGCCCGACTCATCAACGGCTGCCACATCATGCAAGTGCCCGTACGCGCCCACGCCCTGGCCCTCGGGAATCTTCCACGCCCACGCGGCGTCGCCCGTCTGCACCAGCTCCACGCAGCCCTCGTCCACCTCGGGCTCAAGGTCCATGGCGGCAAACAGGCGCTCGGCACCGGCCAACGCGTTGAGCAAAAAGTTGCCGAGCTGCGTAAACTGGTTGATGGGCATGGCGGCCTGGCGCACAAAGACCAGGTAGCTCGCGAGCGCACCTACGTCGGCGAGCCCCTTGATGCAGAGCATGCCGCCCGCCACGGCGACGATGGCATAGTTGACGTAGCCAATCACGACAGTCATGGGCACCATGGAGTTGGCATAGCTCACGGCGGCGGTGCCGGTGCGGCGAAGCTCGTCGTTGCGGCAGGCAAAGCCGGCGACATTCGCCGCCTCGCGGTTAAAGACCTTGATGACCTTTTGGCCCGAGACCATTTCTTCGATATATCCGTCCAGGTCGCCAAGCGATGCCTGCTGGGCGGCAAAGAAGCGCTTAGAGCGCGCGCCCGAGTAGCGCGCATACAGCACAATGGCCGCATCGCACACGAGTGTGATAATCGTGAGCTGCCAGTTAAGGATGATGAGCATAGCCGTGGTGCCCACAACCTGAATGGCGGCCTGAATCACGTTGGCAAAGCTGTTGTTGAGCGCCTCGGAGACGGTGTCGACGTCGTTGGTGAAAAAACTCATGATGTCGCCCGAGCGCGTGCTGTCAAAATAACTGAGCGGCAGCGTCTGGATGTGCGCGAACAGGTCGCGGCGAATATCGGACACCACGTGTTGGGCCGCGCGCACCATGATCTGCGAGTAGCCCAGGGCCGAGAGCACGCCCGCAGCGTAGATGATCGCCGTCAGGATGACCTGCTTGGCAAGCAGTTCCTCCCCGCCCGTGGCCAAACCGTTAACGATGGGGCGCACCATGTAGGTGCCGGCGAGGCTCGCGATGGCGGCGACGGAGGCGAGCACGCCCACCGCGAGCAACGAGAACTTGGCATGCCCCATGTAGGAGAGCAAGCGGCGCACAGTGCGCTTGAGGTCGGCCGGGCGTGCTTGGGCTGCGGTCTTAGGCATGACGCTCACCCCCTTCCAAGGGCGATCCGCATGCGACGGAGGAAAACGGATCATTCGCGCAACCATCGTCGCTGCCGTCGCCGGCGTCCGCGTTCCTCGCAAACTCCATCTGCGAGGCATAAATCTCCTGGTATATGTTGTCGCCCGCTAGCAGTTCCTCGTGCGTGCCCACGCCGTGGACACGACCGTCGTCCAATACCACAATGCGATCGGCATCCATGACACTCGCGATGCGCTGGGCGATGATGAGCACGGTCGTATCGGAAATCCGGGCGATGTGCTCGCGAATCTTAGCGTCGGTCGCCATATCGACCGCGCTGGTGGAGTCATCAAAAATGAGCACGCGCGGATGCTTGAGCAGCGTGCGCGCGATGCACAGGCGTTGCTTCTGGCCACCCGAGACACCGGCGCCGCCTTGGCCCAACTCGCCGTCCAGCCCGCCGATGCGATCAAGGAACTCGTCCACGCACGCCGCGCGGCAAGCCGCGAGGAGCTCATCGTCCGACGCCTGCGGATTGCCCCACTGCAGATTCTCGCGCACGGTGCCCGTAAACAGCACGTTCTTTTGCAGCACAATGCCCACGGCGTCGCGTAGGGTCGCGAGGTCGTAGTCACGCACGTCACGTCCGCCCACAAGCACGGCGCCCTCGGTGGCGTCGTACAGGCGCGCAATCAGCTGCACAAGCGAGCTCTTGCCCGAGCCCGTGCCGCCGAGGATGCCCACCGTCGAGCCGCTCTCGATGCGAAGGTCGATATGCTCGAGCACATCCTCGGCTGCATCCGCGCGGTATTTAAAGGAAACGTCGCGAAACTCGATACTGCCGTCCGCTGGTGCCGCAATCGCGAGGTCTCCCGCGGGGTTGGCGATAAGGGGATCCTCATCGAGCACCTCTGCGATACGGCCCACACTCGTGAGAGCGCGCGTGAGCAGCAAAAACACATTGGAAATCATCATAAGCGAGTTCATGATCAGCAGCACGTAGCTCATAAAGCCCGTGAGCGAGCCCACGCCCAGCTTGCCGGCGAGAATCATGCGGCCGCCAATCCACAGGATGGAGAGCGCAGCCACGTACATCGACAGCTGAAACACCGGCAGGTTGAGCACGGCGGTGCCGAAGGTCTTGGTCGCCGTGCCGGCGAGCTCGGTATTGACGGTGTCGAACTTGGCCTCCTCGTGCTCGGTACGAACGTAGGCCTTGACGGCACGCACGGCGGTGAGGTCTTCCTGCACCACGCCGTTGAGGTGGTCCATCGAGGTCTGGAGTTGGCGGTAGAGCGGACTGACGCGATAGGTGATGACGCCCAGTACGATTGCCAGCACGGGCAAGATGATCGCAAAGACGTTGGCGAGCGGGCGCGACAGCATCAGCGCGTAGATAAGGCCGACGATAAGCGTCACCGGGCCGCGCACCATAGGGCGAAAGCCGTTGCCCACAGCATTTTGGATAACGGTGATGTCCGTGGTCATGCGGGTGACGAGCGAGCTGGCGTCGTAGTTGTCCAGGTTACCAAAAGCGAGCGTCTGAATCTTTTTGTACTCGGCCTCGCGCAGGTTAGCGCCTAGGCCCGAGGCAACGCGGGCGGACGTGCGGGCATAACCCAAGCCCAGTACCAGCGAAAGCGCAGCGCACACCAACATGTACGCGCCCTGCAGCAGCATGTAGTTGATATCACCCGCAGGCACGCCCACATCGATGATATTGGCCATGATGACCGGGATAAACAGCTCGAGCACCGTCTCGACCGACACAAAGAACACGCCGAGGATGGCATCGCGACGGTATGCCCCTAGATAGGAAAACAGTATTTTGAGATTGCGCACGCAGGTTCAACCCCCATCAAACGTTGTTCGCAAACGCACGTATTATTGCGCGCCGAATAATGGTGTCAAGTATTCCGAAATCGTTTTCTGCAAGGTTAGCGCCGGCGGCGAGTTCTCGTGATGTGTGTCCATATTCACTCGGAATAATGGTGCGCGAGACTTTTTCGCTTCGGCGTCAACACAAACCTTGACTCTACAATCGTTGTAGGGTTTTCACTACACTGGTACGTAAACAAACCCAGCCAGAAAGCCCCGCCCATGGAACACGACCTCACACGCGGCAATGTCCTTAAGACCATCGCGGTCTTTGCCTTGCCTTATATGCTCTCGTACTTTTTGCAGATGCTCTACGGCATGGCCGATCTGTACATGATGGGGCAGTTTAGCGGCGCCGCCGGCATCACCGCCGTGGCAAATGGCGCGCAGACGCTCTATATGATCACCGTGGCGCTCGTGGGCCTGGCCATGGGAACCACGGTGGTCGTCGGCCACGCCGTGGGATCACGCCGGTTTGACCGTGCCGAGGCAGCCATCGGCAACACCATTACGCTCTTTATGGGTGTCTCGGTGGTGCTGGCCGCTGTCCTGCTCGCGCTGTGCCCGCAGATCGTGGCACTCATTGGCACGCCGGCCGAGGCAGTCGAAGGAACCGCCGCTTACCTGCGCATCTGCTTTGTCGGCATTCCCTTTATCGCCGCGTACAACATCCTTTCGGCCATCTTTCGCGGGCTGGGCGATTCGCGCTCGCCTATGTACGTGATCGGCGTGGCATGCATCATCAACATCGCGCTCGACTTTCTGTTTATCGGCCACATGGGGCTCGGCCCCGTGGGCGCGGCGCTCGGCACAGTGACCGCCCAGACGGCCAGCGTTGCCCTCGCGCTCGTGTGGCTTAAGAGCCGCCGCACGAACATCCACGTTAAGCGCAGCGATCTGCGCCCCCAGCCCGAAGTGCTTGGCAGCATTCTTAAGATCGGCGTGCCTGTGGCCGTGCAGGACGGCTGCATCCAGGTGGCGTTTATGTTTATCACCGTCATCGCCAACCACCGAGGGCTCGTCGACGCCGCCGCCGTGGGCCTGGTCGAGAAGATGATCAGCTTTTTGTTCATCGTCCCGAGCTCCATGGGTGCCACCGTCAGCGCACTCACGGCGCAAAATGCCGGCGCGGGCAAGGGCGATCGCGCGCGTCAGGTGCTCAAGGACGCCATGACGATCTCGGTGGTGTACGGTTGCCTGATCACGGTGCTGATGTGGCTAGTGGCGCCGGCGTTTATCGGCTTTTTTGCCAAGGACCCCGCGGTGGTCGCGGCCGGTACCGGCTATATGCGCAGCTACATTTTCGACGCGATTTTTGCCGGCATCCACATTTGCTTTAGCGGCTTTTTCGCTGCGTATGGCAAGAGCTATATCGGCTTTGAGCACAACGTGCTGGCCGTGGCGCTCATTCGCGTGCCGGGCGCGTGGCTGCTGTCGAACGCCTATTCCGACACGCTGTTTCCCATGGGCATCGCCTCGCCGTGCGGGTCGATTTTGTCGGCAGTCATCTGTGTTATCGCGTTTACCGTGCTCAACCGGCGCGGAGCTTTTGACAAACTGGTAGCGTAGCGGGGCGACGCGAGTCTGGCGCCCCTCCCCGACCCTATTGAAAGGAGCGGTCCCATGACCGACTCGCCAACTGAACATACCGAGGGCCTGCTCCGCATTGGCGAGGTGGCGCGCCTGTTTAACCTGAGCGTGGGCACGTTGCGCCATTACGAGCAGATGGGCTTGCTGGACCCGGCGCACATCGATCCGGCAAGTGGGTACCGCTACTACGGATCGCGGCAGCTCTCCACCCTCAACACCATTAGCCACCTGCGTGTTCTCGACTTGCCGCTCGCGCAAATCCGTGAGTTTGTGACCACGCGCGATGTGGACCTCATGCAGCGGCAGCTGGCCCAGCAGCAGGAGCTCATCGAGCGCAAGCGCTGCGAGCTGGAGCGCGTGTCGCGCAAGATCGATAACCGGCTTGCTCTGCTGCACGATGCGTTGAACACCGAGCTCGATGCTATTTGCGCAATCGATGCGCCCGAGCTTCGTTGCGCCGTATTGCGCGAACGCGTCAACCCTACCGACGCCTATGCGCTGGAGTGGCAGATTCGTCAGCTGCAGAAGGGCCAGCACGAGACCTTTGTCTTTCTGGGCAACTTAGGCGTTGGGATTAGCGCCGAGCGTCTCGCAGCCGGCGACTTTGATGGCTACGACGAGGTCTTTTTGCTACTCGATGACACCGATGATTACGTGGGCGACGTCGAGACGCGAACCGCCGCGCGCTGCCTGACCATAAGCTTCCGCGGCACGCACGGGCAAGCGGGCCCGCGCTATAAGCAGCTGCTCGGCTATATGCGCGAACATAACCTGACACCCGCCGGTCCCTCACGCGAGATCGCCCTCATTGACGACATCATCAGCGACGACCCCACAACCTACGTGACGCAGATCACGGTGCCGGTTTCCCCAGCAAAGTAAGAACCGCCCGGAAGGCATCATGCTTTCCGAGCGGTTCTTCAATTTGACTATTGATGTCCTAAGCCTGGGGCACCTCACCAGTCGCAAGAATCTGCTCGAGTGCGTCCTCATCCAGCACGGGCACACCCAGCTGCTCAGCCTTGGTGAGCTTGGAGCCCGCTTTGGGACCGGCGACCAGATAGCTCGTCTTCTTTGAAACACTGCCCGAGACCTTGGCACCAAGCACCTTGAGCGCCGCGCCCGCCTCGTCGCGGGTGCGGTTGACAAGCGTGCCGGTGAGCACGAAGGTCAAACCCGCGAGCGGCTGTGCGTCGGCGAGCTCGCCTGCCACGCCGGCATCGGCTGCGGCTTGCGCGTGTGCGGCACCCAGGTCGACCTCGAGCGAAAGGCCCGCTTGGCGCAGACGCTCCAGCACGGCTAGGTTCTCGGGCACGGACAGGAACTGCTTGACGCTCGCCGCAATCTTGGGACCGATGCCCTCGCACTCGGCGATGTCCTCTTCGCTCGCCAAGATGAGCTTGTCAATCGACAGGAATCGCTCGGCGATGACCTCGCCCACGCTCTTGCCCACGTGGCGGATGCCCAGGGCAAACAGCACGCGACCGAGCGGCTGGCTCTTGGACTTGTTGAGCTCGGCGATGATTTTCTCGGCCGTCTTAAGGCCTACCGGAATGGGGTCGCCCTTCTTGACGCCCTTTTTGCTGTTGGAGCTGGCGTACACGCGGCCCGTATCCAGGCCGGCAATGTCGTCGACCGTGAGCTGGTAGAAGTCCGCAACATCGTGGATCAGCCCGGCGGCGATCATCTTGTCGACGATCTCGTCGCCCAGGCCATCAACGTCCATGCAGCCGCGGCTCACCCAGTGGAGCAGGCGCTCCTTGAGCTGCGCGGGGCAGTCGATGGAGACGCAGCGGTAAGCGACCTCGCCATCCTCGTGGACCACGGGGCTGCCGCACACGGGGCAGACCTCGGGCATGTGCCAGTCGACCGAATCGGCCGGACGCTTGTCGAGCACCGGGCCCACGACCTCGGGGATCACGTCGCCCGCCTTGTGAACGATGATGGTGTCGCCCTCGCGCACGTTTTTGCGGCGGATCTCGTCGATGTTGTGCAGCGTGGCGCGCGCGATGGTGGAGCCGGCGACCGTCACCGGGTCGAACTCGGCGACCGGCGTGAGCACACCGGTGCGGCCCACCTGGATGCGAATTTCGCGCAAGACGGTCTGCTTTTCCTCGGGCGGGAACTTAAAGGCAATGGCCCAGCGCGGCGCACGGGCGGTAAAGCCCAGGTCGAGCTGCTGCTGAAAGCTATCGACCTTTACGACCACGCCGTCGATGTCGTAGTCCAGGTCGCCGCGGTGCTCGAGCGCCTGGGCACAAAACTCGTGGACCTCGGCCGGCGTGGCGCAACGAGCCACGTTGGGGTTGACGCTAAAGCCGGCGCTACGCAACCAATCGAGGAACTCGCGCTGGCTGTGGACGTGCAGCGGATCGGTATCGGCGATGGCGTAGATAAAGGTGGCCAAATCGCGGCGCGCCGTGACCTTGGGGTCTTTTTGGCGCAGGCTGCCGGCGGCGGCGTTGCGCGGGTTGGCGAAGGGGTCGCGACCCTCGACATCGGCCTCGTCGTTCAGACGAACAAAGCTGCCCTTGGGCATATAGACCTCGCCGCGCACCTCGATGGTGCGCTCGCGGTCGGCGCCCATGTGGGCGAGTGCCGGCTCGGACAGGTGCATGGGCACGTCCTTGATGGTGCGCACGTTGAGCGACACGTCCTCGCCCGTGGTGCCGTCGCCACGTGTGGCCGCGCGTACGAAGGTGCCGTTTTGGTAGGTAAGCGCCACGCCCAGACCGTCGATCTTAAGCTCGCAGGTATAGGTGACGCTGCCGGCACCGAGCGCGTCCTCGGTGCGCTGGAGCCACGCGTCGAGCTCGTCCAGATCCATGGCATCGTCCATGGAATACATGCGTGCCATGTGCGTGACCGGCGTAAACTGCTCGCTCACGTACCCGCCCACGCGCTGGGTATAGCTGTCGGGCGTCACCAGGTCGGGGTAGGTGGCCTCAATTTCCTGCAGTTCAACGAGCATTTTGTCGAAGGCGGCATCCGTGATCTCGGGCGCGTCGAGCATGTAGTAGCGATAGGCGTGGTAATCGAGCTCGTGGCGCAGTTCGGCCGCGCGCGCTGCCGCCTGGGCACGGGCGTCGGTCGGTGCGGTGGCTTCCGCGGTCGTGGGCGTTTCGGTATCGATGTCCACGCCGTCACCAAACAGGCTCGATTGCTCCATAGCGGCACTCCTTCGCTCGATTTCAAACGGATACTAGAGTACCACCGGTCGCAACGGGGCCGAATAGCGGTCTCAAACCGCACCGAATCGGCAGCGGCCGGACCGGTGCGGACAGTTAGTTCAGATACGTATAAATCCTAGAGCTGGATCAGGCACGAACACCCCTGTTTCAACTAATTTGAGCCCCTCGAAACCATGTAAACGTCCCACTCTCCCTTCCAAACACCCATTCGAGCCCCATCCCAATCAAAAATTACTCAAAACGCATCCCAAGCTGCCCCAGATTTATACGTATCTGAACTAACTGTCCAGACCATTACGAACCAGGCCTCTTGCCAGCCACAAGTGATCCGTTTTCCTCCGTCCCCAACGGATCAACAAGAAAAGAGGGGCTGTCCCGCGTTGATGGGACAGCCCCTCTGGCATTGGTATGTGCGAAACGGCTCGCTAGAACCCCTGGCCGTAGCCTTGACCCTGGCCCTGCTGGCCCAACAGCTCCTCCAGATACTGGCGCAGCTGCTCATCGGTAATGCCGCCGTTGCCGGTGTCGGTCGAACTGTCGTCCTGCTGCTGGTTCTGCAGCTCCTCGTCGGAGCCCAGCTCGACGGTAACCTTCTTCTCTTCCTTGCCGCGCATGAGCGTGATCTCGACCTTCTCGCCCACCTCGTGGCTGCGCAGTGCGATGATCAGGCCATCGGCGCTCGTGATCTCGTCGTCGCCCAGCTTGGTGATGACGTCGCCCTCCTGAATGCCGGCCTTGGCGGCGGGACCGTCCTCGACGACGCTCGCCACGTACGCACCACTATCGGTGCTCAGCTTGTTGGTACGGGCGTTGAGCGCGTTGACGCTCGAAAGCGTAGCGCCCATGTACGGATGCACCGGCGTCTTGCCGTCGATAATCTGGTCGGCAATGTTCTTGGCGTAGTTAACCGGAATGGCAAAGCCCACGCCCGAGCTGGAGCCCGAGTAGCTCTCGATGAGCGAGTTAATACCCACGAGCTCGCCGTTGTCGTTGACGAGCGCGCCGCCGGAGTTGCCCGGGTTGATGGCGGCATCGGTCTGGATCATGTTGGCGTAGATGGTGTTGCCACTGGTAGAGCTCATGGCCGTGGAGCGATAGAGCGCCGAGACGATGCCCGTGGAGACAGACTGCTCGTTGCCAAACGGCGAGCCGATCGCCATAACCCACTCGCCCACGTTGAGCTTGGAGGAATCACCAATCTCGATCGGCGTGAGCTTGGAGGCATCGGCATCCTTGAGCTTAATGACGGCGAGGTCGCTCGAAGCATCGTTGCCCACGAACTCGGCCTCGTAGGTGGTGCCGTCGTCCATGGTCACCACGTACTGGTCATAGCCATCGACCACATGGTTGTTGGTGAGGATGTGGCCCTCGGTATCGAGCACAACGCCCGAACCGACGCTGCCCGAACTATCCGACTCGTCGGCAGACTGCGAAAGCGAGCCATTCTGGCTGCCGCTCGAAGTGGCGGTGATGGAAACGACGGAGGGCAGGGCCTTGGCAGAAACGGCCTCGGCCAGCGTGGTGTCCTCGGAATCAATCGTAATCTTTTGCGTCGATGAACCCGAAGCACCCGCCGTCACGGCATTCTTGCCGCCGCCAATGTTGAGCGTGCCGCTCATAATGAGTGCAATGACCAGCAGGGCGCCGCAGGCACAGCCGGCGAGTGCCGTAATAAAGATCGGCAGCTTTTTGGTCTTGGTCTTGACCACCGTGTGCTTGTTCACGACCTGCTGACCGCCGAGCGGCTTGCCGGTCTGTGTGTCGTAGGCCTGCACGTAGGGAATGTTGCCGTCGGCAGGCGTCGACTCAACCTGTACGCGCGGCTGCTGCGTCTCGCCGGCGTGGCCCGCATCCTGGGGGCGCTGGGAATCGTTCTCGCTCATAGCTGCGATCCTTTCGTCAAATAACCAAAGGCCCGCCAAACATGTGGCGGGCCATCATTGTTCACGTTGAGTTGTACCCCAATATGCGGGCGAACGTGTATGAGAACGCAATCTTTTAGGAAGGCTTAAGTTCTGCCGCAGACCCGAAAGGAACCCGCACCCGCGTCAATACCACCACAAAGGTGCCTGTCCCCTTTGTGGTGAAAAGCTAGTCCTTAAACAGATAGCCCACGCCGCGGACGGTGGTGATGTGCGCCGCGATCTGCGGGCCCACCTTGGAGCGGATGCGTCGAATGTGCACGTCGACGGTGCGCGTGCCGCCGCAGTACTCAAAGCCCCACACGCGGTGCAGCAGCACCTCGCGGCTGTAGGCGCGGTTGGGATGCGTCGCCAAAAAGCTCAGCAGCGAGTACTCCATCAGCGTCAGGTCGATGGGCTCATCGTCGAGCGTCACCTGGTAGGTGGCAAGGTTGATCTCGAGGTTATCGATGTTGAGCACATCGTCGGCTGTAACGGTCTCCTCCTCGCCCATCAGGCGCTGCGCACGAGCCTTAAGCTCGCTGGGTGTCGCCGTGGGGCATACAAAGTCGGCATGCGCGTGATTCGGCAGGCGCAGGGTGCTAAGCGCCTCGTCGTCAACGATCACCAGCATGGGGACGCCGCCACGATCGTCAAGCCACTTGGCAATTTGATCGATACGGTCGCTGCGGATGCCATCGGAATCGAGGATCAGCAGGTCAAAGTCGTGCGCCGCAGTCGGCGAATCGGGGGTGGCCAGGCTCACCTCGACACCCAGGGTGGTCGTCAAGCTGCGGGCAAACTCGTGGAAGCGCGTCGTGCGCGCCATGAACAGGGCACTCTTTTCGGACATATCGGCCTCCAAAGAAATGAGCTCAATCGTACTGGAACAAGCCGGCGCGATTAGGAGTTCGCCAGGTAGTGCTTGATCTCCCACTCGGTGATCGTAGACTCAAACTTATGCCACTCGTCGCGCTTCTTTTTGAGGAAGAAGCTGTGGATGTGCTCGCCGAGGGCATCCTTCATAAACTGCGAGTCCTCAAACACGTCGAGCGCCTCTTTGAGCGAACGCGGCAGCGGCGTGTAGCCGGCCTCGACCATCTGACGGTCGGTAAGCTTGAGCGTCTCAGCCGTTGCCTCGGGCGGGAGCTCCAGCTTGCGCTCGATGCCGTCCAGACCAGCCGCCAGCGTGACGGCGTTGACCAGGTACGGGTTGGCCATGGGGTCGGGGCTGCGAAGCTCGATGCGCGTGGACAGCTGCTTGCCGGGCTTGTAGACCGGAATGCGGACCATACTCGCGCGGTTGCGCAGGCCCCACGTGGCGTACTGCGGCACGGAGTCGCCGCCCGTGGTGATGCGCTTGTACGAGTTGACCGTGGGGTTAGTGATGGCGCTGATCTCGCGCGCGTGCGCCAAGATGCCGGCCATGTAGTGCTTGGCGATATCGGAGAGGTGGTACTTCTCGTCGTCCTCGCCCCAAAAGACGTTGTTGCCGTCGTGGTCGAATAGCGACTGGCACAGGAACATAGCGCTGCCGTCCTCGCCCGCCAACGGCTTGGGCATAAAGGAGGCGTGGCACCCGCTCTCGTAAGCCTGCTGCTTAATGATGAGTTTGGCCGTGGTGATGGCGTCGGACATGCTCAGGGCCTCGGCGTGGCGCAGGCTCATGCCGTGCTGTGAGCGGCCGGCGGCGTGAAAGGTGTACTCCACGGGCACGGACATCTTCTCGAGCGTGAGGACCGTGTTGCGGCGCAGGTCGCGAGCGGCATCGCTCACCGAAAGATCGAAGTAGCCCACGTTGTCGAGCGGCTCGGGGGTGTGCTCGTCGGGGAAGTAGTAATACTCCAGCTCGGCGCCCACGTTGAGCAGGTAGCCAGCCTTCTCGGCCTTATAGAACATGCGGCGCAACGCATCGCGCGGATCGCCGGCGAAGGGCTTGCGGTCGGGGGTGCACACATCGCAGAACACGCGGGCGACGCCGTTGTGGCTCGGGCGCCACGGCAAAATCTGGAAGGTCGAAGCGTCGGGAAACGCCAGCATGTCGGCTTCCTCGGGCGTGGCAAAGCCCTCGATGGCGGAGCCGTCAAAGCCAATACCCTCCTCAAAAGCGACCTCGAGGTCCTCGGGGCTAATGGCAAAGTTCTTGAGGCGGCCGAGAATGTCGACAAACCACAGACGCACAAAGCGGATGTCACGCTGCTCTACGGAGCGGAGTACGTAATCGATGTTCTGCTGGTTCATGTCGCTCCCCTTTCTTTCGGGCGGGTTTCGACTGGTCTATATCGCAGATACTATCGCAGAAAAATGTTTCCGCAGGGTTAAAGCGTATCAAGCGCTCAAAAAACGTGCGCGAACAGGCAGTTGCGAACGAATGGTTAGCGCGAGGTCGATGCGCGGTGTTCGATGTGGCCGGGGATCTCGATGCGTTTGGGCGCCAGCTTTGCGGCCTCGCCCACGGTGGTGGTAACAACGTCGATGCGCTCGGACAGGCGCTCGACTACGCGCTCGGCAATGGTAAGGGTGTCCTGCGCGGCCGTGGTCACGCCGCCAAAGAGCACGTGGTTCCAGGGGTAATCGTCGAACGTCGCGATCTTAAGACCCGCCGGCAACGAGGGTCCCAACTGTGCCAGTGCCTCGGTCAGACGCAGAAAGACCAAGCCGTTGACGGCAATGAGGCCGAGCTTTTTGCCGGCATAGCCGCGGATGGTCTCGTCCAAGCGGCCGACGCCCGTGGCACCGCCATCGGCCAAGGTGACGACCTCGCCCGCAAGGCCGCGGCGCGAAAGCTCGTCGGCAAAGGCCTCGGCGCGCTCGCGACGCACGGGGCTGTCGTCGCTTGCCTCGGTGAGCAGGCACAGACGCTCGCTGCCCGTAGCAGCCAAGGCGTCTACCAAGCCGGCAACCAGCTCGCGGTTGTTGGACGTCACCAGATCGACACCGCCGGCGGCAACATCGCGGTCGAGCAGCACAACGGGTAAACGTCCCGCGGCAGCGGCGATTGCCTCGTCGTTACCGCCGCAGGTATTGACGACCAGGCCGTCCACGCCGGCATCGATAAGTCTGGTGAGCGACTCTGCCTCCTTGGCGGGGTCGTTGCCGCTAATGGCCGTCATAAGCGAGCAGCCGCGCGCGGCGGCACTGGCGGAAAGCCCTTCGAGCATTGCGCTCGAGAACGGGTTGGCGATGTCGGCCAGAATCACGCCGATGAGGTTGGTGCGTGAGCTGCGTAGATTGCGTGCGGCGGCACGTGGGCGATAGCCAGTGCGCTCGATAACCGCCGCGATGCGAGCGCGGGTTTCCTCGGTCATCTGCCCGGGGCGGTTATTGAGATAGCGCGAGACCGTGGCCGGACTCACGCCCGCCTCGACGGCAATGTCCTTGATTCTCATCTGCGCCATAGCGCACCCCGTTTCCCAATGTCGGCAGTCTGAGCCATTTTAGGCATTTTTTTAAAAATCTCGCTTGCAAAACGCTGTAGGTGAGTATACTACAACTCGAAACGAAACCGATTTCGTAAACCGATTTCGGCAAGCGTTGGCACGGAGGTGCAAAGACGCACCCTACCGTCTTGGCACCTCCGTGCCAACGCCATATCAAAGGTGTACACACGAGCAAAAAGGAGCTGCGCAACCATGGGTAAAACGGTTCTTACCTTCGGCGAGATCATGATGAGGCTCTCGCCCAAAGACCATCTGCGCATTGAGCAGGCGACCGAGTTTGATGTCCGCTACGGCGGCGCCGAGGCAAACACCGCGCTTTCTCTGGCTTACCAAGGTGACAAGGCCGCTTACGTCTCCGTTGTCCCGGCCAACCGTCTGGGCGAGTGCGCCCTGCGTTCGCTCAAGGTTTACGACGTCGACACCACGCGCGTCGTGCGTCAGGGCGACCGTCTTGGCTCCTATGTGTTTGAGATCGGTGCCTCGCAGCGCGGCAACGGCTGCGTCTACGACCGCAAGTACTCGGCCATCAGCATGGCCAAGCGCGACGTCTTTGACTGGGACGAGATCCTCAAGGGCATCGATGTCTTCTATTTCTCCGGCGTGACGCCCGCTGTCTCCGACGAGATGGCAGCTGCGTGCAAAGACGCCCTCACCGCCTGCCGCACCAAGGGCATCACCACCGTGTGCGACGTTAACTATCGCGGCAAGATGTGGTCGCCTGAGAAGTCGCAGGCAACCATGAAGGAGCTCCTGCCGCTCGTCGACATCTGCATCGCCAACGACGAGGACGCGCCTGCCGGCCTCGGTATGACCTGCGTCTCCGGCTCCCTTGCCCACGGCATCGAGGAGCGCGACACCTACGTCGAGATGGCCCGCCAGATCTGCGCCGAGTACGGCTGCAAGAAGGTCGCCTCGGTCGTCCGCAACATTTCCTGCGTCGAGCGCTCCATCTGGATGGGCATGCTCTATGACGCCGAGAGCGGCGCGCACTGGTTCTCCCCTGCCCACGACGTGCACGTGCTCGAGGGCGTTGCCGCCGGCGATGCTTTTAACGCCGGCTTGGTCCACGCCCTCATCAACGACTTTGATCCACAGGACGCCGTCAACTACGCGATTGCGGCCTCGATCCTCAAGCTCACCATCAAGGGCGATTCCAATCTGGTGACCGCCGACGAGATTGCCGCCGTGGCAAACGCCGCCGACGGTGGCACTCGCGTCGCACGCTAATCCGTCTCCATTCCGCGGGCCGCAGCTTTCCAATCCCATACCCCTGCGGCCCGCTCCCCGATTCCTCCGGTCGGGCAAAACCACCAGTCCCATTCCGGTTTTGCCTGGCATTCCCTACATGACTGGTCGAGCAGCCGGTTTTGGAATTGCTTGTGACCCCAAGCAGTGCCTCCGATAACCAATTCAAAATCGGCTCCTGACCAGCACATTTGGCAATTACGCGCCCATGCGCGCCACACATCGAAAGGAACATCATGTTCGATCAGTTCTACACCACGCTTGAGTCCCTGGGCATCGTGCCGGTCGTCGTGCTCGACAAGGTCGAGGACGCCGCCCCGCTCGCCCACGCCCTTATGGCGGCCGGCATGAAGTCCGCCGAGGTCACCTTCCGCACCGCCTGCGCCGCCGAGTGCATCGCCGCTATGGCCGAGGCCGAGCCCGAGATGTGCGTTGGTGCCGGCACCGTCCTGACCGTCGAGCAGGTTGAGCAGGCTCGCGCCGCCGGTGCCAAGTTCATCGTCTCCCCGGGTTATAACGAGGACGTCGTGAAGCACTGCATCGACATCGACCTGCCTGTCCTTCCCGGCACCGTGACCCCCTCCGAGGTCACCGCAGCCGAAAATCTGGGCCTCAAGGTCACCAAGTTCTTCCCCGCGTCCCAGTATGGCGGCCTGAACACCATCAAGGCCCTCGCCGCTCCGTTTGTCGGTCACCGCTTTATGCCTACCGGCGGCGTGAGCACCGCCAACGTCGAGGAGTACCTGAGCTCCTCCGCCATCATCGCCTGCGGTGGCACCTGGATGGTCAAGCCGGCCCTGTTTGCCGACGGCGACTTCTCCAAGGTCGAGCAGATCGCCCGCGAGGCCATGGATGTCGTCAAGAAGGTCCGCGGCTAGGTTTAGCTCTCTATCGTGAAAGGGGGCGTACCCTAGACCTCGCCCCCTTTCTTTTAAAACGGCTCGGAAGCGCGCCGTTTCCGTCACGAGCAAGAACCAAAACCGTCTTGCATGCTGATAGAACGTGACGGAAGCGACACGCCCCCGAGCCGCTTTGTATACTCGGCTGGCAACCGCGCCCAGCCGAGCCACATCGACGAAAGCCGAGCCATCAAAACAGCTGCGGCGCCGTCTGGAGGAATGGACCCTTGCTTCCGGTCTTTTCTTCCAAGCGGCGCCGCGGCTTTGTGCCCCGGTTACACCGCAACTTATATGGGGATTGATTAGATGAACGAGTCTTTGGACAGCTCAAAATAGTCGGGATGCAAGGCGATAACCGGGCCCTGCTCCTCGGGCATCAGGTGCAAGTGCGTCTCTGCCAGATAACTCGCCGTGTCGGTATCGCCCCTCTTAATGGCCTCGAGAATCCGGCGATGCTGCCGACGAATCGGCTCCCAATCCAGATTCTGCGACACCATACGCAACCAGTTGTATCGCTCAAAATGCGTATTGACGCTCTTCATCCAATCCCACAACATGTGGCGGCCGGCAATCTCAAAACACGTCTCATGGAACAGGTTGTCCAGATCGAAAAAGCGACGTGTTTCGCTATGGTCGAGTGACTCGGACTCGGCAAGAATCTGCTCAAGCCGCTGCTTTTGCTCGGGCGTAGCAGCCGAACAACATTTAATGAGCACGCTTCTCTCGAGCTTCTCGCGCAAGAAACAAGCGTTCTCGGCGCGTTCCATGCTGATCTTAGAAACGTAGGTGCCGCTTTTGGGACGCGTTTCCACCAGCTCCTGCTCACGCAGGCGCACAAAGGACTCGCGAATGGGCGTGCGCCCGATTCCCGTCTCCTTTTCCAGACCAATCGCCGAAAGGCGCGTGCCGGGCTTGAGCTCGGCATAGATGATCTTGGAGCGCAATGCGTTGTATGCCTGATCTTGCAGGCTCTGATAATGCTGGTGCTGTTCCATAAAGCCCTCGGATAAACCCTCGGTTAATCGAATACCACCATGCAATACTATCGCATCCCCCGCCCCCTCATAAGTTGCGGTGGAATAGTTCCTGCTCAAAGCCGTCAGCAGCAAAAACAGGAACTATTCCACCGCAACTTCCAACAGTCTTTTTGGGACGGGGCTTTTTTGGCTACCCTGAGCCGCAGGTCGGCCCCTTGCCACAAAAGGGGCCCATCTACTACGTTAACACGGATAGCCTCGGCCATACCGAAAACCGTGAAAACAAAACCGCAGGTAGACAGCTTGTCGATTTTCAAAATAGCCGGCTATGGTTGACCTCTGCGGCTTAAACGTAGTAGATAGGCCCTATTCGTGGCACAGCACTACTCCATCCCAAATTGGCAACCCGAGCCCTCGTGAGTTGCCAACAAGCTGTTCGCCCAGCGCTTTATCCGCGCGGCATTCGGAAAATAGCACCACCGTAAGAACCCGCGAACAGCGCTATACGTTGCTATATCTCACTATACTTTGCTATATCTTGCTATACTTTGCTATACTTTGCTATATCTTGAGCAAAGGTGGCTCACATGCAAACAAACCCTTTTAAGCCCACAGCAGGTAAAACACCTCCCACGATTATCGGCCGCGAAGATGTACTTGAAGAATTCAGTGAAGGCCTCACCAACGGGCCTGGTGCCCCTGGGCGCCTAATGCGCATAGCCGGCGTCCGTGGAACGGGCAAGACAGTCCTCCTTGACGAGTGCTCACGTTTGGCGCAAAGCCGTGGCTGGACGGTCATAAAAGAGGTCGCAACCGAGGGACTTTGCCAGCGCATTCTCGAACAGCTGCAGCCCAAATTCCAGGCCAAACACGCCAGATTTGAGCCCACCGTAGCTGGCATATCCATCGGCAGCATAGATATTGAGCGAATCGGCCCATCGCTACGCGACGCCATGAGACAGACAATATCCAGGAATGAAAATGGCCTGCTCATCACTCTCGACGAGGTTCAAGACGCAGAGCTCGATGAGGTCCGAACGCTCTCCATTGCGATTCAGCAGGTTATCGGCGAAGACCTTGATATCGCCTTTGTTTTTGCTGGGCTGCCTTCGATGATTGAAAGCATCATCAACGGAAAGACACTTACGTTTTTGCGCCGTGCCCTCCCCTTTGATCTGAAGGCTGTGGCAGTAACCGAAGTGTCGTACTCCCTCGAGGAAACCATTGAAGCGTCTGGCATGGAGTTGCAGCCAGGTATTGCCGGCCAACTTGCCGAGGCAACGCAAGGCTATCCTTTCATGATCCAACTCGTTGGATACTACGCATGGCAGTTGGCAAGACGCGCGCACACAGCGATTATTGGAGAAGAAGAAGCCGAGCGTGGCATTGCAACGGCACGCGAACGCTTCTGCGCCATGGTGATTGAGCCCGCGCTGCAGCGCATTCCGCCCACGTGCATCGCTTATCTGCTGAGCATGGCGTCTTTGGGGCAGACGAGCTCGACCAGCATGGTTGCCGATGCCCTAAACAAAACGCCTCAACAGGTGAGCTCCGTCCGCAGCCGCCTGTTAAGAGAATCGATTATCGAGGCTCCTTCGTACGGCAAGGTCTCATTTGCCATCCCCTACATGCGCGACTACCTCTACGAACACAAAGCCGAACTGGAAGTTGAACTGTAGAAACGGCAACTGCCCTGCAAGGTGAAAACCGTTTTCGTACGGATTTAAAGCAGACGTAAACGGTTTTCGTCTTGATTTGCGTCCGAAATTAAGACGTAAATTGCGCTTTCGTACGCTTATTACCAGACGCAAATTGTTTTCGTCCGGCTATGCGTCCCCAATCTAGACGCAAAGAGCCCCGAGCTCGTATGAACTCGGGGCTCTTTGCGCCACGCATCTATGAGAGGGAATCGATGCGCCCGGGCGCTACTCCATGTAGCCACCCTGAATGGCGGAAACTGCATGTTCGGTAAAGAACTTGAGCGTGCCGGAGGTGTAACGATTAGCCTTGGGCTTCCAAGCGGCGCGACGCTCGGCCAGGACGGCGTCGACCTCGGCCGGCTCCATCTCCTTGCCGGCGATGCCCACGATGGACAGCGAGCGCTCGGGGATGTCGATCTGGATCAGGTCGCCTTCCTCGATCAGGGCAATCGGGCCGCCCACGGCAGCCTCGGGCGAAACATGACCGATAGCCGGGCCCTTGGAGGCGCCGGAGAAGCGGCCGTCGGTGATCAGGGCAATGCTTGCGCCCAGCTCGGGGTCGCTGGCGATAGCCTCGGTGGTGTAGAACATCTCGGGCATGCCGGAGCCCTTGGGGCCCTCATAACGAATGATGACGGCATCGCCGGGCTTGATCTCGTGCGTCAGGACGGCGTGGATAGCGTCCTCCTCACAATCGAACGGGCGAGCCTTAAGCGTGGCCCGGAACATCTCGCGCGGAACAACCGTGTGTTTGACGACGGCACCCTCGGGGGCAAGGTTGCCGTGGAGGATGGCGATAGAGCCGTCGGTACCAAAAGCCTGGTCAAACGGGCGAATAATGTCTTCGCGCTTGAGGTTCCACTTCTCCAAGTAGCGGCCGCACTTCTCGTAGTAGCCGTTGTTCTTAAGGTCCTCGAGGTTTTCGCCGAGGGTCTTGCCGGTGACGGTCATAACGTCGAGGTGAAGCATCGACTTGATCTCCTCCATGATGCGCGGCACGCCACCCGCATAGTAGAAGAACTGCGCCGGCCACTCACCTGCGGGGCGAACGTTGAGCAGGTAGTGGGCGCCACGGTGCAGGCGATCGAAGTCGTCGGCGGACATCTCGATGCCAAACTCGCGGGCAATCGCGGGGATATGCAGCAGCGAGTTGGTGGAGCCCGAAATGGCACCGTGGACCATAATGAGGTTCTCGAAGGACTCCTTGGTCACGATGTCGCGCGGGCACAGGTTGTGTTCGGAGAGCCACACGGACTGACGGCCGGCCTCGCGCGCAAACTCACGCAGATCGGAGCTGGTTGCGGGCAGCAGGGCCGTGCCGGGGAGCATAAGGCCCAGGGCCTCGGCGGTAACCTGCATGGTCGAGGCGGTGCCCATAAAGGAGCAGGCGCCGCAGCTGGGGCATGCGTTGTGCTTGGCAAACTCAAGCTCCTCGCGGGAGATCTCGCCGCGCTCGTAGCGAGCAGAAATCGCGCCGAGCTGCTCCAGGGTCAACAGATCGGGGCCGGCATCCATGACACCGCCGGTGACAACGATGGAGGGGATGTTGATGCGGCCCATGGCCATGAGGTTCGCGGGCAAGCCCTTATCGCAGCTGGCGACGAAGACACCGGCATCGAACGGGGTGGCCTTGGCGTGGATCTCGATCATGTTGGCGATCATGTCGCGGCTGGGCAGCGAGTAGTTAATGCCGTCGTGGCCCTGGGCCTCACCGTCGCAAATGTCGGTGCAGAAGTAACGGGCGCCGTGGCCACCAGCCTCGGCAACGCCAGCGCGCACCTCCTCGACCAGCTCGAACAGGCCGGCAGAACCCGGGTGCGAATCGCCAAAGGTCGACTCGATGATGACCTGCGGCTTGTCCAGGTCTTCGATGCTCCAGCCAGAGCCCAGGCGCAGCGGGTCCATCTCGGGGCTGATGGTGCGGAACTTGCCAGAACGCGGCTGCAGCTTGGCAACCAGGTCGGCGGCCTCCTGCTGAATCTGTGCTTTGGTCTTCTCGTCCATGATGTTCTCCTCTTTTGGTTTGAACGGTTGTACCAATCGTTGGTGAATAAATCTGGTGTAGGTGGCTGCCGAGCGATGTGCTCGGCAAAAGATGCCCGACTAGGCGAAGAACGAGATCACCAGGGCGCAGGCGAGACCCGAAAGGCCGATGAGCGTCTCCATAACGGTCCAGGACTTGAGGGTGGTCTTCTCGTCAATCTCGAGGAACGAAGAGCACATCCAGAAACCGGCATCGTTGACGTGCGAGAGAGCCGTGGCGCCGCCGCAGATGGCAAGGCAGATGGCGGCACGCATGAGCACCGAAGCGCCGGCGACCGCGGGCATGGCGGCCATAATGCCCGATGCCATGGTCATGGCGACGATGGAGCTACCGACCGAGGCACGCACCATGACGGCAATCAAGAAGGCGACGACCACCAGGGGCAGCGGAGAGGCCTCGAGCACGGGGCCGATAACCTGGCCCAAGCCGCAGTCTTGCAGCATCCAGCGAATGACGCCGCCACAGGCGATAACCAGCAAGATCATGCCGACGGGCTTAAGAGAACGGTCGAGCAGGGCCTTGAGCTCGGCGCCGGAGTAGCCGCGGCGCGCACCCAGCAGATACATCGCGACGAGCGTGGCGAGCGTCAAAGCGACAAACGGCTTGCCCAGGAAGGCGAGAATCGAGGCGAGCTCGGCGGGCATGGGGATATAAGAGGACAACGTGCCCAGCAAAATCAGACAAAGCGGCGTGAGCACGATGGCAAGCACCATGCCAAAGGAGGGAAGCTCCTTTTCGTCGCTCGCACCCTCGGCAGAGGTAAAGTGCTCCGGAACATCGGTAAAAATGCGACCGCCCACGTTGCGACCCCAGATGACGCCGGCGATCGCCATGGCGATGAAGGCGGTAGGGATACCGACGAGAATCATGGTGCCCAGGTCGACACCGAGCGTGCCGGCGACCAGAACCGAACCGGCCGATGGCGGCACAAACGCATAGCCAGCGGCAAGTCCTGCGAGCAGCGCGATGCCGTAGTAGAGCGTCGACTTTTTGGTCTGCGATGCCACGCTAAACGCAAGCGGAATCAAAACGACTACGCCCGCCTCAAAGAACACCGTAGTGCCGATAACCAGACCGGTAATGCCCAGCGCCCAGCTGGAATGACCCTGCCCAAAGGTATCGATGAAGGTCTGGGCGATCTTCTTGGCGCCGCCGCTCTCCTCAAGAATTTGGCCAAACATCGAGCCGAGGCCAATGAGCAGGGAGATGTTTTGCAGCGTGGTTCCCACGCCCTTGGTGACAGTGTCCGCCGCCAGGTCGAGCGGCATACCGGCGCCGATGCCGATCGCGAGCGCCGAGACCATCATCGAAAGCACAGGATGCAGCTTGAACTTAATGATGAGCGCAAGCAGCAGCGCGATGCCCACGATAGCGGCGATGACCAGCCTGGTGGGGTCGGCCATAAACGTTGGGTCTGACATCTTTCCTCCAATTCATCAGACCTTTTGAATTCATCTGATGACTATAACGTGTTTTGGAAAGGTCTGATGTTTCATTTTGAAATTTGTTCGAAATACATCTGATGTATTTGGTAAACGGTCGTATTTGCGCTGCGAACGGTATATCTAAGCCGCCCGACTCAAATCCAGCGGCCAATATCGCATCCGTGGTGCGCTAAAATAGCTCAGATGAATTTTGTAATGAAAGGTATAGCTATGGCCCGCGCCGAATCGGGACTCCCCGAGCAAATATCGGAGAAAATCATTCAATTGATTCTGGATGAACACCTTGAGCAAGGCGATCGCCTGCCTAAGGAAACCGTGCTGGTCGAGCGCTTGGGCGCCGGCAGGAGCACCGTGCGCGAGGCCATGAAGTTGCTGCAGTCGCGCAATATCGTGCGCATTAAGCAGGGTTCGGGCACCTATGTGGCGTCAAACCCCGGCATTGCCGACGACCCGCTGGGCTTTACCTTTATCGACGACAAGCAGCGTCTGGCGCGCGACCTACTCGAGGTGCGCTTTATGATCGAGCCGCAGATGGCACGCTTGGCAGCCGAGCACGCGACCAACGACCAGGTCGTCTGTATCAAAGAGCTCTGCGACGAATCCGAGTGCCTGGCCGAGGCCGGTGAGGATTACTCCGCCGCCGACACCGCGTTCCACAATGCCATTGCCGAGAGCTCCGGAAACCTCGTCGTTCCCCGCCTGATGGGCGTGCTCAAGGCATCCGTCCCCCTCTTTATCGACGTGACCGGCAAAAAGCTCGTCGAGGAAACTATCCGCACGCACCGCGATG